>NZ_JACRVW010000006.1:0-234148 GCF_018812085.1 Gluconobacter sp. P5H9_a
CTGCGGAGCCAGTGTCGCCCGCAGATGATCGACCCCCATGATATCTCCGAAAGAGACATTCGCAGGGCCACCCAGCCGGATATACTCTTCCTTGGCCATGGCCGTCAGACGGTCCACGCGCMCCGTCTTTTTGGGCAAGTTGAGCAGAACCGCCGCATCCACGTTGGCCGGAGAACCCATGACGTTCTGAAAAGCGCCATTCAAAGTCACCGCCATGGCGGACTGAGGACCTTTGACTGTGGCATGAGCCTTGCCGGTGATGCCCTGAGAGCGGACACCCGTTAGATCCAGCGTCAGATCTGGAGCGGGATCGTCAATCGGGTTGGAAATCGTTCCTTTTAGATTGAGAGCCTGCACGCTGGCCTGAGCCATGGTGAGTGCACCGTCCAGCCCCAGCCTGACCTGCGGTGGCGCGCCCTGCGGTTCAGTCGTATGGATGGCCAGCGCCAGGTGACCTTTGATGGCCTGCCCGATCAGTCGCTGGAAATCCGAAAGATTTTTGATGCTGACGTCCAGATCACCCAGCGGCACTTTCGCGCCATTCGGGAGGCGGAGTTTCCCCTGCCCCGTCAGGCTGTTCCAGCTCAATTTGTTCAAATCGAGATGGAAAGCACCGTCATCCGTTTTCTGAACAGCCGTATCCAGCGCCAGCGGGGCATGATCCAGTGTTCCATGTGCAGTCAGGGTACCTTGCGGCCGGCCGGGCAAATGCTGGAAATCTGCATCCAGTGCGACTGGGCCCTTGGCGACATCCTTGGTGCCGAACTCACCCTCAAGCCCTGCTTTGACAGCCAGATCATCGGTAGGACCATCGGCCGTTGCCGTCAGGGTCATGTTGCCCAGAAGTGCTGGGCTGGCCTGCCGCAGATCAGGAAGAGCAACCGTTGCTTTGGTTTGCATCGTGTTGCCATGCGCCAGATCGACAACGGCAGACACCAGTAAATGAAGCGCCTGACCGTCCAGACCAAAACTCTTCACCGTCAGAACATTGGCGGGTGACTTGCTGAGCTGAAGCGCCAGATGACCATCCTTGCCAATCAGATGGAGAGCCTGTGGCTGGCCACCCGTAACAGAGATCGTACCTGAGCTCTCAAGTGTCAGATCATCATGATCGGTCACTGGCATGGCAAAATCAGCCGCGAGGGCCGCGCTACCACTCAGATCCGTACTTCCGATCGCGGCCAGAGGATGCAGATCTGGCAGCGCCAGTGTCACATGACCCTTGGCCGCTGGCTTGACATCAACATTGGCTGCGACGTGCATCAAAGGATGATCAATCCTAGCGACAACCGGAAGTGTCGCTGCCAAAGGGTGAGCCGTCACATCCAGCGTCAGAGGCGCCGAAGCCAGAAGCGTTGGCTGGCTTCCGGGAATCCGCAGGCCATCCAGAGCAGCTTGCAGATGTGCAACGGTATCTTCTGGCTTTGCGGCTTCCGTGCCATCGAACGTCGCGTGCAGATGGCCGATGGATGCGCCACCAGCCGTCAGTGCATCAATATCCAGCAGCCCCTGTCCGGCAGGTGCCTTGATCGGACCATGTAGATCCGTGTTCAGAGCTATCGCGTTCCAGCCAATGCCCGGCTTCAATGTCATCGCAGGGGCATTGGCCTTGACGTGCAGGTTCGCGACGTTCGTGTAGAGATTGATCTGCCCTGTAGAAGATGCCGTAATCGGTCCAGCACTCAGGCCGAAATCAAGGACCGCTGCCGTGCGGGGGCCTGCAAGGTTCAGATGCATGTCCACAGGATCAAGCTGCGGAAGCTGTCCGAGTGTGGTTGCAAAGCCGTTGACACCTTCCTTGAAGGTAACGGCGAGAGCCAAACGATCTTTCGGCGTCTGGGCTGAAAGCGTAAGTCCCCCGGCCGCATCCAGACGGGCCAGTTGCAGGGCAATGTCCATCTTGGGCAGTGTCTGCATCGTCACGCCATTCAGGAATGGCGCGATAGACGCAATATGAGCGTGACCATTCAGGCTGAACAGCGTTGCCTTGCCCGTGAAATCAGGACCAATTTCGATCCGACTGACTTTCAGGACATCCAGATCAACCTGAATATTCAGCTTTGATGGGCTGGAACTGGCTTGGGTTTCAGTCGTCTCTGCCGTTGTGTCAGAAATTGGTTTGCGCAGAAGAGCGAGGCGCTCAGCGCTCAGAACCTTGACGTGTGCATCCATGCCCACAAGGGACAGGGGCGACCAGCGAAGTTCAAAATTATCCAGTTCGAGCCAGACGCCCTTGCTGTCCTTCACTGCAAGCCGCGCAAGCTTCAGATGCTGCGGAAGCGCACCGGACAGACCGGAGATCTGCACCATTCCACCCGTGAGTGGACTGACCTTCTGTTCAATCAGGCGCTGGCCCGGACCGATATTGATCCCGATAAGGACGACAACGAGCGCCAGGACAACCAGCCCGAGCGGAACGCCAATGACGAGAGAGACGATCCAGAGAATAATCCTGCGGGCGCGCATCAGAACGTCTCTCCAAGACCAATATACAGTTCCCATTTGTCGCCGTAGGCCGGTCTGTTCATCGGCAGCGCGACATCGACACGAATTGGCCCAATAGGGGTGAAATAGCGCACCCCTCCGCCATAACCCACGCGAAGTGTTCCCTGTCCGGGGCGGGAACCTGTCCCGACCTGTCCGGCGTCCACGAATCCTGCCAAACCGAGGTTCATGGGCAGTCTCTGCCTGAACTCAACTGTCCCGGCATCCAGAGACGTGCCGCCGATGGCGTACTTGGTGCGACCATATTGCGGGCCTACACCCTGATATCGGAAACCACGCACTGTCGCCGGTCCACCGGCATAAAGCCGTTGATCTGGCGGGATCTGATACGTCGAAGCGCCCTGCACGGACCCGACTGTGCCGCGAACCGCTATAACGCTCTTGCCAGGCTTCGTCAGGCCGATCTTAGCCAGATCGAAATAGGTAGAGACCTGCGCGGACAGTAGTGTGAAAAACGATGTTCCGTTCTCCAGCGACACTGAAGGTGTGGCAGATAGAGAGGCCCGAACACCATGTGTGGCCGGATCAATCGGATTTTCCAACTGGGTGCTATCATAGGCCGCACTGAGAGGCGCCGATACGATGAAGTAACTTCGCGTATCTCCGAACTGCTGGATTTGTTCCTGCATACCCATCAGGCCGCCGGAGACATACCAGAACTTGCCGAGACGACGTCCGATGCCACCACGAATGAGGAAGGCGGTCTGATGATAGGAGTACAGAAGCTGACGAATAGCTTCGACACGCAGACTCAGGTTTTGGTTCTTATGCAGGAAGTCCGGTTTGCTGAAATCAGCGTAAACGTCATACCCCAGCCCCTGCTGCGCTGACCCTCCAAGACCCGTAATAAGAGCTGTGAGCTTTAGCTGCTCTGCATTGCCCAGCAGATTATGGTGCGTCCAGGTTGCACCGGCACGCCCACCGAGATCCGTCGAGTACCCGGCCTGCACCGCAACAGTGCGTCTTTTTGCTTCCTTGAAGCTGAAATTGACCGGCATGGCCTGAAGAACGCCAGGCATGAGCGTCTGGCTTGCGGGAAGTGTGATGATGGGCGGCGCATTATGCACCTGAACAGAAGAGAACACGCCGACTGCTGCCAGATCCTGACGGGCAGATTCAATCTTGGAGGGCTGGTAAAGCTGCCCTTCCCGGATCGTCAGACGCCGCCGCAGAAAAGACTGATGCACACGCTTGAGGTCATCCATCCCGATCGGACCAATGACAACCTTCGGCCCTTTCCCCACACGGAAAACGATATCAAGGGTTTCATCATGCGGCTGGAGATAGGCCAGCGGCGTAGAAACATCCGCGACGGCGTAACCCTCTTCCTGCAACTGAGTCAGCAGGTTGCCTTGCGCAGCCAGAACGTCCGAAGCAATCGCAGGTTGACCCGCCTTAAGCTTAAAGGCCTTCTGTTCGTCAGACGTAAGCTCAACCGGCACTCCCTGCCCCGCAGCCTGCCCGGAGGTATCAACCGCTCCCATTTTGTCGGCAGTCTGAGCTTTACTCGAGACCGGGGCCGCACTTCCTTTGGGGGACGGCGCTGTTTTCGGAGCGCCAGAAACGTCTGGTTGAGGTTCTGCTTTCGGTGGCGGTGTCGTCAGGATAATTTTTCCAAGGCGGAACTGGTTCCCCTTGCTGACGGAAATCGTGATGGTGACTTTGGCGTCTTTGGGAAGAGTGTTCAGCACGTCCGGTACGGCCGGATCACGTCCGTCTAGCTCTCGTGCTCCTGCCTTGATAAGAATTGTAACCGTCCCGGCATAATACCCCTGAGACTGCAGTGCCGTGTCCACACGGTCATAATCTGACCTGATACGGCCAGCGAGGGCATAGGGCCCGACGGCATGCGTATTCTGAAGCGATTGCAGCTGGGAGGACGCATTTACAGCGGCATCAAGGTCAGCATTTTTCGTTGGCTGTATCGTGACCTTGTAGGGAACAGCCTGTTCAGCAGTTTCGCCGGCGACAGGCGCCGTATCAGCCTTGGCCCTGGGCGCATGGCAGCAGACTGCCATTGCCCCAATGGCAAGAGAAAGGGAAACAGCAGATGAGCGACCGCGTGACTTCACCGGAGGTCCTGATAATCCGTTTTGAGAAATGATCGACCCCGAAGAGGCCGAACCACGAAAAGCGAACCGATCGGATGTGGCCGCATACCCTTGTGGCAGTACCCCACGACGCACTGTCAAGTCCATGACAGAAAGACCTTTCGAGGCAGGTATACAATGTTCGTAAGACAAACGAGATTGTCTCCAGCGCCTGAAATCCTTATCACTCAGCACCCATGCCCCATCCTGATGCTCAGCCACCACTCGGCCGCCGTCGCCATAACCGACCGATCATTGACGAAAGTGTCAATTTTCCGGACGAACAGGCAACGACCCAGTTCTCTGCTTTCAGTCGCACCGCTTGCGTGACGAGGCTTGCGGCCGTGCTGATCTGGGCATTCTGGGTTTCTGTCATCCAGTTTGTACTCATCCGTCTTCCAGGCTCCGGCAAGGTTCGGGTGCCCCGGATATTCTGGCGCATGATCTGCCGCATTCTTGGCTTGCAGGTCCGCATCGTGGGAACGAGAGCCGGAAAAATCCTTAACGCCAAGGGTGTGCAACAGGGCGAGCGCCCCATCATCTATGTCGCGAACCATTGCTCGTGGCTGGATATTCCTGTTGTCGGTGGCGCACTTCACACGGTCTTTGTCGCAAAGGGTGAAGTGGGATCCTGGCCGTTGATCGGAACCATCTCCCGGCTGGGGAGGACAATTTTCGTCAGTCGCAACCGTCAGAATACGGGCAAAGAACTACAGGAAATGACCGAACGCCTATGGGACGGGGACGACATCGTCCTGTTCCCTGAAGGGACATCTACTGACGGCTCCCGCGTTCTGCCTTTTCTTTCCTCGTTCTTTGCTGTCGCGAAGCCGGGACGGCTGGATCAGGTTGGCACGCCGAAACCCCCTTCAACCCTCGTTCAGCCAGTGTCCATTGTTTATGATCGCTTGGAAGGGTTACCTGTTGGCCGTAGCCGTCGATCCGTCTTTTCCTGGTACGGAGACATGGATCTGACACCTCATCTGTGGTCCTTCTGCCAGTGGCGCTCTATGCGCGCGACAATTCTGCTGCATCCCCCGCTGGACCCGGAAAATTTTCGCTCACGGAAAGAGCTGGCGAACGCCACCTTCAAGGCCGTCAGCGAGGGCGCGGCAAAGCTCCGGCAGGGACTTGTTCCTGACGACCAGAACTAAACCTCATTATCTTTGGATCAAACCAAGGTTTGTCTTGACTTGCAGGCTGGCCCCGCGTCACTTTCAGTTCCATCGATGGGAGCAATTCAGCGTCCATCCGGAGATGGTGATGCCGCTTCAGGCCAGTCTGACATGTCGGTTCAGTCTCATGTTTGACCTTTCCTCTGTCGGGGCGGGCTTGACCCCGCAGCCTCCAGCCCTGATGTGTGTGCCTGATATTGCCAGCCCCGGATTGAAACCTTGACCACCGAGACTTCCGCCTCCGCGCCCGCCCCTGCCGAACGTGCCCGTCATGGCCTGCATGTCATTACATGGGGCTGTCAGATGAACGTCTATGATAGCGCGCGCATGGCCGATGTCCTGCGCCCTCTGGGATATGGCCCTGTCGACACGCCTGAGGCTGCTGACATGGTGATTCTCAACACCTGTCACATCCGTGAACGGGCTACGGAAAAGGTTTTCTCCGAGCTCGGACGACTGCGCAAAATCCGTGATGAGCGGATTGAGAATGGTCAGGATCGCAGCATCATTGCTGTCGCCGGATGCGTGGCGCAGGCCGAAGGGGAAGAAATCCTTCGCCGTGCGCCGTATGTCGATCTGGTGCTTGGGCCACAGACGTACCATCGCCTTCCGGAAATGGTCGCCCGTGCGGCACGCGCCGGTGGTGCTGTCATTGAAACGGACTTCCCAGCGGAACAGAAGTTTGACTTCCTGCCTGCCGAAGCCGCACCGCAGTCCTCGGGAAATCTGACTGCCTTTCTGACCATTCAGGAAGGCTGCGACAAATTCTGCTCTTTCTGTGTCGTTCCCTACACGCGGGGCGCTGAAACCAGCCGCCCTGTCGCATCGGTCATGGCAGAAGCCCGACGTATGGTTGCTGCGGGCGTGCGCGAAATCACCCTGCTGGGCCAAAACGTCAATGCCTATCATGGTGATAACGGCCAAGGCGGGAGCGCTACTCTGGCAGAGCTGGCTGCCGAACTGGGTCAACTGGATGGGCTGGACCGCATCCGGTATATGACCTCACACCCGCGCGATGTGGATCAGAGCCTCATTGACGCGCACCGTGATAACCGTGCCTTGATGCCTTTCCTCCATCTGCCGGTTCAAAGTGGTTCGGATCGCATCCTGAAAGCCATGAACCGTGGCCACACGGCGGATGAATATCGCGAGAGCGTCCGTCGCCTGAGGGAAGCTCGTCCAGATCTGGCACTGTCTTCTGATTTCATCGTGGGGCATCCCGGTGAGACAGAAGAAGACTTTGAAGCGACAATGCAGCTTGTCCGCGATATCGGCTTCGCCATGGCCTACAGCTTCACATATTCCCCCCGTCCCGGCACCCCAGCCGCTGGCCAGCCTTTTCAGGTGGCCGAAGACGTGAAGACCCGTCGTCTGGCAGAGCTTCAGGCCCTTCTGCGTGAACAGCAGGATGCGTTCAATGCAGACATGGTCGGCACGGTTCAGGATATTCTCATTACGGGGAAAGGCCGCAAGCCAGGACAGCTCTCCGGCCGGTCTCCGTATCTCCAGCCCGTTCATTTCGAAGGGCCGGACCATTTGATTGGCACCATCGCCAAGGTGGCCATCACCACTCGCATGACCAACTCACTTGGTGGAACCCTCATCCGGGAGACAGCCTCCGCTTGCTGACAACACCCCCGACGCGCTCCGTCGCCGCCCCTGGTGGCACCGAAGGCAATCGCACCGTCGCATTGCGCTTCAATGACAATATTCTCCTTCAGAGACTTCTGGGAGATCATGACAGGCACCTCGTCCAACTTGAGGAGGGGTTCAATGTCAGGCTTTCATGCCGCGGCAACAAAATCGCCATTTCAGGCGAAACGGATGCCGTAGGCCGCGCTCAGGCGGCTATCGTTGCGCTGTACAATCAGCTCGAACAGGGCGGCACCATCGACAGTTCTCAGGTTGATGGTGTGGTCCGGATGACTGCGCTGCCTACACGGCATCACGAACGCCAACGCGCTGCTGTTCCCCCGGCCCCACCCTCCAGGCAGCAACAGCCTCGTCGCGAAGCAGGTCAGCACAAACCTGCCCCTCAAAATTTCCAGACCTCTCCGACGTCTGCTCCTCTGACCGATCTTCCGGCCATTCGCACCAAACGCGGTGTTATTGCTCCCCGCTCTCATGGGCAGGCCGCTTACATGGAAATGCTGGCCCGCACTGATCTGGTTTTTGGAATCGGCCCTGCCGGAACCGGCAAAACCTATCTGGCTGTTGCTCAGGGCGTTGCCATGCTTCTTGCCGGACAGGTGGACCGGATCATTCTTTCCCGCCCGGCTGTTGAAGCAGGCGAGCGTCTGGGCTTCCTGCCCGGCGATATGCGAGAAAAGATCGACCCTTATCTGCGCCCGCTTTACGATGCCCTGAATGACATGATGCCTGGGGATCAGGTCGTGCGCAGAATGGGCACCGGCGAGATCGAAGTTGCACCGCTGGCTTTCATGCGCGGCAGAACGCTTGCCCATTCTTTCGTCATTCTGGATGAAGCCCAGAACACGACCCCAGCCCAGATGAAGATGTTCCTGACCCGCATGGGTGAAGGCACACGCATGGCTGTTACAGGCGACCTGAGTCAGATTGATCTGCCCAACGGGGTATCATCTGGGCTAAGGGAAGCCGTCGAGACCTTGGAAGGTATCAAGGGAATCGGCATCACTCGCTTTACATCCGTCGATGTGGTGCGCCATCCGCTGGTCGCCCGTATCGTCGATGCCTATGAACAGAAAGCGCCTGCCCCCCTGGATAATTTCCGGGATCGGCCGCGCCGGGATAACAATGGAACCTCCAAGTCGTCACGCCGGTACTGACATCATCATCGAGGACGCCAGATGGCGCTCCTCGGTCTCTGATACCGAGCGCACAATCCGTCGTGCGCTCACCGCCGTCGCCCGTCAGGGTGGCCCGGATTTCAGCCGGTCTCCTGCTCCGTCGATTCTTCTCTCGACAGATCGGATCGTAAAGCGGCTCAATGCCCGCTTCCGTAACAAGAACAAACCCACGAATGTCCTGACGTTCGAACCGGTCTCTCCCTTGCACGGCGGAGACATCATTCTGGGTTACGAGACAGTTCGGAAGGAAGCGGATGCGGCCCACCGCAGCATGCGCGCCCATCTGTCCCATCTCGTTGTTCATGGAGCCCTGCATCTTGCAGGATACGATCATTATCTCCCCGGTGAGGCCCGGGACATGGAAGGGGTTGAAACCCGCACGATGCGCCAGCTCGGTTTTGGCGATCCATGGCGACAGGCAGGAAGACGGGCATGAGCGAAGACACTACGGACCGTTCAGACGACGGTAAAAAGAACTCTCGCGGATTGTTCGGACTATTCGGCCGACGCAACCGCGATCAGGGTCTGCGTGAGTCGATCGCGACACTTGTCCACGAAGCCGCCCAGCCTTTCGAGGAAACGGGAGACGAGCCGGAACTGGACAGACAGGAACGTGCCCTCATCATGAATGTCCTGCGCTTGCGGGACATCACGGCAGATGACGTGATGATCCCGCGCGCAGATATCATTGCCATGTCAGAGAGCATCTCTTTCAACGATGCCCTGGATCACATGCGTCGGGAAAACCATTCCCGCATGCCAGTCTATCGCGGCCAGCTCGACGATATCGCTGGCATGATCCATGTGAAGGATCTGGTGGCGTATGTTGATGACCCTGAGGCGTTCGACATCCGCCCGCTTCTTCGTCAGCCCCTGATGATTGCCCCGACCATTCCGGTGCTTGATCTGCTTCTGCAGATGCGCCAGCGCCGGATGCACATGGCCCTTGTCATTGATGAATACGGCAGCATCGATGGCCTCGTCACGATCGAAGATCTGATCGAGACGATTGTGGGTGATATCTCGGACGAACACGACGACCCTGTAACGACCCCGTGGGTAGAACGCGCGGATGGCTCTTTCGATATTGATGCCCGTCTGCCCGTCCGCCAGCTTGAGGAACGCTTGGGGGCCGTTCTCACCGATGCTGAGCGCGAAGCCGAGATTGAGACGGTTGGTGGGCTTGTCTTCCGTCTGGCAGAGCATGTTCCGGCAAAAGACGAGGTTCTGACCCATGAGAGCGGGCTGGAATTCCGCGTTCTGGATGCGGATGCGCGCCATATTCGAGCTTTGCGGATGCGGGTGCCGGAAGGCTGGGAAAAGAAGCCCCTGCCTGATACAGGACAGCAGGATGACGAACGCGGGTCTTGACGTCTGAGCCAGATCAGCGTTGTGAGTAGGACATCTTGTCCGTAGTGGAGCCTTGTCCATGACCCTTGGCCGTCGTGCATTTCTCGTTGCTGGGCCTGCCCTTGCGGCAGTTGCGTCATTTTCTTCCGCCCATGCGGAAGAAAATGGACTTCCCTCGACTGATCCCCGGATGGGTCCGCGCGTTCTGGGGTCGCCAGATGCCAAGGTTCAGGTCGATGAGTGGTTTTCGCTCACCTGTTCTCACTGCGCTCACTTCGCACAGACCATCTTTCCACAGATCAAGACTAACCTGATCGATACCGGAAAAATCCGGTATCGCTATCATGACTTCCCCTTGGATCAGGTCGCACTTCTGGCCTCAATGCTAGCCCGGTCTCTTCCTGCTGATCGCTACGCCCCTTTTGTGGACGATCTTCTGCGCACACAGGATCAGTGGGCATTCGCTCAAAACATCGATCCCATACAGGAACTGAAAAAGCGCGCCGCCATGGCAGGCGTCTCATCGGCTGAGTTCGACAAGATCAATGCCGATAATGCCCTGCGCGAGGCTATCGTGAACCGGCAGGACCGCGATGGTGCTTTCCTTCAGATCCAGGGTACCCCTTATTTCCGCATCAATGACGCTCCGGCACCGGATGTCGTTTCCAGCTATGATGCGTTCGCCAAGGCAGTTGCAAAGGCTTCCTGAATGACCCGCCCCATGATTTCCCGCCGCTTCATTCTCTCCGCAGCCCCGGCTCTTGCCGTGGCTGGTACGGCAGCCCGTGCGGCAGATGCGCCGCCAGCCCTTCCCGCCAATGACCCGCGCATGGGACCGCGCATCATCGGCAATCCGAATGCCAAGGTGCTGGTACAGGAATGGTTTTCCCTGACCTGCACGCATTGCGCCCATTTCGGAACAGAAGAGTTCCCGAAGATCAAGGAACAGCTCATTGATACGGGCAAAATCCGCTATCAGTTCCATGATTTCTGTGGTGACCGCGTTGGTCTGACTGCCGCCATGGTAGCTCGTTCACTGCCGGAAGACCGTTACGTACCTTTCATTGGTGCGCTGCTCTCCAGCCAGATGCAGTGGGCCTTCGCTTCGGGTGGCGACCCCATGCAACGTCTTCAACAGATGTCAGCTCTTGCTGGTGTCTCCGCTGCCCAGTTCAAGAGCATCAGCGAAGACACGGCGTTCATGCAGGCCATGTTCAATCAGGTGCAGAAGGATGCGGACACTTACAGCATTCAGGGTACGCCGTATTTCCGCTTTAACAACACGCATTACGATCAGGATCCGGAAACCTACGAGAAGTTTGCCGATCTGGTCTCCAAGGCCTCCTGATCTCTTTCAGGGCGTTTCATAAACACCGATGTCAACGCACACCACGACGATCAGCCGCCTGACGATCGGCGGCTTCAAAAGCTTCGCCGATGAGGTGCGCGTTGACATTCTTCCGGGCCTGACGGGCATTATTGGCCCGAACGGCTGCGGCAAATCCAATGTCGTCGAAGGCCTGCGCTGGGCTATGGGGGAAACCTCTGCCCGCGCCCTTCGGGGTGGCGAGCTGGACGATCTGATCTTTGCCGGAACAGGCGCACGTTCCGCCCGGAACATTGCTCAGGTCACGCTTCATCTGACCGGCGCCAAGGGTCTTGCCCCTGCTCCGTTTCAGGATGCTGAAGACCTCGAAATCACCCGTCGTGCAGAGCGTGGCTCCGGTAGCGAATACCGCATCAATGGCCGTGTCATGCGCGCGCGTGACGTGCAGACGCTTTTTGCCGATCTGGCGTCCGGTGCACGTAGTTCCGCCATCGTCAGCCAGAACCGTGTCGGCCAGCTTATCGCGGCCAAGCCGGAAGAGCGCCGCCTCCTGCTGGAAGAAGCTGCTGGCATCACGGGCCTTCATGCTCGCCGCCATGACGCGGAACTGAAACTTCGTCAGACCGAGACAAACCTCTCCCGTGCGGAAGATCTGCGCCTTCAGATTGAAGAGCGGCTCGGCAGTCTCGAAGAGCAGACCGTTCAGGCCCGGAAATATCGTGAGCTCTCCGAGAAGTTGCGTGAAGCCGAGGTTCAGCTTCATGCCCTCCTGCACGCCCGCGCCAATCTTGCCGTACAGCGCAACAAAGATGATCTGGCCAAAGCCCGAGAGGCCCTCCGCAAAGCCGAGCAGGAAGCCGAACACGCCACCATTGCGGAGTTCGAAGCCCGCAAGGCCACCCCACAGGCCAGAGAAGAAACAGACCGTCTTCGCAGCGCTCTGGAACGTCTGAAAGTTCAGTCCGAAACGGCACGAGTGGACGTCACACGTGCGCGGGAAGCAGAGGCCGACGCACTGGCACGCTTCCAGCAGGCCGAAGCAGATTTTACCCGAAGCACTGAACGGCTCTCGCAGGATCGAGCCGCCCAGGCGGCCGCTCTTGCAGATTTGGAAGCGCAGGAAAAGGAACACGCCCAGCTTCCTGAACAGCGCGCTCAAGCCACCGAAGAGCAGAACCGGCTCGCAGCACTTGAGCGAACGCAGGCAGCGTCTCTGGAAGACGCAGTCCGTCTGCGAGACGCAGAAGCGATCCGTCGCGATGGGCTGAAAAGCGCTCTGGATGCTCTGACAACGCGACTTGATGCCGAAACAGGCGCTCTTCAGGCACTTGAAGCAGAACTGACTGCGCTGGAGAAAGATCGGCCGGACGATGATGCCCTGGAAAGCCTGCGCCAACAGGTCGATGTCGCCATCAATGAGGCTGAAGACGCCCGACAGATCGAAGCTGCTACTCTCGCCACGCTTCAGGATGCGCGTCTGGCAATGGAATTGCAGGGCCGTACCCTCGAAGACGGACGGCAACGCCTGACTGTTTTGGAAAAGACCGAGGCGGATCTGAAGCGTCGCCTTCAGGCGGCGACAGACCGCCTGTCTCAGGACCGGAGCGCCCATGCCCAGACAGCAACCGCTCTTCTGACGGATGCAAAGCGCGCCGAGCTTCATGCTCAGAGGGAAAAGACCCTGCAGGCATTGGAAGATATTTCCGCTCGGGAACGCGTAGCGCGACAGGCTCTGGATGAGGCCAATAGCGCATGGCTGGAAGCACGCGCGAAGGCTGAGGAAGGCGTTCAGCGCCATAAGGGTCTTCTGCGTGCGAAAGACAACGCCCAGCAGGTCGCCAGTCAGGCAGCGCAACGCGCAGAAATGGCTCTGCGGGAGCGGGATACCGCCGCGAAAGCTCTCGTACCGGACACTGACGTAGCAGGCCTTCGAGCAGCCGTCACAGGTCTGGAAACGAGACTGGATGCCCTTCAAGGTGCTCTTTCCGAGGCCGAAAAGGCCCTTTCGTCCGCGTCCGAAGCGGAGAGCGCTACCCGTGAGGCTTTGACCCGCACAGAAAGCACGATCCTGCGCCTTCGTTCGGAATGTGAGGGGCTGGAACAGACACTCGCCGCCGTCGCCGCGCAGCCGGACCCGTTGGAAAACAGACTTGATATTCCGGCGGATCTGGCACGGGCCGTCGCTGCGGCATTGGCGGACGGGCTCGATGCCTCGCTCGCGCCCATGACCGTCGCAGCCGACCGTCGGTGGCTTGCTCTCACAGCACTAGCCAGCCCACAGATTGATTCCTGCCCGCCCCTCTCGTCTCTGGTTGCGGCGCCTGACGCTATTAAACGCTGCCTAGACGCCATTTTTCTGTTGGACGATCCCAGGAGAGGAGCCACTCTTCAAACGCATCTCAAGCCCGGTCAGGCGCTTGTCTGCCGGAATGGTGCTCTGTGGAGATGGGACGGTTTCATTCGCTCTGGAGACGCGCCTGATGCCGGAGCTGCCCGTCTGGAGCAGAGACAACGTCTGACACAGGCCCGCGCCCTTCTCACTGAGCAGGAAAAAGGACTTCCGGCCGTACAGAGCGCTTTCCAAGAAGCCCAGCGCACTCGCGTCGAAACGGAACAGACCTTGCAACGTCTTCGGTCGGAACGTTCGGGGCTGGAGCCTGAACTGAGCAAGGCCCGCACGCAGCTCTCGTCACGCGAACAGCAGGCTGCGCTGGCAAAAGGTCGATGGGAAGAAGCGGAACGTCGGCTGTCGGATGCAGAGGCCGCTGCAAAAAGTACACGCTCGGACGCTGACAAAGCGGCAGCCAATTATGACGCCCATCCTTCTCCGGCAGATCTGACGCACACGGCTGAACAGGCGGCTCAGGTCGTGGAGGAGGCTCGAACAGCTCTCACGGCACTGACGCGGGATCTCCAGACAGCCCGGACAGAAACTGAACAGGCTGATCGCACGTTGGATCAGGCCGTTCTGCGTCATGAGACAGCGCAGACACGTCTTCAGGAACTGGAAGACGCTCTGACGCGGCTGGAGCGGGACATCGACGCTCTTCAGACTGAGCTTGAAACCGCAAGAACCACGACAGACCGGCCGGACCTTCCGGATCTGGAGCGCCGTGAAGCCGTAGCTCGTCAGCAGCATCAGGACGCCCGGCAGAAGCTTGAAACCGCGAGCAAGACCACGAGCGACCTCCGCCAGAAGGCAGATCGCCTTTCGGCCGAACTGCAAACTTTGGATCAGTCCGCCACGGCAGCCCTCGCCCGGCGCACGGCGCTTGCTCCACGTGCAGCGGAACTTAAGGCGCTCGTCGAAAAGCTCACGAAAGACCATCAGGCGCAGGCCGCCGCCATTGCAGAACGTCCAGACCCCGCGCTTCTGGAACAAAACGTACTAGAAGGCACGGCGGAACTGGAAGAAACCCGGAAGACACTTCAGACGGTCCGGGAGACTCTGTCTCACCTCGCGCTGGAAGATATGCGCTTAAACGGGAGTATCGCGGCGCTCAGAGGACGGCTATCCGACCTTGCGGGACAGATTTCTCTGGCCGTTCAATCCCATGCGGAACTGGAAGAACGCCGGAATACGCTGGAATACGCTTGGAATAAAGCAGCCCATAGTCCAGTTCGTCTCGAAGCCGCACTGAAGCAGCAGGATCTGGATCTTGAGAAAACCCAGACAGCTTATGATGAAGCCCGCGCCAAAGACGAAGCCACCGATCAGGCCGGGCAGGCTGCGCAGGAGCGTCGTCGGGAGGCTGATCTGGCTCTGTCCTCCGCACGCGAGGCCATTGCCCGCCACACGGAACGCGCTGAACAGGCCGTGGCAGCGCGTGAGCGTCTGTTGACGGAAAGCGACCCGCCAGAAGGCGGCGTTTATCCGTCTGATCTGTCAGAGCAAGCTGAAACGTCCACGCGCCGTCGTCTCTCCCGTCTCACCCGGGAACGGGATGATCTGGGGGCCGTCAATCTGCGGGCCGAGACAGAGTATCAGGACGCCAAGCAGACCGCCGAGACCATCGCCCGCGAGCATGAAGAACTGACGGCCGCCATCAACCGCCTGCGTGGCGGCATTGGGACCATCAATCGTGAAGGACGCGAGAGACTTCTGGCCGTCTTCACGGAAGTAGACCGGCATTTCCAGTCACTGTTCTCACGGATGTTCGGAGGCGGTCGCGCGCATCTGGGTATGGTCGGGAGTGATGATCCACTGGAAGCCGGTCTGGAAATCTTTGCCCAGCCGCCGGGGAAAAAGCTTTCCACCCTTTCCCTGCTGTCCGGCGGCGAGCAGGCCCTGACGGCACTTTCTCTCATTTTTGCGACGTTCCGCTGCAACCCCGCACCGATCTGCGTGCTCGATGAAGTCGATGCCCCCCTGGATGATGCCAATGTGGAACGCTTCTGTTCCCTTCTGGCAGATATGACCAAGGAAGCGGGCACGCGCTTCCTTGTCGTGACCCATCATCAGCTCACCATGGCGCATATGGACAGGCTCTATGGTGTCACAATGCAGGAACGTGGTGTAAGCCGGGTATTGTCGGTTGATCTGGGGCGTGCTGCCGCTCTTGTCGAAGGCTGAAGTCTTTTTTCTTCAATCGAAAATTGACGTTAAGGCGTTGAAGCCTTTTGATAGACAAAACGCCTTGAAAGATCGAACCCATTTTCGTCGAACCACCTCTCCCCGCCCCGATCATGACGCGAATCCGTGACCACGGTATTCGTGTGGTGGGAGACGTGCATGGTGATCTGAACGCATTCCGTCACGCGACTGCGACTGAACGCTTCGTCATCCAGCTGGGAGATCTGGTCGATCACGGCCCAGACAGTGCCGGCGTGATGGAGCTGATGCTTGATCTGCTGGAAACAGATCGCGGGCTTTTTATTCTCGGCAATCATGACCGCAAGCTGGGGCGCGCGCTGGAAGGTCGTCGCCTCAGGCGTGATCCGCCCCTTGAAGAAACACTTCGGCAGTTTTCCCTGCCGGAATATGAAGGGCTGCAGCAGCGCACCTATGAGGCGATTGCTGCAGCTCCGACATGGCTCCGACTTGGACGGGCGCTATTCGTGCATGGCGGGTTCCATACCGCCATGCTGTCCGAAGCGCCTGTTCCGGGTCTGGGCGAAATGTCTGCCCCCCTCTCTCGCGCCCTTTTTGGTGAAACCACCGGCCGCATGCAGCCGGACGGATATCCTGAACGCCGCCTCACCTGGATCAACCGCATTCCGGACGGAATGACGGTCTATGTCGGCCATGACCGCCGCTCGACTGACGGACGCCCCTGGCGCCGGACCGGGCGCCTTGGCGGCACGGCTGTCTTTACAGATCTGGGTGCTGGAAAAGGCGGCCACCTTGCATGGATCGATATCAATGACTTCTGACAGCTCTTCCGCCCTCGCAGAACTTGAGCGCCTGCGTGCCAGCATCGACAATATTGACGCCGCCCTGATTCACATGCTGGCAGAGCGGTTCCGCTGCACAAAAGCCGTTGGCGAACTCAAGGCACGTTCCAGCCTTCCTGCCGCGGACCCCAACCGTGAAGCCCGGCAGATCGAACGCCTGCGCCAGCTTGCGCGGGACGCACATCTGGACCCTGATTTTGCTGAAAAATTTCTGGCATTCGTTATCAGGGAGGTCATTAGACATCACGAAGCGATTGCCGCCCAAGCCCACCACGGTACACGCTGAATGGCCGAACGCCTGCTCCTCGTCCTGCGGCACGCTGAAGCTGGCCCCCATCTTTATTCGGGAGCGGGTGATATCGAGCGGCCACTGACTGCGACGGGCCATCAACAGGCGGCAAGAATTGGTGCTCAGCTTGCGGGGCTGGAGCTACCTCATCCCTTTCAGGTGATTTGCAGTTCTGCCCGTCGAACACAGGAAACGGCAAAGGGCGTTCTTTCCGCTCTGCCTGATACGATTATTCCGCAGATTGAAGGCAACCTCTACGGAGCAGGTCTCGACACCCTTTACGGTTTCATTCACGCGACATCGGATGATATCCGGACGTTGCTCCTCATCGGGCACAATCCTGCCATAGGAACATTGGCTCATGATCTTGCAGGAGCCGCTCTCAAGAATGATGCCTTTGCCGCACTGAGATACGGGTATGCACCAGCAACCCTGACAGTCTTTCAGACAGCAGAAGGCTGGGTCAATGTCCGACCTTCCACTGTTCAAGCCAGTCAGGTTCTTACGCCCTGACTGGCTTAATCAACTACATTCAGGCGCAGAGAAGAGTAAGGCGCCTTTCGGCAGGTTCAGGCTTTACATAAGGTCCAGCCTCAACCACCTCAATTTCGAGCACTCCGGCTTCCGTCGCTGAACGCAGCCCAAGTTCAAGGAGAGCACTGCCGTTCGTCCACCGCATGCCGGACGGATCTGCGGCATACCAACCGTCAGCTTGTTCAGGTTGCAGTAGCATAAGCTCGCGCATGCCCTGCCCATCCCAGAGACGGATTGCTCTCGTCAGAACACCAAGCACCCGCCTGTCATCCAGATAGGGGCCAACCGAATCACACAACCGAGATGCCTGTGACACCAGACGGACAGCACGCGCGCCCCTCGGTAGCGAAAACAGGAAGCGTCCTTCAACCTGCCGCATGGGAGCAATGCGCTGGCCTGCTTGCGTTTCAAGGTGCAAATCATGTGCACGCGTTGTTTCAACTGCGCACGCAACAGTGAGGCCAAGCTGTTCAGAGCGCTGAGCCAGACGGGCATGAACAGGCTCTACGACTGCCCGACCCGTCACCAATGGCGCAGAAGCGTCATGCACCCAGCTTTTCGTAACAGTTGAGAAGTGAGCAATGCTCCCTGGCTGAGCAAAGCTGTTGCGATTTCCTGTGTCGAGATAGCTCTCTGTGTTCAGACCGTTTGCCACGATCACATCATGATGGGCTGTCTCAACATGGTAGTAGTCATAGGACGTAATGTCTGTTGCGTAAGCAATGCTGCCGCCATTTACGAGCATACGCACTGGAATGAACACATCATCCAGATAGAGGCAATGCTCTGGCGTCAGAAGCAGATCCGTATGGGGGGTACCTTCGGCCACAGCACCTGCACAAATGCGGACCGGATATCCTGCCATATCAAGATGTGGCCCTTGGCGAACCTGCGCTTTCTTACTGCCAACCCAACTCAGACGCTCAACCTGCTCGGCACCATCCCGAATGACCACAACATCATCTCCGGCACGCAGGTCTTCAACAGCGACCTCACCAGCCGGTGTCTGGATCAGGCTTCCTCCAAGAAAGCAAACCGGCCCAAGCGCAGCGATTGTTGAACCGTCATCATCTTTTGTCAGGGTTACACCATTGCTGCTGTAATCGCCCTGCATCCGTGTGGAATAAATGGTGTTTCCAGCAGATGTGACGTTCAGATAATAAGCGCCCCCACTGCTGACAAACGTCGCCGTCTCTCCGTCCGAATAGCTCAGTCCGTCTAGATCAATCCGTCCACCTGACAACAAAATCGTCTCACTCAGGGTGCCTCCGCTTTGCAGTGTCAGCACCGCACCTGAGGAAATGACTGTTGTATCGGCAATTGCTCCCGACGCGACATAGAACGAGGCTCCGCTGCGGACCTCAGCATGATCGACAATAGACCCTGGCAGAGCCGACAGAGTAGCGCCCGGGTTCAGCTGTGTATGGGTCAACTGGCCGCCTGAAGACGTAACCTGCATTCCGCCGCTGCTGACGGCTACATTGTAGGCATGGCCGCCGTTCGTAATGGCCTGGAGCCCCCCGGACAGAACAGTCGCATTGTAGGACCTACCTGCGGAGCCGACTGTCAGGGTTCCACCATTACTGATGGTAAGAAAACGATCTTCTCCCCTGTCAGAAACAGTACCCCCACTCACAACAGTCACCCTCTGAACAGAACCACCATTTTCAACGGTCAGAATGTTACCCTCTCCGCTGACGATACCCCCGGAGATTGCCTGACCTGAAGAAACTATCTGAGACATGAAGATCCTGTTTTGATGGAAAAGGAAATCGCAGATTTTCTAAACCTGACGATGTGAAGAGCGCGGGTTGTAGCGGAAACGCATTCAAAAACACAATTTTATTAACAAAAACTTTAAGGCGCGCGGTTTCACGCCGTTTTTAGGTTTCCCTGCTTTTTTTGAGCCCTTCGACGGCCCGACAGGTAGTGTCTCTGGACAGGGAAAACCCCTACACCCTAAACTTTGACTCTTCCCGTCACTCTGCCAGACAGGCGCTTGTTCCATGCACGATCCAAAGTCCGAAACTGCTACCCTTCATGCTGGCGGCGCTTCCATGCAAGCCCCTCTTCTGAAGGGCACCATGGGACCGGACGTCGCGGATCTGCGTGGAATCCAACAGCAGCTTGGTATATTTTCCTTTGATCCCGGCCTGACGGGAACGGCAACCTGCACCAGCAAGATCACATTCATTGACGGGGATGAGGGAACGCTTCTCCACCGTGGCTATCCCATTGAAGACCTGGCTCTCAATGCCAGCTTCACGGAAACTGCTTATCTGCTGCTTTACGGAGAGCTGCCGACAACGGCGCAATATCAGGCTTTTCAGGCTGATATGAACACCCACCGGCTGCTTAACGAGCAGATCCGGAATTTCTTCAACGGTTTCCGCCGCGACGCTCACCCGATGGCGATCCTGTGCGGCACCGTCGGCGCGCTATCAGCATTTTATCATGATGGTCTGGATATTTCACAGGCCGAAGACCGCGATCTCTCTGCCCGCCGCCTGATTGCCAAAGTGCCCACCATCGCCGCATGGGCTTATAAATACTCCATCGGAGAGCCCTTCATCTATCCGGATGAAGAGATGTCGTTCTCCGAGAATTTCCTGCACATGCTTTTCGCCAGACCAGGCAACCACTACCGGGTCAACCCGGTCCTGGCACGCGCCATGGATCGGATCCTGCTTCTACACGCCGATCATGAGCAGAACGCATCAACCACAACGGTTCGACTGGTTGGTTCTACCGGCGCCAATCCATACGCCTGCATCTCTGCCGGCATTGCTGCGCTCTGGGGGCCTGCCCATGGAGGGGCCAATGAAGCTGCCCTAAACATGCTTCAGTCCATCGGAACCCGTGAAGGCATCCCTGCCTTTCTGGAGCAGGTCAAAGACAAAAATTCCAGTGTTCGTCTGATGGGCTTTGGCCATCGCGTCTACAAGAGTTTCGATCCGCGCGCGAAAATCCTACAGGCGACGTGCCATGAAGTGATTTCCGAGCTTGGCCTGGAGCGCGATCCGCTGCTCGACCTTGCCAAGGAACTGGAAAGAGTGGCCACAGAAGACGATTATTTCGTCAGCCGTAAGCTCTATCCGAATGTGGATTTCTACTCAGGTCTGATCCTGAAAGCTCTCGGAATTCCGACAAGCATGTTCACTGTTCTATTCGCGGTTGCGCGGACAGTGGGCTGGGTCAGCCAATGGAAAGAAATGATTGAAGATCCGGCCGGGCGGATTACACGCCCTCGCCAGCTTTACGTAGGGGAAACAAAACGGGAGTTTGTTTCCATGGGTGACCGGGGCTGAAAGGCCCCTACCACACGGGCTGGATTAGCAATCGCAGCCCGGAGTCTGACCATCGGCCTTGCGGACGACATGATGGTCAATCCATTCCGCAACAAGGCGGCGTGCTTCCGTGATGGAAGATTCGGGGTGATGGATACGGTAAAGCGTCGTGCATGCGGCAAAGGCCTGCATGTCCGGCTGACCGACCTCACGCAGTTCCTGATAGGCGGTGACAACTGCACGTTCGCATTTCCGGCCGATCCGGCTGGTTTCGATGCTCACTTTTGATCCTGCTTCAGAAGAGGAAAAACGGTCTTACTCCTTAGGGGGCAAGGCCTGACTGCGCAAGCATAGATTGGGTCCCCCTATAACAGCAACAAGTGCATACGAATTTGGCACTACCCTTTGCGTCTTGTGGCCGGTAAACCACAGAAAACGACGTCAGTGGAGACCATCATGACACAACATGGAGAGAGCCCGATCGCGGGTCGCACCCAGTGGGACCGGGACGCAGCCCTGACCACCGCCCGCATCCTTCTGGAGATCAAGGCCGTCAACTTCCGTCCGGAAGAGCCTTACACCCTGACGTCAGGCTGGAAGTCCCCGGTCTATATCGACTGCCGCAAGATCATCTTCTTCCCGCGTGCCCGCACCAAAATCATGGAGTTGGCTGTTGAGAAGATCGGACGTCACATCGGCTATGAAAGCATCGATGCGGTTGTCGGCGGCGAGACGGCAGGTATTCCGTTCGCTGCGTGGATCGCGGACCGCATGATGACGCCGATGGCGTATGTCCGCAAAAAGCCGAAGGGCTTTGGCCGCAATGCGCAGATCGAAGGTGATGTGCCCGATGGCATGCGCACCCTGCTGGTCGAAGACCTGACGACAGACGGCGCGTCCAAAATCCGATTCGCCAATGCCCTGCGCGATGCAGGCGCCATCGTGAACCATACCTTCGTCGTGTTCTTCTACGGTGTCTTCCCCGGCGCTCACAAAACGCTGGCAGAGATGGACATCTCCCTGCACGCCCTGTGCACGTGGTGGGATGTTCTTGAAGCCTGTGCAGGCGGCGATTATTTCTCTGAAAAGGACAGTGCCGAGGTTCGTCGCTTCCTTGAAGATCCCTGTGGCTGGTCCCGCAAGCATGGCGGTGTTGGCAGCGCCGAAGAAGCGCTGGCGCTCAAGGCCAAAGCAGAAGGCTGACGCCCGTGGGCTCTCCTGCCCTTTTGTCCCGATGCCTTGTTTTTGACTCGGGCATCGGGGGGATGGGTGTCGTTCAGGCTCTGCGCGACATCCTCCCCGCCCTCACGATCGACTATCTGGCCGACACCGCGCTGTTTCCGTATGGGGAACAACCTGATGATCGCCTGACCGGCCGCATCGTCAGCCTGCTCGAAGCGGCCTGCCGTGACGTCCAGCCAGACGTTCTGGTGATTGCTTGCAACACGGCGAGCACTATCGCCCTGCCGGCGCTCCGGGAACGTCTCTCCATCCCCGTTGTCGGATGCGTCCCCCCTATCCGCTGGGCTGGACGTGTTTCCACGACCCGGACCGTTGGTCTGCTGTCCACGTCAGCAACAGCCCGGCGCCCCTATGTGCTGGAACTGCATCGGGAGTTTGCCTCGGATTGTCGTCTCATCACCCATGGTGCGCGTGGACTGGCTGATCTGGCCGAACGCGCCTTTCTGGGCGATGACATTCCGGATGCAGACGTCGAACGCGAACTGACGTGCCTGTTCGAACAGCCTCATGGCGAGGACATCGATACCGTCGGGCTTGGCTGCACGCATTACACATTCCTGATGCCAGCGTTTCAACGCCTTGCACGCCCCAATCTGAACTGGCTTGACCCGGCACCAGCCGTCGCCCGTCAGGTGCGGACTGTGCTTGAGACCTTAGCACCCATCACAACAGACAACGCTGCAGCACCGCCCCGGCTTTTTATGACAAGCGCACCATTCAATGCGCTACGCCTGGAAGCCGCCGTAAGCCGTTTAGGTTTTTCGGAATGGTCTCTTTTCAGCCCGCTCGCACTGACGGCCTGAGAGCAAAGTCTGCGTCAGCCCTGAGCGGACTCACGCAGAACAGAGTTTTTTAGCGCGCCCGATTCACCGTGAACTGAACAGTCTCAATCAGGAGGCGACGCAATTCGCTATCCGGGAAAATGGACAGGGCTTCAACAGCCGCATCCGCATAGACCTGCGCCCGGGCGATCGTCGTATTGATTGCACCGGTTTTCGCAATCAGGTTCAGCGCGTGAGGCAGATCTTCCTCGGTCTGCTCACCTTCCCCGATAACGCGCTCCCAGAACACACGCTCTTCCGGTGATCCGGCCTCGTAGGCGGCCAAGACTGGCAGGGTGATCTTGCCTTCGCGCATATCATCGCCAACGGTCTTGCCCAGAACCTGCTGGTCTGCGGCATAATCCAGCGCGTCATCAACAAGCTGGAACGCCATGCCCAGATTGGTCCCAAACTGCTCCAGAGCATCCTCTTCGGCATCCGGACGCTCGGCCACAACAGCACCGACGCGGCAGGCCGCCGCAAACAGTGCGGCCGTCTTGCCGTGAATGACTTCGAGATACCGTTCAACAGGCGTCGTGAGGTCGTTCTGCACAACCATCTGAAGGACTTCGCCCTCAGCAATCGTTGCAGACGCATCTGACAGGATCGCCATGACCTTCAGGGAGCCGTCTGCCGTCATAAGCTGGAACGAACGGGCGAACAGGAAGTCCCCCACCAGAACGGACGCCTTGTTGCCGAACACGGCATTGGCCGAAGCCAGACCGCGACGCAGGGTGCTCTCGTCCACCACATCATCATGCAGCAGAGTTGCGGTGTGAATGAACTCCACGCAGGCTGCGAGCCCGACATGACGCTGATGGTCAGGGCCTGGCTGATAACCACACAGCCGTGCTGAAGCGAGCGTCAGAAGGGGGCGAAGGCGCTTGCCGCCAGCAGCCACCAGGTGAGCGCCAAGCTGCGGGATCAGGGGGACAGGGCTCTCCATCCGCGCGATAATGGCGCGGTTGCAAGCCAGCATGTCCTCTTCGAGATAGGCTGACAGCGCTGACAGTGCGCTTTCGCCACCTGTACCCTGAACCACAGCTTTATCAACGGTCACGGCAGCATCCGGTGCGGCAGAATCCAAGGGTCTTTACTCCAGTTCCTGCACACTATCCCAGGACTGCCCAGGACCGTGCAGGCACGATATGATGTGGCGTATCCCTGCTCGTTCTTCCTGTCTGGAAAAGCGACCAGGCCATATTAACGCCGGACGACAGGTTGGAATGACCATATGAGCGGCAGCAGGAAGGTGGTCAACCCATTGCAGCCCCCTAAGGCCCATCTGAAGAGCACTTCCCCCCTTTCTGAAAACGAAAGGGACGGAACATTGCTCAACGGACGACTCCACTACCGACAATTTCGGAAGGGCTATCGCACGGGGCTTGAGCCCGTCCTGATGGCGGCAGCGGTCCCTGCACGAGCCGGAGAGACTGTTCTGGAGGCAGGATGCGGTGCAGGAGCAGGCTTGCTATGCCTTGCAGCACGGGTTGCTGGCGTGAGCGGCATTGGGCTAGAGGCCGATGCGGATACAGTACAATTGGCAGCTCACAATTTCCTGAACAACCCATTTCCAGACTCGCGAACATCGCTTTCGGCTCTTCAGGCCGTGCTCCCGACGATCCCATCATCTTTGCGAGCTCTGGCTCCGACAGCCAATGGTCGCTTCCATCACGTGATGGCCAATCCTCCTTGGCACAGCGCGCATGGTACGCCCTCCCCCGACGAACGGCGGCGGTTGGCTCTCAGCGCAGAAGACACCGACCCACAGGCCTGGATCCGCAGCCTCACCCGCTGGGTTCTGCCCGGTGGAACACTGACGTTCATCATATCCGCAGCGATCACGGACAGAGCCTGCCAGACGCTTTTGGAAAACGGGAGCGGTTCAATCCAGCTCTACCCCTTCTGGCCCAAACAGGGGCGGGAAGCGAAGCTGGTGCTAATCCAGGCCATCCACGGCGGCAAAGGCATCTTTCGCCTGCGTCCGGGACTGATTTTGCATGAAGAGGATGGCCGCTTTACCGATGCGGCCGAACGGGTTCTGCGACGGGGAGAGAGCCTGCCCGAAAGCTGACTCTTCCCTATCCGCAGATTATTCGAAGACGCTGCCTTCGAAGGCTTCTTCCCAGGTGCCGGACGTAGAGGCACGGGAGTATTCCGTGGAACGGTTTTCGAAGAAGTTGGCGTGCTCAACAGCGTTCAGCATGTCATCAATCCACGGGAGCGGATTTTCTTCCTCACCATAAACCGGATCAAGACCAAGCTGCGTCAGACGACGATCCGCAATGAAGCGGATGTAACGCTTGACGTCTTCCGAGGACATTCCCTCAACCGGGCCCATTTCAAAAGCCAGATCAATGAACGCGTCTTCATGCTCAACGGTCGTGCGGCAGATTTCCTTCAATTCTTCACGGAAATCTTCCGTCCACAGTTCCGGATTCTCACGAATAAACGTGCGGAACAGACGGATCATGGACAGGCAGTGCAGCGTTTCATCACGCACGGACCAAGAGACAATCTGCCCCATGCCCTTGAGCTTGTTGAAGCGCGGGAAGTTCAGCAGGATCGCGAACGATGCGAAAAGCTGAAGCCCTTCCATGAAGGCGCCGAAGGCCGCCATGGTCTTCGCGATCTCACGCTTGTTGTCGATGTTAAACGACTGCATGAAATCGTATTTGTCCTTCATCTCCTTGTACTTCAGGAAGGCCGAATATTCTGTTTCGGGCATCCCGATGGTATCGAGAAGATGGGAATAGGCCGCAATGTGGATCGTCTCGATGTTCGAGAACGACGACAGCATCATCAGCACTTCGGTCGGCTTGAAGACCTGGCTGTAATATTTCATGTACGCGGAATTCACTTCCACGTCCGCCTGCGTGAAGAAGCGGAAAATCTGCGTCACGAGATGCTGCTCGGCTTCCGTCAACGTACGGTGCCAATCTTTCACGTCATCAGCCAGCGGAACTTCTTCCGGGAGCCAGTGAACGCGCTGCTGGGTTAGCCAGGCATCATAGGCCCACGGGTAGCGAAACGGTTTGTACACCGGGTTCGCAGTCATCAGGTCATAATGCTGCTCGGTCGCTGGCGTTTCGCCAGCATTCGGGGTCGTGTTGCTCATGACCTTACTTTCCTCAAAGACACGTTTTCAGTGCACCTTACCTCTCCTTACGGAAAAGCCACAGACGCACGAATAACGTGTTTTCTCAATATCTTAACCAGGACAAAGGCTTTCCATCAAAGGGCGCTAAGGTACGCAGCCTGTCTGGCCTTTGGGTTTCCTGCTGCTCCAAGCATAGCTTCGGATGCGATCATAGTCACGCGTCACAGCGCAATCTCTTGAAGGACCGGAAGGCTGTAGTTATGCAAAGAACACAATCCTCCCGGCGGAGCTTCCATGCCCCAGAAAACGCGTCGCTTCTGGCCGCGCTCTCACCTTCTCGCGCTGATCCTCCTGCCAATCTGCATCTACCTGCCGGAGTGGCTCGGATTACGCTCCAGCGACCCAATGATGACGACGTCACTAATGGTGCAGAACTCTGCGAATGCCGCGAAGGGACTAATCCCGGGACATCCAGGCTGGATCGACGGTTGCGCAGGCGTTTTCGTAGA
This sequence comes from Gluconobacter sp. P5H9_a, assembly GCF_018812085.1. NCBI lineage: Bacteria > Pseudomonadati > Pseudomonadota > Alphaproteobacteria > Acetobacterales > Acetobacteraceae > Gluconobacter > Gluconobacter sp. P5H9_a. Next base: position 26,452 of record NZ_JACRVW010000006.1, read on the forward strand.
AGCCCTCGGCCGACTTGTGGCGCACGACTGGGTGCATGGTGTCATTCCTTGGTGGAATCCCTACAGCGGTGTCGGCATGCCTTTGGCGGGCGAATACCAGCCTGCCGCATTTTTTCTACCATTCGTGCTGTTTCTGGGGCTGCCGAATGGTCTCCTGATGATGAAGTGCACTCTGCAAATCATCGCGGGCCTGTCCACATATGCATTTTTGAAACAGCTGCGCCTCGATCCGCGCGCCGCGCTGATCGGTGGCCTGCTCTATGCTTTCAACGGCACCTATGCATGGGCTTCGGACGGCCCGTCTGAACCCCTCGCCTTTCTGCCTCTCGCTCTCTATGGCGTGGAACGTGCCCGAACCGGGAATTGGGGCTGGCTTGCTCTAAGCCTGACCTATCTCCTGTTGGCAGGCTTTCCCGAAACTGCCTTTCTTTTAGGACTGATCGCGCTCGGGCTTGCAGTTCTACGCTTTTTCCAGACTGCTCCTGGCAGCAGATCCCGCTTTGCCCTTCACATCTGCCTTGGGGGCCTCACGGCTGGTTTGATTGCCGCCCCGCAACTCCTCGCTTTTCTGACATTCCTACCCCATGCTGACATCGGTGTTCACGGCGGCATCAATGATGAGACCCTGCCGCATCAGGCATGGTCGATGCTGCTATTCCCCTACATCAACGGTCCCATATTCTACGGCTCCGAATTGGATGCATGGTATGCCCTAGGAGGCTATTGCGGGCTTACTCTTCCGTTTCTGGCTTTATGCGCCATTGGGGGCAACAACGAGCGAGGGCTGCGCTTCCTGCTGCTCGGCATTTTCCTTGCTGTAGTAGGAAAACAAGCCGGTGTTCCGGGGCTTACTCAACTCGTCGATCTGGTGCCAGGACTTGGACACACCGTATTCTTTCGCCTTTGCGAACCCATGGTGGAAAGCTGTCTGATCCTTCTTGCAGCCTTCGCCCTCGATGACATGTTCCGTGGTGTGTGGCGCCGCAGAGCAATCATCCTGTCTGCTTGTGTGATGAGCGCCCTGATTGTCACGACCTATGGTCTGGATCATCAGTTCCTGACTAAACTTCGTTCGGTTTCCGAAGGAGCAGTTTCCTCCCACATCTATGCAGTAGGATCGCTGACTTTTGGCAGCCTCTGCTTGGCTGTTGTGGTTTTTCTTGCAGTGAGCCGGAAACATCCGAAAATTATTGGAACGGTTCTCTTTTGTGAGACCCTTTTATTGTTCGGATTTCCTCTTCTAAGCGCCTATCCGGAACAACCCCATCCAGACCAACGCCTTATTACGGCACTACAGGGTGAAACCGGCCTACAGCGCTTCGTGACCATTGGCCCGATTGAGCCAAATTATGGCGCTTATCTGCGGATCGCCTCTATCAATCACAACGCCATTCCCACGCCGAAAGCATGGATCGAGCGCCTGAAACAGGACTTCGGCTCAAAAGTCGACGCCGTAACCTTTAATGGCTCCTATCCTTTTGCTGAAAACGGGGATGCCTTTCTGGAAGCCTCTTTAGCCCGGCATCCTGATCTATTTGCCAAACTCGGCGTGTCAGCCCTGCTGGTTCCTCCGGGTCATGGCATACCAAGCATTGCGCCCTACCCCCTAGAAAACCGCCAGCCAAACGGCTTTCCTCTGACGCCAAACGCCCCAGAAGTCACAATCAATATTTCATCATGGGAAAAGCCGGTCAGCCGCCTGGCAACGCTGCAACTGGGCACTTACGCTGGCAACTCGAATGGAATTCTGATCCTGTCCGTTTGTTCCAACACGCAATGCGCAACGGGTCAGACACGGCTGAAAGAGGCCACAGACAACGGCCTGACGTCGATCGAACTGGATAAAATCATTCCAGCCGATGCCCACACCCTGACATTGAGCCTCAAAGAGGCCACCACAGACGTTATGATCTGGTCCACCGTGAAGGATCATGTGGCTTGGCCGCGCATCCGCTTTGAGACAGATGCTGTGCGCGAAGCCATGATGCCCATCCTACACACGGGAACCGGAGATCTCATCCGACTGAAGAGCGCTGCCCCCTATTTTGAGACTGAAGCAGCCTGCACCCTTACTCTGAAAGACCGGGAGACGCTTGCCGCAAACTGCCCGGCGCCGACTTATCTTATCCGTCGCGAGGTCATGCTGCCGGGATGGACGGCCGAGGTGAATGGCACTGCCATCGTCCCGGAAGTGTGGGACGGGTTATTTGAACGTATCCCGCTTCCTGCAGGACCGACCCGGATCCACTTTCATTTTGCACCTCCAGGCGCAACATTCGGATGGATCGCTACAGCACTGGGGCTCATCCTGCTCTGGCTGGGTTTCCGTCGCGTCAGAGCGTCTGACACGCCCTGAGAACATAAAGAAACCCGGCTCCCCAAACGAGGAGCCGGGCTTTTCAAACCGATAGTACCAACCTGCCTTACTGACAGGCGAGGCACTCGTCGTAATCGCCACTGCTCATTTTGCCACGCGGAGCAGCCTGCACGGTAGCTTCGTACTTCTCGTCGTCCAGAATGTCGCTCTTCACGGCCAGCGTGGAGACCGCATCGGCCCGCTGCACTGACAGGGAACGGCAGTAATACAGAGACTTCAGGCCTTTCTTCCAGGCCTGGAAGTGGATCTGATGCAGGTCGCGCTTATGCACATCCGCCGGCAGGAAGAGGTTGACCGACTGTGCCTGACAGATGAACGGCGCACGGTCTGCGGCATGCTCGACAACCCAGCGCTGATCCAGTTCGAAGGCCGTCTTGAAGACGTCCTTCTCATCTTGCGTCAGGAAGTCCAGATGCTGAACGGAGCCTTTGCTCAGGGTGATGTCAGACCACACCTTGTCCGTGTTCTGGCCGCGCTCTTCAAGGATCGTGGTCAGATGACGGTTACGGACCGAGAACGAGCCGGACAGGGTCTTCTGAAGGAAGACGTTGGCACTGATCGGCTCAATACCTGGGCTGGCATTACCCGTGATGATGGAAATGGATGCCGTCGGAGCAATCGCCAGCTTGTGCGAGAAACGCTCCATGAAGCCGTATTCCTCGGCATCCGGGCACGGGCCACGCAGTTCCGCCAGCTTCTTTGACGCCGCATCGGCCTGAGCGCGGATATGCTGGAAGATCTTTTTGTTCCAGACCTTCGCCATCACGCTCTCGAACGGGATCATCCGGGCCTGAAGGAAGGAATGGTATCCCATCACGCCAAGACCGACAGAGCGCTCCCGGGCAGCGGCATACTTGGCACGCGCCATGTCGTCCGGCGCACGGTCAATGAAATCCTGCAGAACGTTGTCGAGGAACAGCATGACGTCCTCGATGAACTGCGGATCGTCCTTCCACTCGTCCCACGTTTCCAGGTTTAGGGAAGACAGGCAGCAGACAGCCGTCCGGTTCTTACCATGATGATCGATACCAGTTGGCAGCGTGATCTCGGCGCAGAGATTGGAGGTCTTGACCTCAAGCCCGGCCAGCTTGTGATGCTCGGGGCGGGCGCGGTTCACATGATCCGAGTAGATGACGTACGGCTCGCCCTGCTCCATACGGGCCGTCAGGATGCGAATCCAAAGCCCACGCGCGGAAACCTTGCGGATGATGCTGTGATCCTTTGGAGACAGCAGGGGCCATTCTTCGTCAGCCTCAACAGCCCGCATAAAGGCATCTGTGACCAGAACGCCATGATGCAGGTTCAAAGCCTTACGGTTTGGGTCACCACCCGTCGGGCGGCGCATTTCCGTGAATTCTTCGATTTCAGGATGCCAGACCGGCAGATACACAGCCGCAGACCCACGCCGCAGGGACCCCTGCGAAATGGCCAGTGTCAGGCTGTCCATCACGCGGATGAACGGAATGACGCCGGACGTCTTGCCGTTACGACCGATGTTCTCGCCGATTGAGCGCAGATTGCCCCAATAGGAGCCAATCCCGCCGCCCTTGGACGCCAGCCAGACATTCTCGTTCCAGAGACCGACAATACCCTCAAGGCTGTCTTCCGCTTCGTTCAGGAAGCAGGAAATCGGCAAACCGCGGGACGTTCCACCGTTAGATAGAATCGGTGTAGCTGGCATGAACCAGTGGCGCGAAATGTAATCATAAATACGCTGGGCATGGCCCTGATCCGCCCCGTAATAGGACGCAACACGCGCAAACAGATCCTGATAATGCTCGCCCGGCAGAAGGTAGCGGTTGTTCAGAGTCGCCTTGCCAAAATCCGTCAGAAGCGAATCACGTGAACGATCCACACGGACGGCATGATGACCCGGAAGCTGCACGACATCATCGAACATGTCCGGCGTTTCTTCCCCCTCCCCAACGGCACGCTCGCCAACAGGATGGTCAACAGGCGGAAGCACGTCATGCGGGCGGTCGGCCGTATGTGGCGTGTCCATCGTCACGTCATGAAGTGTCATTGCGCTCTGCTCCGGCAGTCTAATTTTTTCGATTTGATGCCCCTCCAATTCCACACCCGCGCCCGTCACTGCAAGCGAACTCTTCTCTTGCAAATTGGAAAGAGCTGTGAATTTGGAGTCATCCATATCTAGGGGCATAAACGATCCACACCCCTATATATTGGGGCAATCGCAGAAAACCGCCATAGGTTCCCATTCATCCCCAAGGAGGCTTTTCCTGAGTGGCATCACAACCACACCACACGGCTTTTTCACGGCAACGTTTCCTGTCTGGTCACGTTGGAGACAGCATCCCCCAACACGCGGAGAGCGTCTCATGACCATCAACAAGAAAGCTTCGGCCCACTGGAGCGGCACCATTAAGGAAGGCAAGGGCACCATCTCGACGCAGAGCGGCGCCCTTCAAGATCAGCCTTATGGTTTCAACACGCGATTCGAAGACAAGCCCGGCACCAACCCGGAAGAACTGCTCGGCGCGGCTCACGCCAGCTGCTTCACAATGGCGCTCTCTCTGATCCTTGGTGATGCAGGCTTTACAGCCGACTCCCTCGATACGGAGTCGACAATTTCCCTGGATAAGGTTGGCGATGGCTTTGCCGTCACGAAGGCCCATCTGACGCTTCGTGGCGTGGTGCCGAACGCGACTGAGGCCGACTTTCTCGATGCCGCCAACAAGGCGAAGATCGGCTGTCCGATGTCCAAGGTTCTCAATACAGAGATCACCCTGGACGCCAAGCTCGCCAGCTAAAGTTTAAAGGCTGGGATCAGTTGTCCCAGCCACACTGCGCATAATTACGCAGCAGGTGATCTGCCAGAACGCAGGCCATCATGGCTTCCGCCACAGGCACGGCACGGATACCGATGCACGGATCGTGTCGTCCCTTGGTGCGAACTTCCACCGAATCCCCTGCACTATTGATGCTCGGCACGGGCGTCAGGATTGAACTGGTTGGCTTGATGGCAAAGCGAGCCACGATCGGTTGCCCCGTGGAGATGCCTCCCAAGATGCCACCGGCATGGTTGGATGCGAACTGCGGCCCGGGCGCAATCGGATCAGCATTCTGCTCACCACGAAGAGCCGCGACAGCAAAACCATCGCCGATCTCAACGCCCTTCACGCCATTGATGCCCATCAAAGCACCAGCAAGGTCTGCGTCCAGCTTGCCATAGACTGGCGCACCGAGGCCCGGCGGCAAGCCTTCCGCGACAACTTCAACAGTGGCCCCGATGGACGATCCATCCTTACGGACAGAGTCGAGTAGCTCTTCCCATGGACCAACGCTCGCAGCATCCGGGCACCAGAGCGGGTTGCGCTCCACTTCGTCCCAGTCCCAGCGGGAGAGATCAATAGTCTGACCGCCGATCCCTGTCAGAGCTGCGCGAATCTTCAAGCCTTCCCCAACCAACGTTTTCAGCAGCACACGAGCGACAGCACCCGCTGCGACACGCATGGCCGTTTCACGAGCGGACGAGCGACCACCCCCCCGATAATCACGTATGCCATATTTCAAATCATAAGCAATGTCGGCATGACCCGGACGATAGCTCTGGGCAATCTCACCATAGTCTTTCGACCGCTGATCGGTGTTCTCGATCATCAGCGAGATCGGCGTGCCAGTCGTCTGGCCTTCAAACACCCCCGACAGGATCCGGACCTGATCCGGTTCCCGACGCTGGGTCGTGAAGCGGGACTGTCCCGGTCGACGGCGGTCGAGCCAAGGCTGAATGTCCGCTTCGGACAGCTTCAGGCGGGGTGGACAGCCATCTACGACACAGCCAATGGCCGGCCCGTGGCTTTCACCCCAGGTGGTGACACGAAAGAGTTGCCCGAAGCTGTTGTCTGACATGTCAGTCCCCGGAGCTGACAGCAGCAATGTCCGGAGCTGCCGGGTTCTTCATGCCAACCGTATGGTATCCGCAATCCACATGATGGATTTCGCCCGTCACGCCGCTGGAGAGGTCGGAGAGCAGGTACATGCCCGAACCGCCAACGTCCTTCAGGGTCACGTTACGCTCCATCGGGGCGTTGAGCTGGTTCCACCGCAGGATGTAGCGGAAGTCGCTGATGCCATTGGCCGCCAGCGTCATGATCGGGCCTGCGGAAATACCGTTCACGCGGATATCGTCACGACCCAGATCAGCAGCCATGTAACGCACCGATGCTTCAAGAGCAGCCTTGGCAACGCCCATGACGTTGTAGTGCGGCATGACGCGCTCGGCGCCGAGATAGGTCATGCTCAGGAATGACCCGCCAGCGTTCATCATGGCAGACGCACGACGTGCGACGGACACGAAGGAGTAGCAGGAAATATCCATGGCTTGGAGGAAGGCATCACGCGGCGTGTCGATGTAACGACCACGCAGGTACTGCTTATCTGCAAAAGCAATGGCGTGAAGCACGAAATCAATCTTGCCCCACTTCTTTTCGATCTCGTCGAACGTGGCGTCGATTGCGGCATCATCGCTGACATCACAGGGCAGGACCAGATCAGAGCCAACGCTTTCTGCCAGCGGACGAACGCGCTTGCCAAGAGCCTCACCCTGATAGGTGAAGGCCAGTTCCGCACCCTGTGCAGCACAGGCGCTGGCGATTGCCCACGCGATGGAGTGCTTGTTGGCAACACCCATAATGACACCGCGCTTACCCTTCATGAGGGTGCCGGTCACTGGTGCCGGGATGTTGTCTTCTGTTTCAGACATTGTGGTTTCCTGAATCGCGTTGGCGTGTTAGCGCCGTGGTCGCACAAGAGATGCCAGCAAACAAGAGTAACACGACACTCAATGCCCCTTCGACGGCAGTTTCCAGCCGTAGTGTGGATTTCAGGCCCATGAGGCAGGTCAAGGCATTTGCTCTTCCTTTCTCTATATAGTGCACCCAACGTCATAATTCAGAACCAGAACCTGACAGGGTCTGTTCCGGGTCCCGGACGGAACCGCTATGGTTCTTAAATCGCCCTTTCGGGCCGGCAACGCTGCTTCAGGAGACTTCCATGTCCTCTCTGCCTCTCATCGATCTGACTGCTGATCCGTTCGTACTGTTCGCAGCATGGATGTCAGATGCTGAAGCGTCTGAGCCTAATGATCCCAACGCCATGGCCGTTGCGACATCAACGCCAGACGGTCGCCCTTCCGTCCGCATGCTTCTTCTCAAAGGGGCAGATGAACGCGGGTTTGTCTTCTATACCAACGTGGAGAGCCGCAAGGGTGGCGATCTGCTGGCCAATCCGCATGTCGCCCTGCTGTTCCACTGGAAGTCCCTGCGTCGGCAGATCCGGATCGAAGGACCGGTTACGCAGGTCAGTGACGAAGAAGCAGATGCTTATTTCGCCAGCCGGTCGCCGATGTCCCGTTTGGGAGCCATTGCGTCTGACCAGTCTCGCCCACTGGACGACAGAAGCACTTTTGAAGAACGCCTGAAGGCGGCTGAAGAAAAATACGGCAATGGCCCAATCCCGCGCCCGAACAACTGGACAGGTTTCCGCGTTGCTCCAGACGCCATAGAGTTCTGGCAGGACCGGCCTTTCCGCCTCCATGACCGAGCATTATGGACTCGTGATGGATCTGAATGGAACGTCACGCGTCTTTATCCGTAAAGATAGAGAACACCCTTTTCCCAAGGTGGGGAGCCTTACGTTATGCTTATCGAAATCAAGAACATCCTTCTCCCCCTCACCGGGGCCGACGATCTGGATTCAGTCATGTCGGTGGCCCTGGATTTTGCCCGTCGTTTTGATGCACACCTGTCTGCTGTCGTTGTCGGATCAGACCCGACCGAAGTTGCCACACTCGCTGGCGAAGGCATTTCTGCCGGAATGGTGACGGAAATGATTGATGCGGCGGCCACGGAAGCCCACCGCCGCGCCATCAGGATCCGACACAGCTTCGACAGCTTCGTGCATAATAACGGACTTCGCCGCGTCGAAGCCTCCAAGATCGGCATGTCCATTGGCGGCGGTGTCAGTGCCAGCCTCGAAGTGCTGGACGGCACGGAACATGATGCTCTGACATGGCGCTCACGTCTGGCAGACATGACGCTCGTGCCCAATCTCATTTCAGCCACTGACCCGCGCGCATCAGAAACACTGCATGCCATTCTTTTTGACAGCGGGCGTCCTCTGGTCATTGCTCCGCCCATTGCTCCGAAAACAGTAGGCAGCCGCATTGCCATTGCCTGGAACGGAACACCCGAGTCTTCGCTTGCACTCCGCTGCATCCTGCCATGGGCGCATACCGCGGAAGGCGTTCAGGTTTTGACATGCCAGGAATATCAGCGTCGTGGCCCTACAGGCGACGATGTTGTCCGTTATCTGCGTCTGCACGGCATTTCCGCTACGACACGCGCCTGCGACCCCATCAATAAGGATGTCGGTGCGGGCCTGTTGAAGGGGGCTGAAGATTTTGGCGCCGATATGCTGAGCATGGGGGCCTACTCCCACTCCCGTCTTCGCCAAATGATTCTGGGGGGCGTGACCCGTCATATCCTTGAGAACATGAAACTCACGGTTCTCATGAGCCGCTAATCATGCGTCCTTTTCGGGAGTTCTGCGTTGAAACAGTCATCTGACGTCACAACCAGAACCCCGGAAGGACACATTATGATCTCCCGACTTGCTGGCCCAGCTTTTTGCCTGAGTGCTCTGATCGCCATGCCGGTGCATGCCATGGATGTCCCGCAAGCGCCGGACATTTCGGCTTTTACACTCCAGGAGCCTGCCAAGCGTCTGGGCCTGCATCTTGTTCCGTCCACGACACTCGGCTCTGGCTACAACACAGCTTTTTATTCCCGCGATCAACAGACAGGTGCCCTGACGCTCACGACTGACGGCCTCCAGCCAGTCATTCGTGGAAAGGTCGCTCCGGAGACGCTTTTGCGAGAAAATACCGCATGGTATTTTCAGCAAACGAATTCTGACATGACGGCGACCGTGCACATTGATCAGCTTCCGCGAAATGGAAAAGTGGTCATTGGCCGCCTGGCGAGCACACAGCATCCAGTGGCAGAACTAAATGTTCAGGGCGACCGGGTCTTTGCACTTGTGGATAATGGTACATCCAAGCAGAGCGTTGTGGTCGGCACGGTTTATCCGCATCAGACCATTCGCTATGAAATTCACACGTCTCCGAATGGTCTGATGCACATCATCGTCAACGGAACAGAAAATCACTTCTCATTGCCCTCTGCCGCGATAGCACAGGGTGTATGGTTTGAAGCCGTGGTCGGCGAACAGGGTTGGCATGCGCCAAGTCACGACGATATGGCCCGGGTAACCTTCACCGGCCTTCAGGTTCATCACGAAGCAGCCTGACAGTCTGTCACAAAGTTTTGCGAGCGCCATCTGACCATGCTACCCGACTGCTCATGATATCGCCCGCTCGCATGATCCATGTCTGGTTAGGTGCCTGTCTGCGCTCCACCCACTGGGATGTCGGAGGAACCATCCAGTCCAGAGCGCTTCTGACACAGGCTAATGAGGGAGTCGTCGTTGCTTTCTGGCACCGCTCCCTGACACTGGCGCCCGCGCTCTGGTTCTGGGCCCGCGAAACTGAACCGAGAATAAAACTGCGGGTCCTGATTTCGCGAAATGCCGATGGCCGCCTGATCGCGGACGCCGTCCGCCCATGGGATATCATCGCCATCCACGGGTCCACATCCCGCAAGGGCAAGGACAAAGGTGGCGCCGCCGCCCTAAGGAGCGCCCTGCAGGAATTGAAGCAGGGCGCATTTATCGCCATCACACCGGACGGCCCCCGAGGCCCTGCGGAGAAGGTTCAGCCAGGGATACTGGCACTTTCGCGCATTTCCCGACGTCCCATCATTCCTCTGGGTCTGGCCTGTAACAGCGTTCGCCTGCCCTCATGGGACGGTCTAGCCTTTCCCCTTCCTTTCGGACGAGGATCTCTTGTTGTGGGTGAACCACTTCTCGAACCGGATCCGGAAACGCTCCGTGTTGCCCTCAACACGGTCGCTCGCCAAGCCGAGGACCACGTCCGCCACCAGAACCTGTCTGTAATGGATCGCATCTGGGGGACGGTCGGCACCCTTCTGGCTCCTGCTCTGACAATCATGCTGCGCATCCGCCTGAAACGGGGCCGGGAATTGCCTGATCGTTTGCGTGAAAGAATGGGTCTGGGAGGTGGTCGTCGTCCGGAAGGTGCGCTGCTCTGGATTCATGCAGCAAGCGTAGGCGAAACCCTCTGTGCCCGACCTTTGCTTGATGATCTTCTGGAAAAGCGTCCGGATCTGGCTGTCCTCTTCACAACCGCAACGGTGACTGGCGCGGAAATTATCAGTCGTCACCCCGAATTTGGACATCGCGTCCTGCATCGTTTCATTCCCCACGATGTACCGCGCTGGTTTGGCCGGTTTCTCAAGCGTTGGAGACCAGATGGTGCCGTCTTCGTAGAAAGTGAGCTCTGGCCCGGCATCATTGCAGCCTGCTACCGCCAGACTGTTCCTGTCATGGTGGTGAACGGTCGTCTTTCGGATCGCTCTGCCCGCCGATGGAAAAAAGCTGCCCGCCTCACCCGAAGGATGTTTTCCCGCCTCTCCTGGGTCGCAGCGCGTGGCCCGGAAGATGCTGCACACTTCCGATCTTTGGGTACAAGATCAGTGTATGAAGATGGGGATCTCAAGCAGGACGCCCCCCCTCTCTCATGTGATTTGCATGAGCTAGAACGGCTACAGCGCGTCATCGGAGATCGACCGGTCTTCGTCGCGGCATCCACTCATCCAGGCGAGGAAGAACTGGTACTTGAAGCAGCAGTACTTGCCCGAGAGAAACACCCCGACCTTCTGACCATTCTCATTCCGCGACACCCCAAGCGCGGGGAAGAACTGGCTGCTCGCTTCAATCTGCCCCGGCGATCAGCTGGTCAGGAACCGGGCACCAAAGATCATGGCTGGATTGCCGACACATTGGGGGAACTGGGCCTGTTCTACAGACTCGCGAATTGCTGCTTCCTGGGCAACTCTCTCGCGGGGAAAGGCGGTGGCCATAATCCTTTTGAGCCACTTCGCCTGGGCATTCCAACGGCAACCGGCCCTCTTATGGAAAACTGGCGGGAAGCGGTTAGCCTGCTGCACGATTATCTTCACATCGTTAAGGATATCGATAGTCTGAGCCAGTGGATCACTGAACCTCATGTCACGCCTTCACCCGCAGTGCTTCAGCGCTCCGTGGTGTCCAGACTAAGCCCCCGCATTCTGGAGACACTTGAACGATGAGACTACGGGCTCCGCGATTCTGGTCCGTCCCGAGGGTAGGCCCTGCGGCATTCATGCTGCGCCCTTTGGCAGGAATCGCGACCCGTCTGACCCGTCGCCGCATGACCCGGGAAGGCTATCGAGCCATAGTCCCGGTACTATGTTGCGGCAACGTGACTGCTGGGGGCACGGGAAAAACACCCCTGACACTGGATCTGGTCCAAAGACTGAAAGATCGTGGACATTCTCCGCATATTCTCAGCCGCGGTCATGGTGGCAGAGAGAAAGGGCCGCTGGAGGTTAATCCGGGGCGTTCGAGCGCCCGCGATGTCGGCGATGAGCCTCTTCTTCTGGCAAAAGCCGCGCCAACATGGGTCGGAGCAGACCGTGCCCAGACCGCGAGATTAGCCATTGGCCAAGGCGCAGACTGCCTTGTCATGGATGATGGCTTTCAGAACCCTGGCCTTCACAAAGACCTCTCCGTTCTGGTTGTGGACGGCGTCGTAGGATTTGGCAATGGGCAGGTTATGCCCGCCGGTCCTCTACGTGAACCGGTGCTGGATGCTCTGAAGCGCGCGCAGTGCGTGGTCATCATTGGGGAAGACCGTCACGGGCTGCTGCTCACCCTTCCCCCATTTCTCTTCAAAGCTCAGGCCAGACTGGTTCCCGGCCCTGAAATCCGCGGTCTGCAAGGCCGGAGAGTTGTCGCTTTCGCGGGGATCGGCCGCCCCGATAAATTCTTCACCATGCTGCAGGATGCAGGAGTCTCTCCTGTTCGCTGCCTTCCCTTTCCGGATCATCATGCCTACTCGGCCAATGACATCCAGCGCCTTGAAACGCTGCGTCGGGAATCCGGAACCACGCTCGTGACCACAGCCAAGGATGCGGTCAAACTTCCTCCCGCTTTCCGGGCGCAGGTCACCGTCATCAACGTTGAGCTTCTTTGGGCGGACCCAAAAGCGCCGGACCATATTCTGGATCTTCTGTTCCCTCACTCATGACTTCAATTCCACATCGGGCGGAAGCCCTGCTTGTGCGCGTCCTGCTGGGCTGGCTGCGCATTCTCCCCCCTGCGGCAGCGTCCACACTGGGTGGCTCCGTCGCACGCCATATCGGACCTCTTATTCCCGTTTCCAGAGTTGCCGACCGAAACCTGCAACTGGCCATGCCACAACTGACCCGGGAAGAACGGGGCAGTATCGTCAAAGACTGCTGGGAAAACCTGGGGCGCACCGTGGCGGAGTTTCCGCATGTAGGCCGATTGAAACAGAACACGCCGACGGGCCCAGGATGGCGTGTTGAAGGATCAGAATATCTGGAAGCCACTCGCGCAACGGGGCGCCCGGTCATTTTCTTTTCCGGCCATATTGGTAACTGGGAACTCATGCCCCCGGTTGTCGCGCGATTCGGAATGCCCTTTGCTTCCTTCTATCGGGCAGCCAGCAATCCGATTGTAGATTCCATCATTCATGCCCTCCGCCGCCAAGCTATGCGCATGGATGTTCCGATGTTCCCCAAAGGAGCCCGTGGAGCTCGCTCTGCGCTGAAGCACCTGTCTCACGGCGGGCATTTAGGCGTGCTTGGCGATCAGAAAATGAATGATGGCATCGAGGCCAGTCTTTTCGGTCGTCCCGCCATGACAGCCTCTGCAACCGCCGTGTTTGCCCTGCGGCATAAAGCCTTGATTGTAACCGGACATGTGCGCCGTGAAGGGCCTGCCAGACTGGTACTCGTTGTGGATCCCCCCATTGATCCACAGCCTACCGAGAATCGTCAGGCAGATGTCCTGAAGCTGACACAGCAACTCAATGATCGCCTTCAGGAGTGGATAGAGCAGGAGCCCGGCTCATGGCTCTGGCTTCACCGGAGATGGGACAAGGCGCTGTATCGGAATATGACAACAACATGTTGAGCCATGCAATTTTTGCATGGCAGATTTGTCACAGTGGGGAAAGTTTATGTCGCGGAAAGGGGTTTTGGCGTCATTTTAGATTGTGAAAGGGGCCGTTTGGATTTTAGCCTGACCTTATCGCAATCCACGGGCTCCCCCGCCCCGCTCTGATGAGGACTTTCCTGATGGCGCAGGCAACTCCCCTATACGATCTTTCACCCGTTTCGATGGGCGGTAATGTCGTGACGTTGAGGCAGGGCGTTCTCCCTCGTCACCGCGAATATCTGTCGCGGTGGCTGGAAGCCGGAATGCGGATGGGTCTCTTCGATGCAGAAATCACACCGACGGATTCCGGGGTCACGAATTTCGATGGAACAACGCCCATTGAGCATGTTCTGGTCTGGGTCCGTGAGAACCCGGATCCAGCCTACATGCTCCGCCCGCAAGGGATGCGCTGGGTCCTGATCGATCATCTACGCAATCATGAACTGGGCAGCTACGCCAGCTTCGAACTGGCTCTTCACACCATTCGCCCGGTTCTGCCGCTGGCCGAGACCTACGCAGCCTGATCTGCGCGGTCAGGATCGCCCCTGACACGCCAGTTGGCTTTCAAGAAAAGCCATAAAAAAACACGCGCCAATCGCCATGGACGCGTGTTTCTGTTTCTGAACCAGCAGTATTTTCTCAGCTTGGACGGACCGCAATGTCCCGCGATGCTGGAACAACGATGCGGGCACCACCGCCGCGCTGAATCTGGAAAATAGCCAGCGCGCGCGTGACATGACCGTCGGCGCGCAGACGGAACAGGCCATCCACACCCATATAGCCGTCCGGACGGGTCAACGCCTGAACAGTCGGGCCTCCCTGCTTCATCAGGTTGCCGGCAAGAGCGGCTGCATCATAGGCGAAATCCGTCACAGGTGATGGCGCCTGATGATAAACCGCTTTGTATTGGGCAACGTACCCATTGCGATCCTTGGCATCGGGCGCAGCATACCAGGCACCATGCAGGGCACTGAGCTTGCCGTCGAACGCCTTCCAGAGTGCTGGTCCCATGATCTGCACCTGGTCTGACGTCACTTGGTCAGCATGTAGCGCAGTGATGATGCGCCCTAGCTCCACACCGGTATCTGCCAGCAGAAGAGCGTCAAACGGAGGGGGCGGCACCACTGGCGCAGCAACTGGAGTTGCTGGTGGCTGCGCAGGCGTTGTCGAGTCGGCAGGCGAATCGGCGGTAGGATCAACAGCCGATGGACCGGTCGGCGTCGAAACCACAGGTGTCGGCGGCTGGCGATTGGCAATATCTGAAAGGGATTTCAGGCCATCGTCGATGGTTTGCGCATCCATGGAGTGGAAAACGATCTGCGGATCTTTCAGGCCGTCATCCCGGCAGGCCCGCTGTAGTCCTTCCGCCATCGCATGCCCCAGCGCGCTATCAGGCAAAAAGGCCGCAAAGTTCTTGCGGCCTGTTGCACGCGCAGCGTCCACCATCCGGCGAACCTGCTGCTCCGGGGTCAGTCCCATGACCCAGACGCCGGGTCGGGCCTGCGTGGAGTCGCTGGTAAACGCCAGCACAGGCTTGCCTGCTTCAACAGCCAGCGGCGCGAGAGCCGCAGTTTCTGTAGCCGTTAGCGGCCCAAGGAGCATGGCGTCGCCACGCGTCAGGGCGTCATGGGCAGCCTGAGCTGCGCCACCAGCAGCATTGCTGTCATGAACGTCCAGCACAGGCGAGCCTTGTGAAGACAGAGCCAGCTTGGCTGCATCACGCATTCGCGCACCGATGGCACTGTAGCGTCCCGTCAGGGGAAGGATAAGGCCAACGTCATGCGCACCAGGAGCCTGGCCAGAGCCGGGAATTCCACCCACGCCAGATGTCAAAGAGGAGTTTCCGCCGGAGCAGGCGGCCAGCGTCAGGAAGGTTCCTGCGGCCAGCCCAGTGCTTACACCCTTGCGCAGACGGCTCATCGGTCCAGAATAGGCCCTTGAGTTCGTCACCGAGGATGCAGATGTCCGAAAAGTCATGTTCCGCTGAAACTCCCTTGAGCGATACGGCTGAAACGTTAACGGCCGCCCCGCCTTCGGAGCATGGCCCGAGAGTGGGGGGACAACTGATATTGGTTGCGACGCCGATCGGCAACCTGGCCGATATCAGCGAGCGCGCGATTGAAGCCTTGAACAGTGTTGAAGCTATTTTATGCGAAGATACACGCGTTACGGCAAAATTATTGATGTCGCGCAACATCTCCACTCCCACACGAACGCTTCACGATCATAACGAACAGGATCGCGCACCGTTTTTTGTGGAAAAAATGGTGGCTGGTGCCAGCTTGGCCGTGGTGTCAGACGCAGGTACTCCGCTTGTCTCGGACCCGGGCTATCGGCTCGTCCGGGCAGCGATCGCGGCTGGTGTTCATGTTACGGCCATCCCGGGCCCGAACGCTGTCATCACGGCTCTGACCCTTTCAGGCCTCCCCCCTCTTCCCTTCATGTTTCTCGGCTTTCCAGCGCCACGAAGCGAAGCCCGTAAGACAGGCTTCGCGACGCTTCGGGCCGCAGAACAGGCTGGCGTTCGTTCCACTCTGATCTGGTATGAGGGGCCGCACCGCCTCGTCGAGACACTGGAAGACCTGATCACTGTCTTCGGCCCTGACCGTGAAGCAGCGGTTGGCAGAGAACTGACAAAACGCTTCGAAGAGATGGTGCGGGGAACGTTGGCGGAAGTGCTCGCCCATTTCCAGGAAACTGCACCACGGGGTGAGATTACACTCCTGATCGGCCCCTCAGCAGAGGACGACAGCGGGGCAGACGATCTGGATACGCATCTCCGCGAAGCGCTGACCAGTCATTCGGTGAAGGATGCGGCCACTCTCGTGGCGGGAATTATCAAACTGCCCAAGCGCACGGTTTATGCCCGCGCACTGGAGCTTTCCCGCGAAACAAAGGACTGAACGTCAGTCCTCAGACTTCGGGAGCGTGAACAGAGACTGGGATACGCTCCCGCCCGTCCTGATATCTGACAGTGCGATGCGCGTTGTTCGGCCCTGAGCATCCACGACTTCCCACCCCAAAAGAGCAAGTGGCGCTTCGGAGAACATGAGGGTCAGATTCCCCTCACCGGGGCTTTCTGTTTTTTCGACCTGAAGGTTGATCTGACCGTTCTTACGCTCGAATCCTGTCACCGTGACATCGCCCGAGAGCTTCAGATCAGGCCGTAGCAGCAAACCGAGGGGAGTACGGTCCAGCGGCATAACCGTTACCTGTCCGACGCTCCGGTCCTGAAAAACGACCTTGCCATCATTGGCGACAAGAAGAAGCGGGCTAGGACTGTCATAGTCGAAGCGCATCCGCCCCGGACGATCAAGCGTGGCTGTCCCGGCAACAGCTTTCCCATCTGGTGCAATTTGTTGAAACCGCGCCTGAAGCGTTGTGATCTGCGCCAGCGTATCCTGAACGCGCGCAACCCAACCCTGATCCACAGGACGGAGTTGTGCGGGAACGGCCTGAGCCATGGCAGGCAGCGGAAGGGCTGCTAGGGATATGAAAGCGCTGGCTACAGCCGCGCGGAAGAAAAGACGGTTCATCATGCCTCTGGAACTGCCGATCAGGTCACGGGTTGCAAAAAGCTTCGCACCTGCATTCCATAACGTGTTCCTGCACAAACCGGAAACTGATCGCAGCAGGGCTTAACGCCCTGCGGTGATGCGTCATGACTTCAGATCGATGCTTCTCGGAACAGCGGCTTCACATTTCCGCCCCATGCGCCTTCATACAGGGCAAGCCAGTACTCAGCCTGGTTTGGGCCACCATCTGCAATCAGATGCAGCGGATCCAGGAACTGTGCTTCGTTGCGAACACGGGCGCGAAGTCCCTGCTCCGCAAGAGCCACAACGCGCTTTGCCAGCGCTTTCAGGCCACCGGGGAAGTCAGCCTGCATGCCTTTGGCAGGAACATCCGCACGGAGTTGCTGATAAACCTCCCAAGGCTGTTCCAATACCAGCTTTTCAGCGGCTTCCAATGTTGCGGCATCGTAGAACAGGCCAACCCAGAGCGCAGACTGGGCAACCATCATCTCCGGACGACCGGCGTCCGCGCCACGCATCTCAAGGAACTGCTTGAGCCGCACGTCAGGGAAAACAGTCGTGAGGTGATCCTCAAAATCACCAATAGTCGGCGTCAGACCTTCCAGAGCAGGCTGCGCACTGCCTTCCAGCCAACGCCGGAAAGAGCAGCCACTGGCGTCAATGTTTTTCCCGTCCCGAGCGACGAAATACATTGGCACGTCCAGTGCCCAGTCTACATACTTTTCGAAGCTGAAATCTTCTGCGAAGAACAGCGATGGCTGGCCTGAACGCTGATTATCGGTATCCGTCCAGATACGGGCGCGATTGGAAAGGAAGCCGTTTGCTTTGCCTTCCACAAAAGGCGAGTTCGCAAACAGAGCCGTGGCCAATGGCTGAAGCGCCAGCGACACACGCATCTTGCGAGCCATATCGGCTTCATCACCGAAGTCCAGATTGACCTGCACAGTACAGGTCCGCGTCATCATATCCAGGCCCAGCGTGCCAACCTTGGGCATATAACTGCGCATGATGGCGTAGCGACTCTTGGGCATCCACGGCATCTCGTCGCGCGCCCAGAGCGGCTGGAAACCAAATGGCAGAAAGCCCAATCCGAGTTCAGCAGCAGGACCGCGGATCAGATCGAAATGCTCCTGCATCTCGCTTTGCGTTTCCTGCAAGGAGACAACAGGCGCACCGGAAAGCTCGAACTGTCCAGCGGGCTCCAGAGAAATGGACCGCCCTTTCTGGCTGTTCTGCCCTGCCAGACCGATCAGCGCCTCACCGTCGTGGATCGGAGCCCAGTCCGGCCCCTCCAGTTTCCGCAGCAGCGCACCAATACCTTTGGGTTCATAAGGCGGCGCTGACAACGGTGTACGCCCATCATCCTGCCCCGGCAGTACAAAGCCGAACTTCTCGTGTTCGGTTCCGATCTTCCATTCGGACCGCGGCTTGGAGCCCCGTTCCAGAACCTCGACGAGCTGCGCCCGATTCTCGATCGTTGCGCTATTAGACGTGCCGGGATTGGACATGGCGGTTTTGCCTCGATTTGCGATCGTTGTTCGATATTGATTGAACTTGTAGCACCTCAGACTGTCCTGTCACCCTCAGGCGCCACGACGCAGTGCAAGTCGCGCCAGTCCGGCGCAGACAGCCGTCTCTGCGCGCAGCACCAACGGCCCCAGTGTCAGTGCATGAACAGCAGGATGCTTCTGAAGCATCGCCACCTCTGCATCGGAAAAGCCACCTTCAGGCCCAATGAGAAGAGCAGACGCGACCAAAGGACCATCCGCCCCGGGACGTCGCTCAAGAGCCGCAAACAGCGGCTTGTCCTCAGGCCATTCCGCAAGAACGGATTTCAAGGGCTCCAGCGGCTGGATTTCGGGAATATCCAGCCGCTCGCATTGTTCAGCAGCTTCACTGGCAATCAGGGCAAGACGGTCGAGGTTCAGGCGGTGCGTGTTGGTTCGTTCGGTTACGACGGGCCGAAAACACGTCACCCCGAGTTCAGTCCCCATTCGGATAACGAGTTCTGTCGCATCACGTTTGAGGGGCGCAAACAGGAGTTCCACACCCTCTGTGACCTGAGGGGGGCGCTCTCGCGTTCCCAGCCGCACTGTTCCCTTGTCTTTTCGTAAGGTCTGGATGATGGCATTCCACTCTCCATCTCGCGCATTGAAGACACGTACCGGATCTCCAGTACTCTGCCGCATGACATTGCCAAGATAGTGGGCCTGACTGGCGGGAAGAGGAAGTTCCAGTCCTTCCGTAAAGGGAACATCCGGCACTTCAAGATAAAGACGGGGATCAGATCGGCTCATCCTTTCCCGATAGCGCGCAACAGCCATTGACGGAAGCGCATCTGCCCCTCATCACGTGCTTTGATGAGTGAAACCCGCCCCCATACCGATATCAGCCTGACAGGCTGGACCGGCCGCCTGCCTGAACCATGGCGGTCCTACGCACTTTTGGCCCGACTGGATCGCCCGGTTGGAACATGGCTGCTGTTTCTCCCTGGGGTTTGGGGATTGTTCCTTGCGCCGGATGCCCCACTCGGACTCCGCGTTCTCTACACAGCGCTGTTCGCGTTCGGCTCACTCGTTATGCGCTCTGCCGGATGTGTGGTGAATGACATCTGGGACCGCGATATTGATGCCAAGGTTGCTCGAACCGCGGGCCGTCCGCTTGCCAGCGGTGCGCTCTCCCTGAAGCAGGGCCTTAAGCTGCTGGCCGTTTTACTTCTGTGTGGTCTGGGCGTTCTGGTGTGCCTGCCCCGCGCATGCTGGCTTCTGGCGCCCTTTGCTTTGCTGCTTGTGGCGCTTTACCCTGCGGCAAAGCGTGTGACGTGGTGGCCACAACTCGTCATGGGCTTCACGTTCGGTTTTGGTGCGCCCATGGGCTATGCCGCAGCAGGAGGCGGCCTGGATGGAAATGGTGCGCTGCTGTATGGCGCCGTCATCCTTTGGCAGCTCGGCTTTGATACCATCTATGGCTTCCAGGACATGGAAGATGACGCCCGCATCGGTGTTCGCTCCACATCTCGCCTTATGGAAAAGCGCGCTCAGCCCTTTATTGCCACCTGCTACAGCCTGATGCTTCTGGCGCTGGGACTCGTCGCCATTCATGCCCATCTGCATCTGGGGTTCTGGCTGTTCTTCCTGATCGCCGGTGGACTCCTTCTTCAGCAGGCTCGCACGCTGAACCCATACGATGCGCCAAACTGCCTGCGACAATTCAAGCAGAACGTTCCAATAGGTTTCCTTCTGGCTCTGGCCTTTATCTGCGGAAGACTTTGAACATCATGTCAGTCAGACTGCAGGACCCCGCGGCATTTATCCGCGAGAATACGGCGGTCGAGACCGCCAGACTTGTTCCCGAAATTCCCCTGCATCTGGCAACAGACATCACCCCCATCTGGCAGGCCAGCGAAGCCTTCCTCGAAGCGCATGGTATCGAGCCCCCGTTCTGGGCATTTGCATGGCCGGGTAGTCAGCTTATTGCGCGATATATTCTGGATAATCCGCAGCGCGTTGAAGGCAGAAGAGTTCTGGACGTAGCCTGTGGATGCGGATTAGCCGCCATTGCCGCCGTAAAAGCGGGTGCGTCCACTGCTGCGGCCAATGATATTGATCCCATGGCTCTGGAAGCAACAGCCCTGAACGCTACGCTCAATGCCGTGACAGTAGCGCTCTGTACGGGCGATCTTGTCGGATCGAAACCGGACTGTGATCTGCTGGTGATCGGAGATGTCTGTTACAACGAGGCTATGGCTGCACGCATCATGCCCTGGCTGCTGGAATGTGCCCGCCACTGCGAAGTCTGGCTCTGTGATCCGGGGCGCCATTATGCCCCAAAGCTGGATCTGGACATCCTGATTCAACAGAACGTCCAGACCACTCAGGAGTTGGAAAGTACCGATCAGCGAACGACGACGCTCTTCAGTCTGCGAGGTATTTCCGCCCAAGACTAAGGGCAGATCCCGTTAGCGCGGCAATCATCGCGCCTCCAAGGCAGATGAACGCTGGATGTGGGAAGATCGTGAAAAGAGCTGCAACGAGCAGGGCACCAGTCGTCTGGCCACCCAGTCGTGCGACGGATAGCATGCCACTCGCCCCACCTTCCCGCCCAGCCGGCGCAGACACCATGATGGCCCGATTGTTGGGTGGCTGGAAAAGCCCGAACCCACATCCGGCCAGAAGCGTCCGCCACGCGATCGCAGCGTTGCTCGCGTCCAAGGGCAACAACCAGAGCAACATAAATCCGAATGCTGTCAGGAGCAGTCCGAGCGAGGACAGAACCGAAGCGGGAAAGCGGTCAGCAATCTTTCCCACGACAAAAGACATCACCGCGACGCCAACGGCCCAAGGCGCAATCAGCAATCCAATCGTGGAATCTCCACGATGAAAAGCCGATGCCAAAGTGAACGGCATGGCGACGATGTAGAGGTTGGAGGCTACAAAACCGAGAAATCCGACCAGACACGCCAACAGAAAAGGCCGCCGCGCCAGCAGATCCACCGGGACAATCGGCTCACGCCGTCCCTTTTGGTACCGCAAAAGCAGCCACCAGCAGATGATGCCCGCTCCCGTGAGCAACGATCCTGGTAGAAAATCGCCATGCATCAAGCCGTCCAACCCGATGCCAAGTAAAGCGAAAGAAGCTACGGTCAGAAGGGAACCCGGAATATCTGCCTGCGTCTCGCTGCGCGGTGTTTGCGGCAACGCGAAATGGGCCATGACGAGAGCGGCAAGTGCGAGTGGGAGATTAATCCAGAAAATCCAGGGCCAAGTCGCGACCGAAAGGACGATCGACCCAATCGTCGGGCCAAGAGCGACGCCAATCCCAACAAACAGACCGTTCAGAGCGATGCCCTTACCAAGCTCTGCATGAGGATAAATAAAGCGTACGAGCGCAATATTTACGCTCATGATGCAAGCACCACCAACGCCTTGAAGGGCACGCGCGAGTGTCAGTTCCAGCAGGTTCTGGGACAGGGCACAGCCAACAGACGTAATGAGGAATAGAAAAATCCCAATCTGGCTCATGCGGGCAAAGCCTACTCGAGAGCCAAAAGACGCGAGTGGTAGCAGGCAGGATAGATTGGCGAGCTGATAAGCGTTCACCACCCAGATCGCCCGAGACGACGGGGCGTTCAGATCGTGAGCGATGGAGGGAAGCGCCACGTTTGCTATGGCGTAATCCAGAACGGAGAGAAGCAGCCCGAGAAGAACGGCTGACATGGCTTTGGCACGCTGGGCTCCGTAGAGCCCAGCGTGCCGTTGAGGGTCGACGCCGAGATCACTCTCATCCGCCGCCTTGGCTTTCATCACGATTTAACGTCCCAGATTTCTAAGTTTCTTGCCCGAAAACAGATTGGCCTCAATCGTCTCCAAAGAAACACCTTTTGTTTCCGGAACCATCATGAGCGTGACGAGAACAAAAAGTCCATTGAACGCTGCAAACATAATGAATGTTGATGCTGCGCCCATAGCCACCATGATCATGGGAAAAGTCTTGGAAATGGCCCAGTTCGCAGCCCAGTTCGTCACTGTTGAGCAGCCGATTCCAAAATCACGTCCGCGCGTTGGCTGAACTTCGGAACACAGCGTCCAGACCAGCGGGCCTTCTCCAATAGCGAATCCGGCAACAAACAACAGAACAAATCCACACAGTGCAATCTGTGCCTCAAAGCTTGAAGCCCCGACCGCCAGCAATGCGCCCACGCCAAGGAGCGCAAACCCTGCAATTGCACAGCTTAGAATGAGCAGCGGACGACGCCCCCACTTGTCCACGCAGACAATGGCAACACCCGTCAGGATCATGTTCGTCAGACCAACGAGTGTCGTGGCCCAGATGGAGGCGTTAACCCCGAAATGAGCGGCCTGAAAGACCCGTGGCGCGTAATACAACAGTGCATTGATACCCGTGAGCTGCTGCATGATCTGTAGAAGCATTCCAAGATAGACAGAGCGACGGAAATTGGGGTTGCTCCGGAAAAGACCCAAGCCAGCGTCACTGCTCTTGTGAAGACGAGCCTGAATATCGGCGAGTTCAGCTTCTGCCACTTCTTCGTCAGATCGAAGACTATTGAGCACACGACGCGCATGATCCTTGCGTCCCTGCATCATCAGCCAGCGCGGGCTGTGTGGCAGGATCAGGACAATGCCCAGAAACAGGGTGGCAGGAACGGCCATGATCCCCAGCATCCAGCGCCAATGCTGACCTGTTGCCAGCAGACTGTCAGACACGAAGGCCAGGAAAATCCCGAGCGTGACCATAAGCTGATAGAAGGAAATCATGGAACCGCGCGCAGATTCCACTGTGATTTCAGAGATATAGAGAGGAGCGGCAAACGCCGCCAAACCGACAGCAAGGCCCAGGAAAACGCGCCCGACAATCAGCACCAGAGCAGAAGGTGCCAGCGCGCACAGTAACGTTCCTACAAGGAACAGAACCGCAGCCACGAGCATGGCTCCTGTCCGGCCATAACGGCTGGAAATCCGTCCAGCGACAAGAGAGCCGAACGCCGCCCCCGCCATCATCGAGGATACGATCCACCCCTGCAGGGCATCACTCGCGTGGAAATCTGTAGCGATAAAGGGCAAGGCGCCAGCAACAACGCCGGTATCGAGACCGAACATCAGGCCAGCGAGAGCGGCCATGATACCCAATGCCGTGGCGCGCGCCGTGCTGCGTTGAGGCTCTCCAGAGGAGCCTTCACTGCGAACCGCAGCAATCCCGACCATAATCTGTAATCCTCATCTCTAACTCAGGCCT
Organism: Gluconobacter sp. P5H9_a; assembly: GCF_018812085.1. NCBI lineage: Bacteria > Pseudomonadati > Pseudomonadota > Alphaproteobacteria > Acetobacterales > Acetobacteraceae > Gluconobacter > Gluconobacter sp. P5H9_a. The sequence continues at coordinate 50,281 of NZ_JACRVW010000006.1, forward strand.
GACGTAGGGCTTGGCGGCCTTTCTAGGGCCGAACACCATGCACCGCCATAGGCTGGCAGGGGATTAGGTATACGAAAATGGGGAGTTTTGCAGTCCGGTAAAGCGATTTTGTTCCGCTATGCGTTCATTGCATAACGGAACAAAAAAACAGCTCTTACTTGTCCGCGTAAGGATTTGTCGTCCCGCGAAGCTGGATGCGAATGGGCACACCAGGCATATGAAATGTCTCGCGCAGCCCGTTCACCAGATAGCGCTTGTATGCGTCGGGCAACATTTCTGCTCGGGTACCGAAAAGAATGAATGTCGGCGGACGAGCCTTCACCTGCGTCATATAACGCAGCTTGAGGCGGCGTCCATCAACCAGAGGCGGCTGGTGACGGTCCAACATTGCTTCGAACCAACGGTTCAGTTCACCCGTCGTGACGCGCGAATTCCAGACTTCATAGGCTTTCCGGACAGCCGGAAGAAGGCGATTAACGCCTGCCCCGGTCAACGCCGAGAACGTTACCACCGGGATGCCACGAACCTGAGCAAGCGATGTCTCGATCCGGTCTGAAATGGCCTGACGTGTGGCAACGCGATCTTCAACAGCGTCCCACTTATTGAGAGCCAGAACGCAGGCGCGGCCTTCCTTCTCAATCAGACGGGCAATTTGGAGATCCTGCTCGTGCACACCCAGTGTGGCATCGATCGTCAGCACGACGACTTCTGCCATTTTCAGCGCTTCGATAGAGGCGGAAACAGACATGCGCTCAAGGTGCTGCTCAACGCGGGCACGCTTACGCATCCCTGCCGTATCGACAAGCTTGATCGGACCGTGTTCGTCATGCAGATCGACTGAAATCGAATCGCGGGTCAGACCGGCTTCGGGGCCGGTGATCATCCGCTCTTCACCGAGAAGGCAATTCAGAAGCGTGGACTTGCCTGCATTCGGGCGCCCAACAATCGCCAGATGAAGCGGGCCAGCCGGACGTTCTTCAGGCTCTTCACCCTCTTCCGGCTCCTCGTCACGACGACGACGGCGTTCCTGCTTCGGCGCACCGGGAAGACGATCGACGATCTCTCCCATGAGGTCACTGATGCCCTCACCATGCTCGGCAGACAGCGCCAGAGGCGTGCCCAGACCCAGCGAGTAGGCTTCAAGTGCGGAATTGGTCCCAGCCTGCCCTTCTGCCTTATTGGCAATCAGCAGAACCGGACGGTTCTGGCGACGCAGCCAATTGGCAAAATGAGCATCGGTCGGCGTAATGCCAGCGCGCGCGTCGATACAGAAAAGCACCAGATCTGCCATGGAGACGGCAGATTCAGATGATGCACGCATACGGCCGAACAGCGTGTCCGGCGCAGCTTCTTCGAGGCCCGCCGTGTCAATCACACGGATGCGGCGACCGCGCATGAGGGCTTCGCCCTCCTTGCGGTCACGCGTCACACCGGGCTGATCGGAGACGAGCGCCTGACGACGCCCGACAAGCCGGTTGAAAAGAGTGGATTTCCCGACATTCGGGCGCCCGGCAATAACAACTACGGGCAGATTCTCAGAGGTCATTCGTTCAGCCATAGGCCCGCAGAACAGCATCCTGGGACAGCGTCAGAACCAGACCGTCACAGACGATCGGCTGAACCTGGCATGGAGCCGTGGTTTTACGGGTCGATTCAATTTTGCCAGTTACGGCATCAACAATCACCATGCCTTCCTGCGGCAGGGTAGAGAAACAGACCAGCTTGCCGTTTACGAGCAGAGGACCAACCCACTGGATGGCATCCTTCTGCACTTCCTGGCGGCGGAAACGGCGAAGCTGGGTAATCCAGCGCACATGCCCGGACAAACGGTCCAGACAGGCGAGCTGCTGATCGGTAGACAGCACAAACAGCCAGTCCCCACAGATTGTCAGAGGCGTCTGGCCACTGACTTCACGCTCCCATAAACGACGTCCGGAGCGCATATCCACGGCAACAAGAACGTTGGACATGGAAATGGCATATGCCGTGCCATCCTTGATGACCGGAGCCCCGCGGATGCAGGAGAAATCCAGCATGGCGCCCATACCGTTGGCACCGCCAAGGCTATCGCTCCACACCATTTCACCGGAAGCCGCACGCAGGGCTACGAGGTCACCACTGCCGAAGCCTGCCAGAACCACACCATCTACGATAGCCGGAGCAGCCTGACCGAAGATGACGGTGTCCGCACCCGTTGCCTGATACGTCCAGACCTGTCGGCCCGTGGCAGCCTCAAGTGCATAAAGACGCTCGTCAATCGTCCCGAAAACAACAAGACCATCAGCAATCGTGGGGGCAGATCGACCGGGTGTGCCGAGATCGACAGTCCACTTGATCTTGCCGCTGGCAGCATCGACGGCCAATGCCTGCGCAACGCCATCCACAATGTAGAGGGTCTCTCCATCAAGTGCGACGCCGCCACCAATATTGGTAGAGCGGGACTTTCGGGGAGCTGGCTGATGAGACCAGAGCTGCTTCATGCCCGGCCACGTCCACGCCTTCACCACGCCCTGTGCATCCGTGGTGAAAATCCGACCATTTCCGATCACCGGAGGGGACTGAATGGCCCCGCGGCTGTTCGGCATGATCGCCACCATGGACAGGAAGCTCGTCGGGTTCACCTCAGCGCCGATGGAACGGCTCCACTTGAGGTTAGACCCGCTCCAGACGGCATTAACCGCAACATGGTCCGGCGTGCGGTCAGGCTGAAGCCATTCCGTCACGGACTGCGGTGCAGACAGTGTGATGGGCGTATGATCGTCGGGATCGACGGTCAGACCCGCACCAGTGGAAAGCACGTCAACGCGATGGCCAGCCAACATGGGCTTCTCATCATCGTTGAACAGACTGCATCCGCCCATCGCGGTCAGAGCGGCGCCAGAACAGGCAACACGAAGCATCGAGCGGCGGTTCATAGACGCAGAAAAACGGTCAGGACGGCGCATTAACCAGCGTCTCCAAAGGTTTCGAGAAGGGCCTGTGCCCGTGCACGAGCCCCTTCAGGTGCAGATACACTTCCAACAATCTGCGTCAGAAGGCGGCGAGCCTCTTTCTGCTGGTCAGCCGTTGCGTTTGGACGGAGATCCAAAGCGACGAGACCTTCCTGGGCCAGAGCTGACCAGGCGCCACCATTCTGTGCAAGCGCTTCATAGCCGGGACGCAACGTCTTCGGGTCTGCCGTATTGGTCTGAGTATTCAGAACCATGTAACGCGCCATATCCTTCAGGGCAGGCTCGGCGACAGAATCGGACGTGACGCTGTTCCAGGCCTTCAAAGCAGAGGCCAGATCGTGATCCTGCATCTTCAGATCTGCCAGACGCAGGGCGGCATAAGACCGCACGCCAACAGGCCCATGATCTGCCAGATCCTGAAAAGCGGCTTCGGCTTTCTGTGTGACAGCCTTGTCGTGCTTGGGATCAGCCAGCGTCTCCAATGTATTGAAATACTGGGCTGATGCAGCCTGCTGGGCCTGCTTCCGGGCGTGATTCTGCCACTCCCAGACACCGCCGCCAATCGCTCCCACGACGACAACACCTGCCACAACAGCACCCCATCGGCGCGCAGCTGCCCGTAGGCGCTGAAGCCGAATTTCTTCGTTCACCTCTGTGATGAAATCGTCCGCCACCTGGTCCCCTGCTGGATCGGTCTTGTAAAGTTCTTGCGGAACCATACAGGCGCCGCACGTTTGCGGCAAACGCTTCGCTTGAGAAGCTGTTACCAAAAGAAACCGGCCACCAATTTAGGGGTTCCTTAACCCCTGCCGGATAATGCTGCCGGACATGAAAAACCCAGCTTTGCTTCTATTGTCAGTTCTAGTCTTTTGCGCGCTCGCCGGGTGCGCGCCGGACCGAATTGCCTCTGCCATCACCGGAAAAGACTGCAATACAGCCTATCTGTATGATGACGAAAGCTTTTGCTCCCGTCCGGTTGGACCACCCCCGCCCCAGCCATACTGCACCACCAGTTTTGAGGGCACGGAATGCTGGGCAAGGCCGGACCTGATGCCGAATGTCGCGCGCCAGACCTATGAAGGCCCGACTTCTCTCACGCCACAACAGAATCAGGTGCGGATGGGCCAGTGAAAACCCGTCAGTGATGGCCGAGCTTACGTCCCGCAGCAGTCAACTCAGAGGAAAGCTTCTGAAAGGATCCTGCGATGTGTGTCTGGACGGCAGCACTGGCAGAATGAATTCGTGAAATTTTCGCGCTGGCTTCCTGGCTGATGGCAGTCTCTTCACGGTTCGCCTGCCCGGAAACGCATGCATTGTAAGCTCGCGCTTCTTTTTCGTAGGCTGTCACACGGTCCACGCTCTCGTTGTACTGGGCAACGGTCCCGGCCTTCACGACTGGAGATTCCGGCTCGGCACCACATTTTGGTGCACTCCAGCCGGATTCGGCGGCTCCTGCTGTTCCAAATGCAAGCGCAGACAGAAGGGACAGACCGCAGAACGCGGCAACGGGGCGAATCATAAAACTCTCTTTCATGGTCGAAGCGTCGCGCGCCCTACGCCTCGATCAAGGCGCAAATTTGGCAAACCGTCCCGTCGCTTCACCAATCACCTCATCATCCTGCATGACCACCGTTCCACGCACGATGGTTGCCATCGGCCAACCCGTTACATGGGTACCGTCAAATGGTGTCCATCCTGCAGGAGAGACGATCCAGTCGTTGGTGATCTCCCGCTGAGCCTTCATGTCCACAAGCGTGAAATCGGCGTCGAAACCGACAGCCATGCGACCCTTGGTCTGAAGCCCATAGACGCGGGCTGGCCCGGCGGACATCAGATCGACCAGACGTGCCAGAGACAGACGGCCTGCATTCACATGATCAAGCATAACCGGAACAATGGTCTGCACACCTGTCAGACCAGCCGGGCAATTCGGCCATGGGCGTTTCTTTGCGTCCAATGGATGCGGCGCATGATCCGAAGACACAACATCGACACGACCATCCTGGATGGCCTTCCAGCTCGCATCGTAGTGATAGCGATCCCGCAAAGGCGGGTTCATCACGGCAAGGCCACCCAGCTTTTCGTAGCATTCCGGGCCAACCTGCGTGAGGTGATTGACCAAGACTTCAACCGTTGCAACATCCCGGAAATCAGCCATATAGGCGAGCTCTTCCGCTGTAGATGTGTGGAGGATATGAGCAGGACGACCCGTCTTGCGGGCAATCGCCATGATGCGGCGCGTTCCCAGAAACGCACATTCCACATCCCGCCAGACACTATGTGTGGCGTAAGGCTGGCCTTCATGAAACATCGGCTTACGTGCCTGAAGACGGTATTCATCTTCGGAATGAAAACAGACACGACGGTGGCCGGAACGCATGACGGCTTCGATACCTTCGTCGTCCTCGATCATCAGGTTGCCGGTGGAAGACCCAGCGAAAACCTTGATGGCACAAACCCCTGGCTGCTGCTCCAGCATGGCAAGGTCGGGCGTGTTATCACGGGTCGCCCCAATGTACATGCCGACATCAACATGAGCGACCGTGCTGATATGCTCGCGCTTCCAGTCCAGCATCGCCTTGTCCGTCACGCTGGGTGAGGTGTTCGGCATGTCAAAAACCGTTGTGACACCGCCCAGAGCCGCCCCGCGCGTTCCGGTTTCAAGAGTTTCTACCGCAGCGTTTCCGGGATCACGCAGGTGGACATGGCTATCGATCAGGCCCGGCAGGACATGCAGCCCCGTCGCATCAATCACCCTGTCAGCTTCATCGTCGTGCGAAACAGACAGAGAAGCGATGCGGCCGTTTCGGACACCCAGATCGGCCTCCGCTTCTCCCCATGGGAATACACAGCGGCCACCCCGGATAATCAGATCGTAATGCATGGTCTGTCCTTGTCAGTCTGATGGAAACCGCGCTTAGCAAGTGCGGGAAAGTGTCTCGAAAACATCTCCGTCAGCCGGAATGCCTTCAACATGGTGTCGGAACCACAAAGCGTAGAACAACAGCGTCCAGGCCTGCCGGGCGTGACCGCGCTGTGTCGCTGTTGAGAAAATACGTTCGACCTTTTGGGAGGCCATAATGTCTTGGATGCAGGACTGCTGTGCGACCATCGGACCCAGTCGTTGAGACTGCTTTTCGATCCAGGGGCCAACAGGCACGGTAAAACCCTGCTTTGGAGCAAACGGCTTTGCCTGTGGAAGCGCATCCTGAAGCCACCGGCGCAGGAGCCACTTGCCGTATCCATCCCGCACCTTGAAATGATCCGGCAGAGACCAGACGGCCTTGGCCACAACAGGATCCAGCAGCGGTGTGCGCCCCTCAGCAGAATGCGCCATCAGGCAGCGATCCAACTTGAGCAACAAGTCATTGGGGAGCCATTCCGCAACGTCGAGAGCCTGCACTGCGGGAAGTCCCGTCAAACGCTGGGACAGTTCCATGGCCGCGAGCCCCGCGCGCCACTGACGCCCTTGCCCCGGCACACACCGACCAAATGTGCCCGAACGCCAGGGGCCTCTTCCGCCGCGCCACCATGGCTTCATAGCCCGACGATAACGCCCATATCCGGCAAAGAGCTCATCCCCCCCCTCGCCGCTCAGGATCACAGTGACGTCGTTGCGCGCTTCCTGCGCCAGAAACCACGTTGGAATAATCGCGTAGTCTGCCGCAGGATCATCCATGCAGGCCACAATGGCAGGCAGATGGGACCAGACCATTGCTTCTGTGACGGTCAGAACATGATGATCTGCACCAACCGAAGCCGCCAATGCTGCTGCATCGGCAGATTCGTCCGCTTTTCCAGTGTCAAAGCGCGCCGTCCAGGTCATGGGGCGCGGTAGCCCGAGTTTATGAGCGGCAGCGAGAATGGCAGAGCTATCAATTCCGCCCGATAGAAACAGTCCCAGAGGAACATCGGCTCGAAGGTGCGCATGGACACTGTCGGTCAAGGCGGCATCGAGCCTGCGCAAAGCCTGCTCATCCGTCAGGTCAGCGGGAACGGCTTCCGTGGCTTCCTGCAAAGCGTGACGGCGACGCGATTCGACGATCCGCCCATCCACAATTCGCAAGGTTTCACCGGGCAACAGGCGCCGTATTCCCGGAAAAACTGTTTTTTGCCCAGTTGTGAACTGAAGCTGGAGCAGCTCATTCCGTGCCTTGCTTCTGACACGCCGGACACCAAAGCCTCCGGCCAGCAAAGCCTGCGCCTCTGAGGCGAAAGCGATCCCACCTTCGTATTCGGCAATATAAAGTGGCTTGATGCCGAACGGATCACGAGACAGCAGCATTTCGTGCTGGCCCTGCTCGTTCTCAACCGCGGCGATGGCATACATGCCGCGCAGTTCGTGCGTGTAGCCAGTTCCATCTCTCAGCCAGAGGTGCAAAGGCGGTTCACAATCGCTCTTGGTCTGGAAACGATCAGCAGGAAACGTACTGCGAATGTCCGGATCGTTGTAGATCTCTCCATTGGCAATCAACGCCGCATTCCCAACCCGGAATGGCTGGGTTCCACCAGCAATATCCACGATGGACAGACGGCGATGCCTAAGCGCTGCGCCCGGAAGATCCAACCGCCCTTCCCCATCCGGCCCACGGTGAAAAATCGCAGCAGACATCCGCTCCAGCGCGGCTTGATCCGGCGACTTTCCGGGCAGACAGGACAAACCGGCGATTCCACACATCAGGTCAACCCTCCGTCCAGAAATTCGGACCAGCGGGCCATTACAACATCCTGTGCAAACTCGCGCTCGAACCGGGCACGACCATTATGTCGCAAACGCTGGGCAAGAGCTTTATCTTCCAGAATATTCCCGATCTGGGCAGAGAAGGCTTCAGCATCCTCAACGGGAGCAAGAAGGCCATCTTCGGTCCCGCAAAGAATTTCCTGAGGCCCCTGAATAGCACTGCCAACGACAGGGACAGCTGCCGAAAGACCTTCAATCACGACATTTCCAAGCGGCTCGATCCGCGACGGGCAAACCATGACATCACACGCCCGCAGCCATGGCCCACTCTCCGCGACCCAACCCGGAAGATGAACACGGTCTGAAAGATTTTCGCTTCGGATCAGCGCTTCCAGCGTCGCACGCTCCGGACCTTCCCCGGCAATGACGAGATGCACGGCTGGCAGATGGGCCATGGCGCGTATCAGGACATCAAACGCCTTGTTTTCATGCAGACGCCCCAACGCCAGCACAAACGGAACATCGGGAGGCAGGAAATCCGGTCGTACCGGCGTCACAGACGCAAAATCCGTCGCAAAATTTGGTAAGTAATGAACGCGATCCGCGGGCCACCCCTGTGCTTTCATCCAGTCTGCCAGACCGCGGGTATTCCCAATCAGATGCTCGCAGCGCCGATAATTGGACAGATCGTAGTATCCGCCCAGACGCCCCGCTGTCCGCCAGGGACCTGTCGGCAGTTTGCGCGCCGCACGGCTCATCCAGGCCACAACGACATCAGGCTGAAACTCATGCAGGTTCCGCCGCAAGTGCGACCGCGTTCTGACATCCATAGCGCCGCCAAACCTGAACGTATGTGTTTCCACGCAAGCGGCACGCAGACGATCTTCCCGCGCGGAATCATGCCGGATCAGCGCGCGAACAGGGCGCTCATCCTGAGTTTGAGCCATGGAAAGGCGCTCAAAGAACAGTTCCGCCCCGCCTCGTGCCGACCCCGCCATGACATGGGCCACTCTGGCTTTGCGCCCGGGAAAAGAAGACGACACCACAGGCGAAGGCTGGAAAGAAACGCTCATACTTTCTCTATCGGCCATGCAGGGCAGCGCTTCAAGGTCAGGTCCTGAAGGAACCAGCGTTTCCTGCCAGAATGGCTTTGGCAACATCCAGAACCGCTTCGACACTCAGGTCTTCCAAAGACGCTTTTCCTTCCGGACCGGGAGCCACGATTGCGAACGCCTCAGTCCCCGACGGCGCATATTCGGACATGCGGGAGGGCCCGAACAAACCAAGCGTGGGCGTTCCGGCAGCGGCGGCCAAATGCATGAGGCCTGAGTCATTGCCTACAAAGAGCGCACAACGAGCAAGCAGCGCTGCTACTTCTCCAAGAGACCTGTCTCCGCCCAGGTCCAGCGCCTCCGGGAGCGCGTCCAGAACAGGCCTGGCCCGTTCCTTTTCGGCATCTCCCGGCCCATAAAACAGAACAGATCGCATCCCCTGACGACGCAGACCCTCAGCAAGTGCGACAAATCGCTCTGGAGGCCAGATCTTGCCATCCCAGTTCGCCGTTGGCCCCAAAGCCAGCCAAGGGCCACCCGCAAGCAGGTCTTCTGCAGTTTTGTCATGCTGGCTGGAGGTCCAGACCCGCGGCATCGGGGTTTTATGTCGACCAAGCGCGTCACGAAGCTGCTCGATCTTGCGTCCGTCCCGACGCCCCCCCTGGACGATCAACCTTCGACGCGTTCGGAGCGTGAGGCTGAGGAGGGAACCCCGCAGATCCACAACCATAAACCAGCGCGTTCGAATGCATGCAGACCAGAGGTCCAGCCAGTGTCGATCGTGTCGGCGTTTTTCAAGAGTAATAACCCGCTCACAGCGAGGATTTGGTTCGAACAACCCTGCCGCGACCGGTCCACAGACAACGGTAAATACAGCTGCCGGATAGCGTTTTTGCAGAGCATCCAGCACGCCGGTGGAAATGACGGCATCGCCAAGCCTGTTGGACGTGATGAACAGGATCTTCATCAGTCGCGGCGCCACACCGGATCCTTCAGACCATCCACAAAAGCTGTATGAGCCGCCAGCTCTTCTGCATTCGGAAGCGGCATTTTCCGTGGGGTCCGGTTCGCAAGCATATCACCCGCTTCTGCAATACTGCGGCTTCGTGAAGGTCCAGCCAGTCCAAGCCCGCGCTGGCGGCCGCCCATCAGTTCGACATACACTTCCGCCAGCAATTTGCAGTCCAGCAGAGCGTTATGGGTGCCACGCTGAGACAGATCGATGTTGAAGCGCCGACACAGCGCATCAAGGCTAGCAGGCATACCCGGATATTTTTTGCGCGCCATTTCCACGGTATCGATCGCACGACTAGCGTAATCCAGCGGCGCGCGGCCGCATTTTTGCAGCTCGGCGTTCACGAATTTGAAGTCGAAGCGCGCGTTATGCGCGATCATCGGGGCGTCGCCGATAAACTCCAGAAATCCGTCCGCGATTTCTGGAAACTTCGGCGCACCCTCCAGATCTTCAATCCGAAAACCATGCACCTTCGTGGCCTCGGCCGGAATGTCGCGCTCCGGATGCACCATAACGTGGTAATAATTGGTCGTCGGCAGATCATCGATCAGTTCGATGGCCGCGATTTCAATGATGCGATCGCCCTGATCCGGGTCAAAGCCTGTGGTTTCCGTATCGAACAGGATCGAGCGTTTCATGAAGCCTCGCGCAGACGGTGCAAAAGAGCGCGAACCTGCCGGGCAGCAGATCCGCGGGAAAGGCCGGTTCGTATCACGATGTGTGCCCGGCGTCTGCGTTCGTGGTCCGGCATTTGCCGTGCGATGAGGGAACGTGCTTGTGCTTCGCTCATTCTGGCACCCGTTTTCCCGCGCTGATGAATACGGGACAGGCGTGTTGCCATGGGGGCCTCAACCACCACCACCACATCGCATTTCCGGTCTTCACCGATTTCCATCAAAAGCGGAATATCCAGGACGCAGAACGGTTCTTTTCGCGCGCGACAGTGACGCAGGAACCTCTCTCGCTCGGCTTTTACAAACGGATGCATGATGGCCTCCAACGCCTGAAGCGCAGCCACATTTCCAACCACAGCCTGACGCAGGGCCATACGATTCAGAACGCCGTTTTGCACTGCAACAGGAAAGACGCGGGCAATGGCGGGGAGCGCCTTTCCTCTCGGCCCCTGAAGGGCCCGCACAACAGCGTCCGCGTCAAAAACCGGCACACCGGCCCGGCGAAACAGAGCGGCGACTGTACTTTTTCCCGCCGCCATTCCGCCTGTCAGACCGATGATTTTCATGGGTTAGCGCAGACTTGCAGCCAGCAGATTAAAGGTTGCCTCATCGGCTTCCGGATCCACCCCGAACCAGGATCGAAACCCTGCCCGAGCCTGATGAATCAGCATCCCGAGACCATCAACCGTTTGCAGGCCAACTGCTTGTGCCGCTTTCAGGAGCGGTGTCTCCCGCGGAGTATAGACAATATCCGTCACGCACAGACTGGACCCGGCCTGCCGCAGCATTGCACTCCAGTCTATGTCGGCCTTGCCATTCATCCCCAGCGAGGTTGCATTGACCAGAAGTGAGCAGCCGGGAAGCAAAGATGGCCAGTCATACCACTCGACAGCTTCCCCTCCCTTCAGGGCCTCGACCATTGCTTCGGCGCGCGCCATGGTCCGGTTCGCGACCACAACCTCACAGCCGCGATCCAGCAGTGCAGCCGCAACAGCGCGCGCTGCGCCTCCTGCCCCAAGGATTAGTGCTCGGCCAGACAAGGTGACGCCATGTGCGGTGAGGTTGTCACAAAAACCCGTGCCGTCAGTACAGTCACCGATAATCTGACCATTCTCAAAACGCACCGTATTAACGGCTCCCGCACGCCTGGCGGTATCCGTCATACTGCCGCAGGCCCGCATCGCAGCTTCCTTGTGCGGAATCGTGACGTTCACGCCCCGAAAGCCCGCCGCAGCCAGGCCCTTGAGAGCAGCCTCAAAATGTTCCGGTCGCGTGGGAAGTGGCACATACGCCCCGTTCACATCGTGCACCCTGCACCAGTGATTGTGCAGCATGGGCGACCGGGAATGCTCTACGGGCCATCCCATGACACCAGCAAGTTTTGTATGTCCGTCAATCATGCAGGCAGTGTCTCCCAGACCTGAGGCAGAAGTCTTGCGAGACGCTCCGCCCATGCACGTTGCCCCTCCTCATCCGCAATAAGGTCCTGTCGAAGTTCAATTTCCAAATAGGGCAACCCGTTTGCTTCTGCATGCCGGGGGACTGTGTATTCGTTGGTATCGGTCAGGACGTAAGGCTCGTTGTCTCCAACGCAAAGGTCACCTTCTGCCCGCAGAGTATCGATCATCACACGAGCCATCCGGCTATCCTTGTGATGAAGAATGCCGATCTGCCAGGGGCGCCGAACACCCCTCATTTCCGGAGTAAAACTGTGCAGGGCAATCAGCGCCGTCGGGCGCGATGCCCGTTCCGCCAGAACCTCGGCAATTGCATCGTGATAGGGATGAAGGATTTCGCGCTCGCGCCGTGCCCGGCAATGAACAGGCGCTTCACTGTTTCCTGGAACGTGGGTCCCATCACTGACATGCGGCATGGATGTCGGGTGACCCGGCGCGCGATTACAATCGATGACCAGCCGGGAATAGACTTGCTCAATCAGGGGAGAGCCCAGCAGGTCACGCAGAAACCGCCCTACCCCGACGATTCCAATGTCCCATGCAATATGCCGGTGCCAGTCCGGTTCCCCAACGCCCAGAAACTCCAGTGCTTTGGGAACAGCTTTTCCCGCATGGTCACTCACCAGCACAAACGGTGACGGCTGGGTCTCGGGGAACAGGAGGAACGGTGCCGGATCATCGGCACCCAGCAGAGAAAGGGACATCGACTCTTTACGTTGTTAGCCTGCGAGGACGAACAAGGTATGGCGGACCGCATCGGCAGACCAGTCCATATTCCCAATGGCCTCGGCGACAACTTCACCCTTAGCGTTCAGCAGAAGGGACCGGGGCACGCCATGCAGCGCCATGACACTTGGCGTAAGATCTTTCAGATCGTCCGGACGTACATGCTTGATAGACGCCACAAGAGCATCCTGATCCGCCGTTTCCATCATTACAGAGGACGTCGGGTCCACGAGAAGCGGCAGGGCGTCAATCTGGTGTGCATCATAAAAAGCCCGGACCTTGGGCACCGTACTGCCTCGCACGGCAGCCGTCACAATCTGTGGCCCGTCTGCGCCCAGAGCCTTGGCCGTCGCGTTAACGGACGGAAGTTCACGAATGCAGGGCGGGCACCAGGTCGCCCAGAAGTGCAGAACGAAGGGCTTGCCGAACCAATGCGACAAAGAGACTTCCTGCCCCTGCTCATTCTGGAAAGAGAGCGCTGGCAGAGCACGAGGCTTGGCCAGAACGCCGAATGAATTCGGGACAAAAGGTATGCCTTTGTCTTCAGCTGAAGCGCTGAAAACACGGGAAGAAGCGAGCAGTCCGGCGGCTCCGGCGAGCGCGGCACGGCGGGTCAAAGAAAAAGTCATCAGTGGAATTCCTGGTGTCGTCAGAAAATCAAAAATTAGATTCCGGCAAGAACGTCGTGCAGTTGACGCGCTGCATCAGGAGCGGACCAGTTCACACCACCTTCAGCAGCAGCTCGCAGATGACCCGACGAATCAATCACGTATGTGACTGGAATGGCGACGTCGGATGTCTTCAACCATGCTTTGTATGCAGCCTTGTCGATCGTCCATGCCGGGATGTGCTTCAGAGCTGCCGCATCCAGAAATGACGCAACCTTTTCCGGTGTGGCACTGGCTACAGCAGCGGGAATGATGGGACAGTCTGTCCCCAGGGCAGCACAGAAAGCGTCGAGCTTTGGAAGCTCCTGTTTGCAAGGACCGCACCATGTTGCCCACACATGCAGCAGGAACGGCTTACCCCGCATTGAGGCTAGCGATTGCGTTGCCCCTGCTGGGCCAATCAGTTGCAGGGCTACGGGCTCAAGCTGCGGCTTACCCGGCGCCAAACTCCTGACCGAACGAAGATTTTCCTGCTTTCCAGCCCATGCGGCGCCAGACAGGCCGGCAGCCACACTCAAACCGCCTACGCCCGCAATAAATCCACGCCGACCAATCGTCACTGCCATCAAATCACTCGTTCTGCTGTCACTTTCGCCAGAACACCATTACTTTTTCAAAGCTGCAATAACTTTTCTGAACTGCGCCACACTCTCTGGCGTCCCCCAGTCCGTTTCGCCTTCAGTCACTGCGCGAAGACGACCCTCTGCATCAATCAGATAAGTAGACGGAAAGCTCAGCGGCTTGTCACCCAGCCAGCTCTGGAATTCATGAGCATCCGCAGACCACGGATCAATATGGGTCAGATTTTGCGCCTTAAGAAACGCAGCGACGGCATCCGGCCCATGACTGGCCATAGCGACCGGGACGATAGGGCTGTCGTCTCCAAGCGCCTTCATAAAGGCATCCAGCTGCGGCAGTTCATGCTTGCAGGGCGCACACCAGGTTGCCCAGATATGCAGAACAAATGGCGTGCCACGCCAGGCGGACAAGGCACGACTGCCGCCCTCCGGCCGCTGAAGCTTCAATTCCAGCGGAGCAAGACGTGCCGCCGCCGGCTCCAGAGACGGAACAATCGGTTTCGGGCGATCTTCAGCACGTGCGGAATTGCGCAGGCTGGCCGCCGCAGCTAGGCTTAGACCTCCTGAAAGAAGGGTTCGCCGGTCGATCTGCTTCTGTTTCATCCTGTTACGGTTATCATGAAAAACGTTCCTGTCGAAAAAGAAACCGATCCTGCCTCAAGCTTTGAAGGTACGGCTGCCAACCCGCAATGGGGTGGCCGTTTCGCCTCCGGACCGGCTGCGATCATGAGTGAGATCAACGCTTCCATCGGCTTTGATAAAATCCTCTGGCGTCAGGATATCCGCGGCTCTCTCGCACATGCAGCGATGCTTCAGAAGGTCGGCCTGCTGACGGAAACCGAACTTGCGGAAATCCGGCAGGGACTGGGTGATATTGCGCAGGAAATCGGCGAAGGACGCTTCGAGTTCTCCCCGGCCCTCGAAGACATTCACATGAACATCGAGGCACGCCTCTCCGAGCGGATTGGCGAAGCTGGCAAGCGCCTGCACACGGCACGGTCCCGCAATGATCAGGTGGCCACAGATTTCCGCCTGTGGGTGCGTGATGCGATTGACGGCCTTCAGGAACAGACTGCCTCCCTCATGCGCGCCCTTGCGACACGCGCACTGGAACATCACGCAACGCCGATGCCCGGCTTCACGCATCTTCAGGTCGCTCAGCCTGTAACGTTCGGCCATCACCTTCTGGCTTACGTTGAAATGCTCTCCCGCGACCGTGGACGCCTGCGCGATGCACGGGCTCGGTTGAACGAATGCCCGCTAGGATCAGCGGCTCTGGCTGGAACGTCCTTCCCGATCGACCGTGCAATGACGGCAGCAGCGCTGGATTTTGATCGCCCGACGGCCAATTCGCTCGACGCCGTTTCAGACCGTGATTTCGCTCTCGAATTCCTGTCAGCCCTGTCTCTTCAGGCCATGCATCTGTCGCGACTGGCTGAAGAAATCGTCATGTGGGCATCCGCTCCTTTCGGATTCGTAACTCTGTCGGACGCGTTCACGACCGGCTCGTCCATCATGCCGCAGAAGCGTAACCCCGACGCGGCTGAACTGGTACGCGCCAAGATCGGCCGCATTATGGGGAATTTTGTTGGCCTGCTGACTGTTATGAAGGGCCTGCCACTGGCCTACGCAAAGGACACGCAGGAAGACAAAGAGCCTGTCTTTGACGCGACAGAAGCCATGACGCTGTCCCTTGCTGCCATGGACGGGATGATCCGGGACCTTAAGCCCAACACGGACCGAATGCGTGAAGTCGCAGGCATGGGCTTCTCCACCGCCACAGATCTGGCGGACTGGCTGGTGCGTGAACTCCGCGTGCCTTTCCGGACGGCTCATCACGTTACAGGCCGTTTGGTTGGCCTGGCTGAACAGAAAGGCTGTGATCTGGCTGATCTCTCCCTTGCTGAAATGCAGGCCGTGGAGCCGGGCATCACTGCAGGGATTTTTGATGTTCTAACGGTTGAATCTTCCCTCGCCTCCCGCACCAGCTTTGGCGGCACGGCTCCGTCCAACGTTCAGCAGCAGGCTCAGGCCTGGCTGAAAAAACTTGGAGAGACGACATGAAACGTTTTTTGATTCTCGGTCTGACTTTTCTCGCCCTCAGCACCAGCCTGAGCGCCTGTGGAAAGAAAGGTGCGCCACGCCCACCGGGCCCAGACTCTGACGTCACATACCCGCGGAGCTATCCTGCGGAATAACGCTTTTTCTGAGGGATCACTATGTCATGGAGCTGCTTGACCCCGCCGTGGGCCGCTCCATGACTTTAGCTCTCCGCCAAGCGCTTCAAGCACGAGCGGATGAGCCAGAATTTGCTCTGATGTCCACCCCGCAGCGCGCAAAGTGCGAATACCTTCTACCCCATCCCGTTTCGAGAGCTTCTGCCCAGTCTCGTCTTTGATAAGGGCATGATGGCGATAATGAGGTTCTGGCCATTTCATCAAACACTGAAGAACACGATGAATAGATGTCGCTTCATAGAGATCGCGGCCGCGCGTGACGTAGTTGACGCCTTGCATGGCATCGTCATGCGTGACGCAGAGATGATATGAAACGCCTGTGTCTCGTCGAGCCAGCACAACATCCCCGAATTCGTCAGCGCGTCCAGAAATTTTTCCCTCACCAACTTCATACCAGGACGGCACTTCCTGAAGCTCATCAAGCGCGCGTCCCATGTTCAGACGCCAGGCTGGCACACGCCCGGAGATTGACCGGGCGCGTCGAAGACATGTACCCGGATAAACAATGCTTCCGTCTGGAGCACAACGTTCGGAAGCCGCGGCAATCTCGGCACGCGTACAGAAACAGGGATAGATAAGCCCCCTGCTTCTGAGTTCAGACAAAACATGCGCATATTCCGCCAGATGACGGGATTGCTGACGCACAGTCTCCTGCGGCCATAGCCCCAGCCATTGCAGGTCCTCTTTCAGAGCATCGGTAAAAGCCGACGTGCACCGCGCAGTATCAATATCCTCAATCCGCACGAGAAACTGACCGTCCATTCCGGCGGACGCACGCGCATGGAGGGCAGAAACGACATGCCCAAGATGCAGGAAACCAGTTGGACTGGGCGCAAAGCGCGTTACGGGAAACTGCGTCATCAAGCTTTCATCAGGGTTTTCTTGCAGTTCATGAAGTTTACTGAAATAGTCATCTCAAAGAAGCCGACGACGCATGTTTATCGGCGTTTGTCTTAAGTTTTCTACGCCGAAGTTCCCGCATGTGCCGTCCTTCAAAAAAGGAAGCGCGTGGTGCCTGTCAGTAGTCAGCATTTTCCGGCTCTTGTTCTGAATGCGGATTTTCGTCCGCTCTCATACTTTCCGCTGTCGCTATGGTCATGGCAGGAAGCCGTGAAGGCTGTGTTTCTGGACCGGGTATCCGTTCTATCAGAGTACGAAGACGCCGTCGTTCACTCTCCCAGCATGGCCATGCGCCTTCCCAGCGTCATCGCACTGAAAGATTACATTCCCTCAGCACGAAAACCCGCTTTCACACGATTCAACGTTTTCTTGCGGGACAATTTTTCGTGTCAGTACTGCCATGATCGATTGCCGACACATGAGCTGACTTTCGATCACGTTATCCCCCGTGCGAAAGGGGGAAAAACAACCTGGCAGAACGTTGTTACCGCCTGCAGCCCCTGCAATCTCCTCAAAGGCTCCCGCCTCCCCAGCGAGATCGGCATGCACCCCCACCGAAAACCCGATCAGCCCAGCAGCCGCCTTCTTCAGGAAAACGGGAGGACCTTCCCGCCCCACTATCTTCACGAAAGCTGGCGTGATTATCTGTACTGGAACACTGAACTGGAGACCTGACACCACGTTTAGTGTCTCCAACTCCTGCAAGGATCACGTTCCATGCGTACAGGTCTCTTTGTTACCGCTCTCGCGCTGGGTCTCTCTGTTACGGCCCTGCCTGCTTCTGCTGAAACGATCCATCTTTTTGGTCCGTTCAAGGGCGAACATGGTGCAACATCCCCGATCAAAGGGTCTGCGTCTGCCATGCTCGACACAACCAAAAACACCCTGTCGTACCGTTTCGAAGACAACGGCCTGACAGGCCCGGTCAATGCAATTCACCTGCATGGTCCGGCAGCTGAGGGTGAAGATGCCGGCGTAATTGCGCCGATCCCTGGCCCTTACCAGACCCGGATGACGGGAACCCTGACACTGACTGCAGATCAGGTGAAGGACGTGCTGGCTGGCAAAAGCTACATCAACCTGCACACGGAAAAATTCCCATCCGGTGAGGCCCGCGCCCAGCTCACGACTGAGCTGACGGGCCACAAGCACCATATGGAACACTAAGGTCTTTCCAGCCTAGACAAAGGCCTGCTTCTTCCGAAGCTGGCCTTTGTTCTGGATAGAGCTTAACGAGCGTTTATACTCGCTTCAGGTGACCATCCAGTTACCCGAGGCGTAGTTTTATGCGGATAAAGAGAGGATCTGCTTCATCTATCCACCCTCCTTAGCTGCGATGAATTCGAGCCGACACATAAGGTTTCGGCGTGTACGTCAGATCGGGTACCCAGGGCCACGTCGGTTTACGGCGATGATTACCGATATTGACGATATCCTGATTGATAGCCCCCGGCGAAAGCGCCATGAGTGCCGGATTGGCCAGCGGTTTCATGGTTGGGTTGAGATACCCGCATTTCAGAACGACAATGCTGAAATTGGTAGGCTCCAGCCCAATATCCCGGAATGCTTCTGCCGAATGATACAGACGCCGCCGAGCAGAAAGCGTCGCCGTGATACCATTGAATTCAATGACAGCTTCACCTTCATCGGGATGCGAGACCGGCGTGAGATGCTTCACAGTCGCGCGGACATGCACAGGCTTGCACATCACGGGGTCTAAAGTCGCGCCGATGGATAACGGAAGAACTGCGCCAACACCCGCCTTGTAACAGGCATCCGTTGCAGGCCGATCCGTCATGCCACCCAGCAGAACATTCTTCGCGCCAGCCTTTAGCAAAGCCTGAAGGAAAAAAGTCTGGTCAGAGTTTCCGCCACCGCCCGGATTATCTCCGGAATCTGAAATGACCACGGGATGCGTTTTTGACGACATCGCACGGCTGAGACACTCATCGATCGTTCCGGTTGGTGTGCCGAAATGAAAGTCGTGTCGTGCGTCCCAGTATCGCTGCGCCAGTTCCGTAGCGATGCGTTTCTGCTCTTCGACGTTCGTACCTGTGACAACCACGGATGCAGCCGAACGGGGTTCATCAGCCCAGACATATCCAACCAATTGGGAGACATCGAGAATACCCGGAAGCCGATTATATTCCGCCAGATCTGCCCACAGGCGGCGGCCAGGCTCCCATTCTGTGCTGCTCTGCTCCCCCGGAAGCAGCGCCGGTATGCTTGCCCACACAATTCCGGGTCGCAGGCCGTAACGCAGACAATGCGTAAGCATATCCGTAGCCCGCATGACATTCTCGATACGATCAACATGCGGCGCCGTGCGGTATGCCGTCAGAGCATCCAGCGTATCGACACTGCGCTGACTGAGATTACCGTGAAGATCGTAATAGGCGGACAACAGGCAATCCGGCCCGACGACAGACCGCGTTGCGGCATACCAGTCCCCCTCCGCATCATCCATGCCTTCGACACTCAGGGCACCGTGCATAGCCAGGTAAACACCATCCAGCGGTAGGAGCTTGCGCAGACGCTCAAGATATTCTGCTTTCAAAGCCTCATACGTCTTGCGCTCAACTGGGCCGCCTGGTGGTGCGGATGCTTCCAGGGTCGGCAGGAGGTCAAAATCATAGCGATGCAGCGGTTGGGACAGCGGCGCTCCGAAAATTTCATCACCTCGAAGGGTGGTGAACTCCGGCATGCGGGAGCGAATACGGCTGTAAGTGCTGCATTCCGACGCAATCCCACCCACGGCAATCCGGGGCGTACCTTTGAAAGCTGGTATCAGCCCGGTTCCACGATCTTGGGCATACCCCTGCCCTCGTAATGCCAGTAGCCCCGCTGGAAGCATCTTCAAGATCAGTCTGCGACGCACGTCGTTAGCCCTCGTCCTATTGTCCAGATGTTCAAAAAGCAGGAATTGTCGCAGCGCCTTCGAAAGCCCCGCGTGGCTTCAGCAGAAAACCAACGAAACCTTCAACTCCTCTCCATGTCTGACACCGGCAATTCCTTACTCGTTTTGTCCGCCAGAAAATGGCCAGGACACGAACACGCTAAGTCTGAACGAGGTCGATATTGTTTTGCTATAAAAACTAATGTTGCGATTGCTCTAAATCGAGAGCGGTACGAACACCCACACTCTCCGCAACATCAAAAAAAAGGCCTGCCCCATAAGGGACAGGCCTTTTCCAAATGCTAAAGGCTTAAAAGCCTCATTCCCACTCGATTGTTGATATCGACAAAAAACATATATTTATCAGATAATTATAAAAATTAACAGCAACCAATACCATGATTGATGCCATGCTTCGAGTTGAAGAGCGTTAGGCGTTACCTTTTTCCGCACAACAACGATTCGCCACTACCATAAGCGGACGGTGGAAGTATGGCTGGGTCTGGGACAGACGCGACCGTCGGCTTCGGAGCATCAATATCTGGAGAGCTAACGTTCCCGGCGCCCGATGGCCAAGACCGTGCCTATTCCGCCGGGATAGGGCAGCCCGTAGGAAACGCTGATTGCAACCAAATCGATTGGTATGGAAACTCCCCCGTCACGAGCGATCCGGTCACGAGCAACTTATGCCATCAGCTCCGTGACACGTTGGCGGACACGCGGGTGCACGAAAGGACTGTTTAGACGGTCGGTAAAATTGGCATTCGCTATTTCGGCGAGCGTTTGGTCCGCTGGAAAGGCATTGCTTACCGCTTCAAAAGTCAGATACTCGAGTACAACCGTCACAACGCCGTTTTCAGTTTCCACCTCGCAATTCTCGGGAACTGCCCCTGTGACCCCGTGAGATACGAATATCACTCGAACGGCCCAATTCTCCAACGGTGCAACGGCAATTAAATCTTCCGACCTCCGCCGGATTATCTCCTTCAAGGTAGCGAGATGGTCTTCGACATATAACGCGGACAACCGCCCCCCGTGAGCCTCATAGGCTACTATCGACGGCGCGGCTTGCGTCGCCCGCTCGAACTCGCAATCACCGCACTTTCTGCGTGGGAGATTTGGTGCAAAAACAGAGTCACCAAGGCCTCGAGGGACCCAACCATCGTGACGGGGATGTTGCAAGACCCCATAACAATCGACCATTCTTTGCTCGGCAATCCCTGTGGTCGCGGAATTTGCTTCTGCAATAGCAGCGAAGATCGACACCACTTGCGCCTCGTTCAACGCCGGGATTGCATTCGGAAGAGGACCGTCAGCCTGCTCCCTCAGTCGCATGTGTCGACGGAGAAGCGCGCGCAAGCGGTTTGCAATTTCTTTTCTGGCGAGGCCACCAAGCGGCTCAAGCGATGCCAGCAGAGCAGCCAACGCGCTAGCCGCACGTGCGTGATCGGCACGACCCGCCACCCAACCTCGGTCAAAGCGTCGGATCGCTTTAGCATTATTTAGGAATGCACTGCCCGCCACAGGAATACCTGCGTCCCGGTAATTCTGAGCAAGCCAGTCGACCGCTTGGCCGCGCGGGGTAAACTCGTAGGCGAATGTCGGGGGATGGTCGAAGTACGCGAGAATGATCATCTGATAGTGCATGATCAGAAGGTAAGGATCGTGAAGATCCTTGACAAAAATGTCGGTCAGCCAATCCTCAATCGTGCCGCTGCAACCGAGATTTTTTGCGGCCTCCGCCGTTAGTGCGATACTCCCCGCGAAATCGAGGTCACCGAGCAGCTCGGGTTCGTTCTCACTGTCAGCGCCGAAGGCTTCCTGAACCTGAGCCGTCGATATGGATGGAGCGAGACCTAGCCCCGAAAGTATTTTTTGAATGACGTCCCAGCGTTGCGCAAGTCGATCGTCCCTGGCGCCCACAAGTCGGCTGATCTCGGAGGCCGACATTCTGTCGAGTTCCGCAAGGCGAGCCATCCAGCCAGCCTGAGCCAGAAGTTGACGTGCGAAATCATGATCTAGAAGGAATCGGCCTACCAGCGCGGCGTGCATCTCGAAATATCTGTCGGCGGTCCTGCGGGCAATCGCCGCCCACAGTTGATCCTCAGCTACGGCTTCCGCTCGAAACATAAGAGTCTGATGTGGCGACTGGGCAGAGAAAATCATGGTTCTAATAAGCGCCTTCAATTGATTTGAAGGTCTGCCTGCTTGCCGCCACTGGCCGAGTTCCAACGTAAGCCAGTCTGCATGGTCGGCCCGCTCAACTCCAAGGTCCATGAGATGGCCGGCGACAAGTTCGAGAAGATGCTGTTCTCGTTCGGGAGCCAGCGGGATTAACAGACCACGAACGGCTGCAATAAACTCACTACTCATCGCTCGATCCCTTATCCAAAAGCGAATGAGGGAGGACGCCGAGCGCCACTGATAGCCGGTCAAGCGTCACTAAAGTTACATTCCTCTCGCCGCGCTCGCAACTGCTCACGTAGGTCCGGTCAAGCCCAGCTTTTCCAGCGAGCGCCTCTTGCGACAGCCCCCGCGCTTCGCGCAGCGTCTTGAGGTTCCGCGCAAAATAATGCACGAGTTGTGAGCCGTGGTTGGGTCGCATCGTTGAATGTCATCCAGCGGTAAGGCCTTTAAGTCTACGGACTTTGAGTCTCACGCTTTCGATGCTATGAGCTTTTGCTGACGCCCGACAGATGAGGACAGACATGTCGTTCCCAAACACCCCACTGACCGCCGTGTCGCTCTTCTCGGGCGCGGGAGGGATGGACGTCGGTGTACATGAGAGTGGCTTCGAGATCGTTCTGGCGAACGATATCGATCCTGATGCGTGCGCGACATACAGGCTCAACCATGGCGAGATAATTGTCCAAGGAACGATTACTTCGCTGATGCCTACTTTCGACCATCTTGTTGACGTTGATCTCGTTTTCGGAGGCCCGCCGTGCCAAGGTTTTTCGGTAGCGGGCAAAATGGACCCGTCGGACCCGCGAAGCTCGATGATGAAGTCTTTCTTTGACGTCGTTGACATCGTGTCCCCGCGCGCTTTCATTTGCGAAAACGTGAAGGCCTTGGCTGTACTCGCCAAATGGGAGCCTGTGCGACGAGATCTGATGGAACGTGCCAACAAGAAGTATCATGCTGTTTTGGTTGTCTTGAATGCTTCTGACTTCGGCGTGCCGCAAAACCGCGAGAGGATGTTTATTGTCGGCGTGAGAAAAGACGTGATCGGTGGTAGTCGCTCGGCCTTTTCCGCTGCTGTGATAGAGGCAATCGCCTCCCGACAAGCTCCAGCGGAAACGGTCGGCGATCTTGTTCGCCGCTTAGGCCCGGCAGGCTCGACCAAAAACTCGCGCGTCTGCAATGCAAAAATCTCGTTCGCGAAAGCTCCCATTATGCGGAAGTCGCCCTATGCAGGCATGCTTTTTAATGGCGCCGGACGCCCGCTAGCCGCACGAGGTGTCGCCTCAACCCTCCCGGCATCAATGGGCGGCAACAAGACGCCGATAGTGGACGAGGAAGAGATTTTTGCTGGGGCGTCGAGTTTTGTTGAGGAGTATCATGCTCGTCTAACAAAGCGTGGCAAGCCGTTGACCCGTGAGGCACCCAAACGCTTGCGGCGTCTCACAGTAGATGAATGCCTTGCGATCCAGACCTTCCCTGCCGATTACAAGATGCACGGCTCCCGCAGCGCGATGTATCGCCAAATCGGCAACGCTGTGCCCTGTCGGCTTGCCGCTGTCGTCGCTACTACCGTGCGCGAAATACTGGATGCGTCAGACATCGCGGCGCCGCTCGCCGCGCCGGTTCGGTTGGCGGTTAATAATCGCTGATTCTGCCTCAACCTGACGAAGCCTAGGCCACCGACTCATAATGGCGTAGCCAAATTCGGATGAATGCGAGTTGGACTGAAGCGAGAAAGTTGGCCGCCGGTGAGGACAAAGCCAAGAGGACGTCCCTGATTGTCGCATCGGGCGTGGATTTTGCTCGTAAAGCCGCCGCGTGACCGACCAAAAGCTTCCGCATGCCTCCCCCTTTTTGCGCCAGTGGCCTGTGAATGGGCACGAACCACAGTGCTGTCGAGCATATGCTGCCATTCATCAGTCAGACCCAGGTCTGCAAGGGTTTGCAGCAGGGCATCCCAAACACCCTGTTCGGCCCAACGGCGTAAACTGAGTTCCATTTGCCGCAGCGCTCATGCATGTCACGCTTGGGGCATCCAGTGCGCAGGACATGCAGCATACCATTGAGAAACAGACGGTTGTCTCCGGCTGGTCGAGCCCAACGTCCGCGCTCAGGCGGCAGAAGCGGACCAATCATCGCCCATTCCTGATCCGTCAGATCGCCTCGCGCCATACCTGTTCTCTCTGCCCGTTATTCCACAGCTACAAAGGGAATCAGATCTCAGGCAGATCGTATAGACCTTTTGTCGACGCGACCTAGGCAATTCGTTGTTTCATTAACACAACTTAGACATTGAAAAATTGACGAGAATATTAACTCGAAAATTGGGGTTCAAATATTCCCGCATGCCATTTTTCGACCTGTCCGGAAAACAACCGTTTTCTGGACACTTTTGCATTGTTCTCATGACTCCATTCCAAACGAGCCGTCAGTTACCAGTCGCTTTCTCAATGGCTGCAATAAGGTTGGAAAGCTCGCCTTGCTTAGCCAAAATCGTATCGAGCATGCCTCTCACTTCGCTCTCTGGAACGGCTTGGGCGGGCGCGTCCATAAGCCACAATTTCAAGAGACCGCCCAGCCGCCCGAAGTCCCCCCGCAATCGGGTCAGGGTCGAGAGGGTATCAAGGTCAATCATGCTCGGGGGCTCATAGCCAAGGGCCAGCTTCCGAAGCAGGGTTGAAGCAGGAAGCCGTACCTTCCGGGCGGTAAGCTCAATCCGCTCCTTTTCCTCCACTGTCACCTTGACCGGAATACGCTGCCCAGATCGCGGGCCAACATTCTTTTGGCGTCTCTTTTCGGTTTCGGCCATGAGGCTATCCCTCTATTCCGCGTTAAGCCGAAGGCGAATAAGCACGTTGCCGTGTGCACGGCAACCTATCTTGCTTTCAGTGGTTATGCAATTTTGCGCAATTATATGCAAAAATAACGGAACAATAGGCTATTGCTTATGTTCGCATATAATTGCATTTAATTGCCTATATTAGCTTATTTTCGCTTCATGATAGCCTCAGGCCGATGCGTTTAAACACATCGACGGAAGAGAGGCATTCTTTTGGAAAGGAAGAGACGTTTCAATGACGCCAAGCAAAAAAGGTATGGCGCGGGTCAGATTTATCGCCCTGAAGGACGTCATCACCAAAGAGTTGGAACAAGGCTACAACAGAACGGATATCTTCCAAAAGCATTATGATACTCTGCTAATGAGCTACAGCCAGTTCACCCGGCATATCCAGAAGTTCATCGTGCAGCCCTCTCTGGCGTCTTCAACTAATGTTCAGCCGATACCTAACCTCGTCGCAACTCTTCGCTCGACAGTTGAAGAACAACCCTCTCCCAAACGTCATTCCTTCACAGCTCGTCCCGTCCACTTTGATCCCGATCCCGATAAAATCAAACACTGGCTCAGCCCTGTGCCGAAAGATTGAGCGTTTTTCTGCTTTGGTGCACGTACGAGGTACCTCATGGACGTTCGGGAGGCCAATGTCGCATCCGCACAGAAACCCTCATCCCATTTTGGAAGCTTCAGGCACTTACTGCTCGACGAGTTATCCACACCCAAGGGGGTTTTAAGAGTTTTATATAGTTTTAAAGTTTTAGACGCGAAAAGCTCGTTTTTATTCAATTATATCAACTTCTTATAAGTTTGTTCGGTGTGTGATAGACGGCATCTGGTGTGTAATAGACGGTAAACGGTGTGCGATAGACAGTGATCAGTGTGTAATAGACGGCCTATCCACAGGCCTGATCGCTTATCGCCCCACCCAAAACCACCCCATCGACAACCCCATTGGCACCAGCCAGAAGTTCATCAAAAGCTGCTTTTCGATGAAGCATCATCAGTTGAGGCCCCCTCTGCCCCACCTCTTCTCGCAAGACGTAATCAGGCAGGTCATTAGCCGCGATAATCTTACGGAGGATACGGCTGAATTCTTTTAACGAACTGGCGCTACCACTGCGTTCGTAAATCGTCTGGAAGCTCCATCTTGCCTGCCCTTTACCAGCAGCTTGACGTGCCAATCGGTACACAAACCGTCCAATACCCGTGGAAATCAGAAAATAGGCAGGATCGACTGTCAGGACGTCCGGCCTCTTACCGTCAGTAACTTCCTTGTAAATCCATTTCGGAACTTCAATCTCGACACTGGCTACTCTCCCGGTGTCAGTACGCGATATAACGGCATACGAACTGATTAGCCCTTCAGATTCAACTGTGCGTAACACACGCCCATCGAAACGCGACGTTTCTCGCACACTCTTTATGATCGTTCCCTGAAGACGGTCGAGCGCCGCCTCAACCTCAGCAAACTGTCGCGAACCATTGCTCTTGCGACAAAACCTAAGAATGTCGCCGATCCGAGGCCGAAACACACGCCCCGGCTTCTTTCCCTTGCCGTCTCGATAGCGATTCATTGCTTCCGTCAGGTGGGAAACAAGCATTAAAACAATATCATAATCCCAGACCGACGCCATTCCGTCAGGGCCAGCTTTGACCTCCACGTAGCCATTCGGCAAATTATAATGGATCATCCCACCTACCCGCTTCTTGCCTTTAGATACGCGAAACAAAGCCACGTCCATCAGGCTACGGCTATCTCTGGTGCCAACGTCGACCAAGGATGGCACCAAAAAATCGAATTGCGCATCATCCCCTTCTGAAGACCGACTACCATCATTGGAAAGCAATGATGCCGTTTCGCGGGGAGGGCTGCCCTGGCCCGGTTGTCTAGTATGTCGATATGCCCCTCGTCGTTGAGACTGATCTTCGTGGGTGACGCAATTGGCTGTCGGTTTTTTATCCACGAGATCAGGGGACTCAGTGCTCACCTGCATCAATCGCTACAGTTTGGATTGTCATACCGGCCCAGGACGAGAGGCTACGACACCAGACACCTTGCGTGCCTCGATCCACTCCTCAATTTCAGCCAGGTCCCAAGCGACGTTTCGACTGGTAAGAGCAATACGGCGAGGAAAATCTCCTCTCTGCTCCATGTTGAAAATAGTGCGCTCGGCCAACGGTATCATTGCATGAAGCTTTTTCCGGTCGATAAGCGCTTTGCTTTTTACTTTTCCCTCCATGGTCACTTTCCTTTGATATCGTGCAGATGCTTGACGATACCGGCCAGTGCCCGCAGGAACCTGAAAAATAGTTAGAATCTAGTTGTCATTCAGGATATAGTGGGACGATGAAAAAGAGAATGAAGATGCAGGACGCTTTTGATCCGTATCTTGAACGTATGGTTTCACAGTCTGAAACTTCCTCAGGTCGCATCAAAGCCAAGCTCAGTGACAGTTATGCATGGTGTTTCTGCGAACTCTGCGAAAAACCTACTGAATATTCAGCCATTTTAGAGGCGCCAAAGGTCGTTAAACGCCTCCAAAGAAGAAATGCCAAAGTTGTATCGCGGAGAGAGACTATATATGCATCAGCTCAGGAAAGAGCTGATGCATTAGTCTTGCGTTATGAGCAGGCATGCGAAGGCAAATTTGGCCCCTATGAGGCTGCCCGCATGTTGATGCACTACTGCGATATTCCTGAAATGCAGGGAGATCGATCTGTAGATGGCTTTCGAGAACAAATTGAAAGAAAAATGCTATTTGCGGAATGGGCTCGGCATGGTGAGTCCGTTTGGGCCACTAGACTACCGGGGCAGACGGACGGAGATGCAAAACCCAGCAAGCTCTATTGCGAAACACATAATCCAAGACGCAGCGATGATGCCCGCCGCGCTTACCAGCGAGATAGACGCTTCATATTAGAGTATCATGATTTCATTGAGAAAATCTGGAGCCAAGTCATTAACGCCGGTTCTCACCCGACATGGGATATTGAAAGCCATGCTCACGTCAGGAGAGAAGCTCGCCGCCAACTTCAGGCCCTTAAATCGCCCACCAGCATGATCGGCAATTTTCTAACTCAAGGGACTATGAATCAGGCTGAAATAGCGCGTCACCTTGGCGTATCTCGCCAGGCAGTTTCAGCAGCTATCAGACGACGCGCCAAGAAATCAGCCGAATAACGCCAATGTCACCGCTGCCTGATTGTCCATTCATCAATCATGTCAGCCCAATCCTGTAACATTGCTGTTCGCTGCTCGCGATATTCCGCTTTGTTATAGACTGCTCTTACGCCTTTCTGTTCATGAGCAAGGCACTTCTCGATCCAGTCAGTATTATAACCTGCCTCATGCAGCAGAGTGCTTGCCGTCCTGCGCAAATCATGAGGACCAAATTTTGCGAGCGACTTTCCTTCTTTCTGAGCGAGCCTGTGGGTCAGCGTGAGTACCTGATTGAGCGTGGCACTACTCATCGGCTGATCGGTGTCGTAGCGAGACGGCAATATATAATCTGAGCCACCGGAAAACGTCTTCAGTGCAATGAAAATATCGAGCGCCTGTCGCGACAGAAATACCAAATGGGGGTTGCGCCGCTTCATCCGCTCTTTGGGGATCGTCCAAAGCGCCTGACTAAAATTGACCTCGCTCCACGTTGCGTTGGTCAACTCGCTCTTTCGGACCATCGTCAGTAAAAGCAGCTTGGCTGCGGCCCGGATCGACGGGGTAGTGCCGATGCGCTCGATATACTGATACATCAGGCCGATCTCTTCAGGCGTCAGAGCACGATCCCTTGGGTCAAATTTTGCTATGCTGGTTGGACGAACCAGTTCAGCCGGATTTTCGACCTTCTGCCCTCGTTCGATAGCCCACCGGTAGACCTGAAACATCACCTCCCTTGCATGGACGGCTGTCGCTGGAGCGCCACGTTCGACAATGGCATCGGTCAGCGCCCGCAGGTCTTCATGGGTAATCTCCACAAGCTTCTGATTGGCGAATTTAGGCTTCAGCTCACGCTCGTAGACAGATTTGCGCATGTCACGGGTGGAGTCCGCCATCTGATATCCGCGCAGCCATTTCTCGGCCCACGCTCCGAACGTCTCCACGCCCTTGATACGCGCCTTTTCACGAGCTTTTTCCTTCGCAGGTGACTTCCCTGCTGCGATCAGCTTTTTAGCTTCTCCTAATTGCTCACGGGCTTCGGCCAGAGTGATTCCCCCAACGCCATACCGCCCAAAGGTCAGGGTCTCCTGCCTGCCATGAATCGCATAGTTATATCGGAACGATATGCTGCCCGCAGGCGTAACCGCAACGTACAACCCATCGCGGTCATTCACCTTGTAGAGCTTATCCATCGGCTTGAGGTTGCGCAGTTTGGTATCGGTCAACATCGGTTCGTGGCACCCACATAACGATACCATGATCAAAACTGCCAAAATAATCAGAGAAATCTCTTTTTATTCAACAGGTTATTGGAAATTAATACCATAACATCCACAAAGTGTCCGACATGGTATCAACAAAAATCATGGCATCAGACTCAGTCAGTGCCACGCACTATGCCATAAAAAATAACTGCTTGGCGATACCGTTCGGTGCCAGATAATGCCGGACCAAAAAACAAAAAAGCCCGCATTTCTGCGGGCTTTAAGGCACTTTCATGCCGGGTGATGCCACCCTATGCCAGACCCGGAATCATTCCCACTCGATCGTCCCCGGTGGCTTGGACGTAATGTCGTAAGTCACGCGGTTAATGCCACGGACTTCATTGACGATACGACCCGCTACCCGGTTCAGGAATGCAAAGTCGAACGGATAGACTTCGGCTGTCATACCATCCGTGCTGGTCACAGCACGCAGGGCACAGGCTTGGTCATAGGTCCGACCATCGCCCATGACGCCCACGGTGCGGACCGGAAGCAGCACGGCAAAAGCCTGCCAGATGGCATCGTACAGGCCGGCATTGCGGATTTCTTCCAGGTAGATAGCGTCCACCTTCCGCAGAAGATCCAGCTTTTCCTTGTCGATCTCACCTGGAATACGAATAGCAAGCCCCGGCCCCGGGAACGGATGACGTCCCACGATGTGTTCCGGAATTCCAAGTTCACGCCCCAGTTCACGAACTTCGTCCTTGAACAGTTCGCGCAGAGGCTCGACCAGCTGCATATTCATGCGATCCGGCAAGCCGCCAACGTTATGATGGGACTTGATGGTAACGGACGGGCCACCCGTGAAGCTGACGCTTTCAATTACGTCTGGGTAAAGCGTGCCCTGAGCAAGGAACTGTGCGCCACCAAGCTTTGCAGCTTCTTCCTCGAACACTTCGATAAAGAGACGGCCAATGGTCTTCCGCTTGATTTCCGGATCCTTGACGCCTGCCAGTTCACCAAGAAACAGATCAGATGCGTCGCGATGAACCAGACGGATATTGAAGCGACCACGGAACGTCTTGACGACTTCGTCGGCTTCACCGGAACGCAGGATGCCCGGATCAACGAAAATACAGGTCAGTTGGTCGCCAATAGCATCGTGAATCAGCTTCGCAGCCACGGAGCTGTCCACGCCGCCGGACAGACCACAGATGACGCGCCCATCCCCAACTTGCTTACGGATACGGGCGATTTCCAGCTCACGGAAGCCAGCCATCGTCCAGGTCCCGGTACAGCCAGCAACATTATGCGTGAAGTTGCGGATCAGGGCAGCACCATGAGGCGTATGCACGACTTCCGGGTGGAACTGCACGCCATACAGGCGCCGACCTTCATCGGCGATGATCGCAAACGGAGCACCTTCCGAATAGGCAACAGCACGGAAGCCCGGCGGAAGCTGCGTGACGCGATCGCCATGGCTCATCCAGACCTGCTCGCGCTTACCACGAGCCCAAACGCCACGGAACAGAGCGCAATCTTCAGCGATGTCGATATAGGCGCGACCGAATTCACGATGCTCGTGCGTTTCGACCTTGCCGCCAAGCTTCTGGCACATCGCCTGCTGGCCATAGCAGATACCGAGAACCGGGCGGTTCAGGGAGAACACGATTTCCGGAATCGCAGGAGCGTTTTCATCATGGACGCTGGCAGGGCTACCCGACAGAATAATGCCACGTGGATTGAATTCGCGGATCTTTTCGTCTGTCGCCGTGAAGGGCCAGATTTCGCAGTAAACGCCGCTTTCGCGCACGCGGCGGGCGATAAGCTGCGTTACCTGGCTTCCGAAATCCAGAATGAGGATGCGGTCTTCGTGGAGCGTTTCGTCGAGCTTCGCGACGGTGGTGGCGTCCTGCTGGGTCAATGTGATGGCCTCGCGTTCCGTGTTCATGGTGCCTTTTGATGCTCTCCTATAAGGTGTTGTGTCGTCTGCGTCATCCATTCTGCATCACAGGACAGGCACAACATGCGCCCGATCGCTCTTTTTTCTCTTTCTGCCATGGCTTTTCTGGCAGCTTGCGCCACTCCTGACCCTGGAAATGATCCCTCAGGACGGTGGGTAGGCGCGCTCGTCACGGATCAAGGCTCCTGCCCGACCGAACGCACGTCCACGCTCGAAATCCGTGGACGAAAAATCGTTTTTACACCGGGAGACGGCTCTGAGGTTCTCGTGGGAACCTATCAACCTGGCGCACATCACTATCATGCGGAACTTGCCAGCAAGGACATGAATGGCCACCAGACTGCACTGGTTTTTAACGGATATCCCGTTGGCCAGGCGATTGGCGGCACTTTCGGTTCCAGCGCCTGTCGGGCCCACATCACCATGACAAGAAAGTAGAAATTAATTTTCGGAGGGGGGTTGTCAGGTTTTAAAACCGCCTGTAAAACCCCGCCTCAAGACGCACCCGTAGCTCAACTGGATAGAGCACCAGACTACGAATCTGGGGGTTAGAGGTTCAAGTCCTTTCGGGTGCACCATCTTACTTTTGGCTCTGCCAAAAACATATCGTGTCCGCACCCGTAGCTCAACTGGATAGAGCACCAGACTACGAATCTGGGGGTTAGAGGTTCAAGTCCTTTCGGGTGCACCACACGACATCTTCACAAAAAATCAGTGCTGCAACGCCTTAAGAGCGCGATAGACATCTTCCCATTCGTATGGCTTGGGAAGAAACATTGCCTTGTTTGGCAGAGGCCGCTTTTCCTGAAGATAAGCACCAGAGGTCAGCACAACACCGATCTGCGGCCAACGAGCGCCAACCGTCTCAGCCAGATCCAGTCCGTTAATCCGTCCGGGCATATTCACATCAGAAAATACCAAATCAACGGCTTCGCCTTTGGAAAGGATATCCATGGCTTCGTCGGCAGTCGCAGCAAGAATCGGGTTATAGCCCGCATCTTCAAGCATATCCGCAGCCAGGAAGCGCAACAGGGCCTGGTCTTCAACCACCAGAACATTCTTGCGATGCGTCAGATAGGCGTTGCTCGCATGCATGCCACGAGACTGCCCGACAGACGCCGTTCCTTTCCCTGCCATGACATACATAAAGTGCCCCTTTCCGGACCGAATAAAAAGCGGGAACATCACGAATGATGTTTCCCGACCCTTCAAACGCGTCATGCAGGCGATGTTTGCAGAATTATGAAAATTCTTCTGCCATCAACTAGGGAACGAGCGGAGCAGCCAACCCGCCGGGCCCCACATCTGCCGCGACAGCAAGCCCACCGATACCCCACGCTCCGTCAGGCTTTTGAAGCAGAAGCGGAGCGCCGCTCACTCCTTTTGTCGCCTCGCAATCGTGATGGACAAGACCACTGACTGTCACTCCGTTGATATGACAGTCCAGATCGCCGAATGGCACTTCGTTTCTATCTTGCGAATACCCAACCAGCATTGCCCTTGCGCCATCATGCACAGGAATCGCCGGGAGAAGATCCCGCGTCGCGATAACTGGTTCTGACAGCA
The DNA here is from genome assembly GCF_018812085.1 of Gluconobacter sp. P5H9_a. Taxonomy (NCBI): domain Bacteria; kingdom Pseudomonadati; phylum Pseudomonadota; class Alphaproteobacteria; order Acetobacterales; family Acetobacteraceae; genus Gluconobacter; species Gluconobacter sp. P5H9_a. Next base: position 83,027 of record NZ_JACRVW010000006.1, read on the forward strand.
ACAGTGTTGCCCGATCACTGGCCCCAGTAGCGGATTCGTTTTTCGGGTCGTATCCGGGTGGGATAATGAATCGCACAACATGAGCATGTTGGCGGTATGAGCCCCGCGAGTATCCCATCAGCACATGAACATCGCCTGGTCGTATATAAGTGTGCGTTTTCGGCAGCCAGAGACAGTGAGCTGCCGTCATGACTACATTGGGAGCAACGGCAAAACCCGTGCATTTGACACCGAGTCCCGTCTGTACTCGCCCCAGAATTCGCCAGGGTGCCGCACGGACATCAATCAGTTCACGTCTGGCCCCGTCCCCAAGACCGGGCAGAGACGGAAGAGGCTGCGCACAGACCGTTCCCACCACCAGCAGTCCAAGCAGACAGGGCCAGTATTTCATTCCAGATTGTCCGGACCGAATGCGTCAGGCAGCAACTCTGCGAGGGTACGTGTCAGGAGCAAGGCTCCTGTGGGCGAAATCATGTGCACTTTCAGATCAGGCAGGCCGAATTCACGTAGCTTCTGCCGACAGCCGCCACATGGTGTGCAAGGTTGATCTCCGCCCCCTACAATCACGATTTCCTCAATCCGTCGGCCACCAGCGAGAATCATAGCCGAAATGGCCCCGCCTTCAGCACAGGTCCCGAGCGGATAGGCTGCATTTTCGACATTACAGCCTGAATGAACGACGCCCTCACAGCGCAGGGCCGCGCCAACCTGAAAGCGGGAGTATGGCGCATAGGCCCGGGATCGGGCTTCAAGAGCCCGGGAGATCAGTTCTTCCATCATAATTCAGACACTAGCGCCTGTGTGAACAGCTTGGAACATCCAAGCGTCCACGATACGGTAGGAAGATCATGAATGCTCTCTCTTCCGAACCCACGCTCAACGACCTTCTGACAAGCCGCCCTCCTCTGGAGGTCAATGCGCGCGATGGTCTTCTTTTTGAAGGCGTGCCTTTGCACGTCATCGCCGCCGTAGCAGGAACCCCCTGCTGGATCACGGGAGCAGGCACACTGCGCCGCCGGGCAAACGCGCTCAAAGCTGCGTTTGAATCTCGCAGGTTGCCGGTGCATTTCCATTTCGCGATGAAATCACAGGATCATCAAGCCACACTGACGATCCTCCGCGAATGTGGCTATGGCGTCGACATCGTGAGCGGTGGAGAGATGACCCGCGCGCTACATGCCGGGATCAAGCCGGATGGAATCGTCTTTTCAGGCGTCGGGAAATCGGATCTTGAACTTCGCGCCGCAGTGGAACACGGCATCCGGCAGATCAATGTCGAGAGCGTGGAAGAGCTTTATCGCCTGAACGATATTGCACGGGCCTGTGGCAAGGTTGCTCCGGCGGCACTCCGCGTGAACCCGGATGTCGACGCACAGACGCATGACAAGATCAGCACTGGCCGCGCAGGAGACAAGTTCGGGATTGAGCACCGCCGTGCGGTCGAACTGTACGCCGAAGCCTCGGCTTTGGAGCATGTGGAGCTTGTCGGTCTGGCAGTTCATCTCGGCAGTCAGATGCTGACGGCTGAGCCCTTCCGCCAGGGTTATTCCCGTCTGGCCGATATGGTTCGGGAAATTCGTGCCCTAGGGCATACCGTCAAAACAGTGGACTGTGGCGGCGGCCTAGGCATTCGCTATCAGGACGAAATCGCTCCACCACCGGAAATGCTGGCCGGTGTCATTGCCGAAACACTTGGAGACCTTGGGGTAGAGCTCAGCATTGAGCCCGGCCGCTGGCTTTCCGCACCGACCGGAATTCTGCTGTCCCGTGTGATCGAAACAAAAGCGGGCAATCCGGATTTCGTCGTGATCGACGCGGCAATGAACGATCTCGCCCGTCCTGCGCTTTATGATTCTTGGCACGGTATTTTGCCCGTCGCTCCGGCGGCATTCAACGATTCACTCAAGCCGTGGGACGTGGTGGGGCCAGTCTGTGAAAGCAGCGATATCTTTGCCAAGGACCGGGTTCTGCCCGCTTCCCTGAAGCGCGGAGATCTTGTGGCCCTTCTGGATACGGGAGCGTACGGATCCGTCATGAGTTCGACCTATAATTCCCGGCCTTTTGCTGCGCAGGTTCTGGTCGATAATGGTCGCTGGGAGATCATTCGCCAGCGCCAGAGCGTCGAAGACCTGATCGCCGCAGAAACTATTCCGGACTGGCTCCTGCCCGCCCATGGCTGATTCGTTTGCCGCAGCAGCTCGCCTAGCTTCCGTCCGCCGTCGCGCTCGACGCGTTCTGTGGTGGGAACACGCCTGGCCAGCTCTGCGCTGGTCTTTGCTTCTTGCGGCATTCTATCTGCTGGCCTGTCTGGCCCGCATTCCCCAGTCACTGCCTGACTGGTTGCACGCTCTTTTCGAGCTCACAGTCTTAGGAACTGCCTTCTGGCTGGGCGTCAAAGGCCTGCGTGCTATTCCGCAGCCTACGGATGCTCAGGTTGATCGCCGGATCGAGCGCGACTCTCGCCTCGCCTATCAACCCCTTCTGACCTTGGCAGACCGCCCAGCTTACGCAGCAGATGGCGAACAAGGCGCCATCTGGACGCAGCACATTCAGCGTGTGGTTTCTTCTCTGGGGCCGCTTAAGGTCAGCCTGCCAAAGCCAGACGTCACGACGCAGGAAAAACTGGGGCTTATCTCTGTCGCCGCAGCCCTGGCCATTGCGGCCATTCTGAGCGGATCACACTCCCAGTCCCGCTTGCACGCTGGCCTTGTCCCCGGTGTCGATGACGACAGTATTCCGCTCCCGTCCGTTCAGGCCTGGATCGACCGTCCATCCTACGCTCCCGGCGCGCCAGTGTTTCTGTCGCAAACCCAGCAGGGCAATCCCATCCACGTTCCTCAGGGGGCCATTCTGAATGCGACCATCACAGGCACATCCGGGCGTCCGGTTCTTCGGGGGGCGACGTCCATCAGTCATGACCGTCTGGATGAACAGAGCTGGAGCGAAAAAGCCACGTTGCAGCAGACCGGTACTGTTACGCTAAAAGCCCGCGGCCGCACGCTGGGTTCATGGCGCGTGGACGTCGAGCCGGATCTGCCCCCAGTCGTAGCCTGGGACGGAAAACCCGCTCCCCAGAAAGATGACTGGCGCACCAGCCTTCCCTGGCACGTTCAACAGACTTATGGCGTAGCCTCTCTGGAAGCGGAAATCAGACTACCTGACCTGCCTAAAGGCCGCGTCGTGCGTGTTCCAGTGCCACTGAATGGACACCCCAAAGATGCAAAGGGAGAGGCACGCCCAGATCTTTCTTCGGACCCCTTTGCCGGAATGGAAGTCGAAGGTCGCCTTCATGCCGTTAGTGTCTCTGGTCGAGAAAACCACAGTGCTTTTGTTCGCTTCCACCTAGGTTCCCGGAAGTTTTCGGACCCACTGGCACGAGCCATTGTCGCATTGCGTCGTCGGTTGATGCTGGGACAGGAACGCCCCCAGCAGGCGGCAGACGAACTGAAGCTCCTGACGCAGACAACGGATGTCCTCGCCCTTCTCGCCCCGCTAGGCCTCGATATTGCTTCCCTGCAATCCAATGCTCCTGAAGGAGCGGCGGAACAGGTGCCGGGGCAGCTTTGGGCACTGGCTCTGTATCTTGATGATCTCAGCCGGGACGGGCCGGAAATTGCTGATGCAGCCGCGGCCGTCCGAGCAGCACAGCAGAGTGTTCAGCAACAGCTCGATCACATGCAGTCTCTGGGAGAGAAAGGCCATACTCTGGCTGAACAGGAAGAACTTCAGAAGCGCACGAAAGCTCTCAAGGACGCCCTTAACCACCGCATGCAGCTTCTTTTTCAAAAGGCAGCCCAGAGCGGCATCATGATGCCGCAATCTGGCACAAGCTCTGCTGATCCATGGTCAGATCAGATGCAGCGCCTTCAGAATGAAGCATCGCAGGGGCATGGGGATGAAGCATTACGTAAACTCCAGCAGATGGAAGACATGGCCGAGCATATGCGTCAGGCCACGCCGGAAGATCTGAAAGCCCTCGCGGCTCAGATGAAGGCTCAGGAAGAAGCACGCGCGCAACGTGCCGCCCTTCATGATCTGGTTCATCGGGAAACGACCCTGCTGGATCATGCACAGGCCCGTTTGTCTGCCGCCCGCAAGGCCGCTCTGCCGCCTGATCAGCAGGACGGGCATGAAGACATCAGCCAGATGTCCACAGCCGATTTGCTGCGCCAGCTTGGAATGCAGCCTCCGCCGAATATGGAACAGTCAGCATCTCCTAAACCCGCAGCGCCTGTTGATCCCGCGACAGTTGCTGTGCAATCTCCTGAGCGCCGCGCAGATCATGCCTTTCAGCGTGCACTGTCTCGTGTCGATGAAATTCTTGGCCGGCGGGTAAAGGACCTGACAGGCAAGCCCGCCACTGCGTTCGACAAGGCAAAAGCGGATATGCAAGATGCTCGCAAGGCCTTGGCAGACCGTAAGGATGATCAGGCACTTACGGCAGAACAGAAGGCTCTCGCAGATCTGTCTGAGGCCGGAAAGCAGATGCGCCAAAGCCAGAAGTCCGGCGGGTCTGGTCAGGGTAAAGGCGGAAGCCTGAGTTTCATCCCATCCATGGGCGGTGGTGGCTCCGGGCAACAGCAGCATGGCAAGGCTGGACAGCAGGGCGACGGAGGCGATCAGCCTGACGCCGGAGATGACGACGACGGGGACGAAGACCGCAAGGATCAGGATCCACTGGGCCGCAAGCTCGGTGAAGGCCAGAGTGGCAAGGATTCGGACGCCCACATCCCTGATCGTAACGCCCGTGATCGGGCGCGGGACATCGAACGTGAGCTACGTCGTCGCGCTTCCGACAGAACCCGCCCTCAGGGTGAACTGGACTATCTGGAACGTCTTCTAAAGTCGTTTTGAGGCCACAAAAAAAGGTGCTCAGGATTTTCTCCTGAGCACCTTTTTTATACCCAAAACAGATATGTCTCAGGGAACGCGATAAAACGGGTTGGGAAGAAGGAAGCCCTTCTCTGCATGTCCGTCCGCAAGATCAGAAGGCTGATCTCCCAGGCTTGCAATGATCGTATAACCCTTGGCCTCGAGGGCAGCGCGTGCTGGTGCCTTATAGTGCGCCGCATACCCATGAGATGTCATTGGACGCAGATCCAGTCCGTCCCAATGCTTGATTCCAGCCAAATGAAGATTGCGTGCTGTCGCTTCGCGCTCATCTTCATGACGGCCAGTGATGAAGAACACAGCGACATGATTTCGCTCGGCTTCATCAATCAGAGCCAGCGTGGAAGCGAACGCTGGAGCACGGCCGCTCTTTTCCCAGGCAATCGCCCCGCAAGGACCTTTCGGCAGCGCGTCACAGGGACCATTGGCAATATAACCAAAGTTGTCCGCGCGGATCTCGTCCCAATTGGAGAGTGTCGTCTCATCAATATCGAGAACAATAGCCGGCTTGCGAACCTGAGGCGCTCGCTCGGATATCCAATGACGAGCCTGTGCGATCACCGTGTCGAAATCGTGCTGATAATCGCCGCTATCATGATACGCGCTGGCAGCCATGACAGCGTCACCAACGTTGGCAGGCTGCTCGGCGTAGGCTGCAAATGGCGTGAGAGCCGCACTGAAGAAAAGCCCGGTGGCGAGCAGAAAGGAACGGGTCATGGCGGGGCCACCTTTCGCGAAAAGAGAACAAGACCGACCCCAACCAGGGCCAGAGCCGTTCCGATAACGGAAACACCGGGATAACCCAACCCCATGGACAAGGCGACCCCTCCTAAAGCCGCACCAAGCGCATTTCCAAGATTGAAGGCACCAATATTAACCGAGGAGGCCAGGGCGGGTGCATCGTGAGCCGCCTGCATGACGCGCATCTGAAGAGCAGGCATCAGAGCGAATGTCGCTGCGCCCCAGACAAGAGTTGCGATCAGCGCACCCGGCACGGTTTGAGCCGCCCAGGGGAAGAGCAGCATGACGGCCCCTAGAATGGGGAAAAACATGAGCAGACTGCCATCCAGAGAGCGGTCTGCGCTGCGACCACCAATCGCATTTCCGATTGAGAAGCCGACACCAGTCAGCATCAGGGCAACCGTAATGACCAGCGGGCTGGCATGCGTGATGTGCTGAAGAATAGGCGTGATGTACGTGTAGAGCACGAACATGGCCCCTGCCCCGATGGCCGTTGTGGTCAGGGCGAGGAGGACGTTCGCCCTCAGCAACGCCTTGAGTTCACTTGCAACGTCTGGAACAGGGCCTGCCTCTCGAGCGGGAAGAGCCAGTTGCACGGCAATCATGGTCAGAACGCCCAAAATAGCCGTCACACCAAAGGCCATGTGCCAGCCGAAATTCATACCAAGCCACGTTGCGGCAGGCACGCCAACGATATTGGCGACTGTTAAACCCATGAACATGGTCGCAACTGCACTCGCCCGGCGCTCTGGTGCAACAACGGCAGACGCTTCTACAGCGCCCAGCCCGAAGAATGCGCCATGTGCCAGGCTGGTCAGTACACGAGAAGCAAACAGAAGCTCGTAACTTCCTGCGACGGCAGACAGAAGATTACCCGCAACGTAAAGCCCCATCAGGAGTGTCAGGGCGAATTTCCGGCGAAGTCTTGCGAGAAGAAGAGTAATGAAAGGCGCGCCGACCATCACGCCCACAGCGTAAGCCGTTACAAGCCCGCCCGCTTTCGGGACGGTAACCTGAAGGCCCTGCGCAATGACAGGCAGAAGACCCATCGGAGTGAATTCGGTGGTTCCGATGGCGAACGCGCCCACGGCCAGCGCCAATAAAGGCCAGTTCACGGGCAATCTCCGGGATTAACAAGTGTTCGAGGATGATCGAACCATGCCAGTCCCGGAGGCAGAGAACAAGATGAAGGGTTACATCATCCCATTCATGTGCATACCCGGCTCCATGCTGTCCATATGCATGCTCTTGTGTTTCGGATCATCAATCTTGCACTTGTGATCCTGAACTTCCTCACCGGACGCACGGTCCAGAGCATGAGCGACATCGTCGAGAATGACGAAGCCGCCATGATGACCCGGCGTCACCACGATCGTATGGTCACCCATGTTGTCCGCACCGATCAGACGGAAAGGGGACGGATCAAGGGTCTGCACCAGCTTGGCCCGGTATGGATGACCGTAAAGGGAGACTGGGGTCCAGTCCTCACCAATCATGTTCTTGTCGATTTCCCCACGGACGTAGGGCGTCAGACAATCGATATGGATATGAAGCTGGTCCTGCGTCCGGCCATCACGAGAATTGATGGTCAGCGAAAGGTGGTCGTCTGGAACGGGAAAACCATACCCTTCCGGGACCCGATGACGTTCGGACCAGGCTTCAGAGAAATAGTTTGGCGTTTCGGGCTGAAGCAGCGAAGGGTCTTCGATGCCTGGCACTTTCCGCGTCGGGATCAGTAGATACTGACCATGCCCATACAAGTCTTTCAGGAGAGCATAGCCGTCCTGCGGGTCATAAACTGCACACGGATGATGCCGGGCATCCTTCGCACAACGGTCCCCTACGAGTTCCCACAACTTGTTACGGTCATGCCCCGGAACCTTGCCACAGCCGACAAGGCCGGCACCAATCGTGAGGGCCGCACACAGTCCCAATGCAGCCTTAGTCCCGATCTTCATTCTCAAACTCATTCTTCCCTTACCTGAGCCTCAAGCTGCATGGCTGCGGCCAATCGTTCAAAGCGTCGACGGACTGCACTTCCTGCTGCACGGACACTCCGTGCACCGAGGATCAGCACAAGCTGAGGTTCTTCCACCAGCAGGCGACATTCTTCCAGCAACACTTCCGTCCCCGCGCACAGCGTATAGGCCAGACGCAGCGCCAGACCCAGCTTCACAGCACGATCAATTTCAGAGCGGGACAGAAGGCGGCGCGAGGGCTCAATCAGTGGGGAGTCCATCGCCACTTCATAACGCACGGCCAGGGTCAGGCCGATAAATGCGCGGGCGGTGTGTTCAAACCCCACGCCGTGACAATGCATCACACGCTGATAGGTCTGTTCAGCACGATATTCCGGATGATCGTAGGATCCGATATCCGAAAGGGTACAGGTCAGTTGACGCAGACGCTTCTGGGACGGTGTTTCACCCCGAAAAATCGGTGTCGTCCAATCCACGAGCGCCTTGGAAAGCGTCACGCTTCGCGCCAAACGGTCCGCCATTTCCTCCGCCAGCGTCGTCATGGGGTCCTCCGCTGCCACAGAGGAGGCGACGTGCCGCATGTACCAGCCTTCCCGCAGGCCATCCACGCTGAAGACTACCTTGGACGGGCGAACACGCTCCATCAGGCATTTGAGAACGACCGCTGCGAAGGGTGCATCACCCAAGCGCTTACGTGGGGCATTCGGCAGTTTTTCAAGAGTACGTTTTGAAGCGCCGATAACCCAATCTGACATCTCGCGTGCTTCGCCCTCGGAAAGCGTGAAGAGATGGACAAGATTCAGAGGATACTGCGTCCGTGCGATCTGAAGACGTGCCAAGGCCCGGAATGCGCCGCCAACCAGGTACAATGGACGGCCACTCATACCCGGAAGCCAGTTGACCTCCTGAAGCATTTCAGAGGCAATCCGCTCTGCTTCCAGCAGAATACCCTTCGCTCGATCCTGAAGACGAATGACGCCGAGTTTGGTTGTCAGGGCTTCATAATACTGTCCGTCAGCAACATGGATGAGCTCCAGTGAGCCGCCGCCGATATCAGCGACCAGACCATTGGCTTCCGGCAGCCCGCAGAGAACACCACGGGCCGCATAATCTGCTTCCTCAGTGCCTTCGAGCACACGGATGGCCACACCCGGCATTCTTGCACGGATGGCGGAAACGAAGTCAGGCCCATTGGAGGCATCACGCACAGCCGCAGTAGCCAGAACCTCGAAAGGCTCCGCTCCCATGGCCCGTGCGACGGTGTGAAACCGGCCCAACACGTCCATCGCCAAGGTAACGCCCTCGTCGTTCAGGCGACCCGTTGCATCCAGACCGCGCCCCAGCTTGAGCGTAACCTTCTCATTGAAGATGGGGAGCGGATTGCGCGCTACGCCTTCAAAAACCACGAGCCGAACGGAGTTGGACCCGAGATCGACGATGGCGGAGCGCTGTGCAGATGATGACATGAGGTTTCAGTCTTCCAGAATCCGGTCAGGCCGTTCGCGTGGGCGATGGGCCTCCGGAAGAGCTTTTTCCCGTGCGGCCGACCCACGGCCAGACAGGGAGGGATTGTTCATGAAGTACTCGTGTGCGGAGAACGGGTGTGCACCAGGAGACACCCGATGCCAACGACCATCCTTGGAGAGCGTCCAGCTCTGGAGGTTGTCCTTGATATTCATGGTCATGATCTGGCCGAGAATCTGCGCGTGGACTGTTGGGTTGGTGATAGGCACCATTGCTTCTACCCGCCAATCCATGTTTCGCACCATCCAGTCCGCGGAAGAAATGAAAACTTTTGCCTTATGCGACGGCATCCGGTGCCCATTTCCAAACGCAAAGACACGCGCATGCTCCAGAAAACGGCCGACAATGGACTTGATGTCGATGTTGTCAGACAGGCCCGGTACACCCGGACGCAGACAGCAAATCCCACGGATAATCCCGACGATCTTCACTCCGGCCTGTGACGCTTCGTAGAGCAGGTCGATCAGTTCAGCATCAACCAGACTGTTCATTTTCAGCCAGATCCGGGCGGGACGGCCTGCCTTTGCATGAGCAATCTCGTCACGGATGAGTTGTTCAAGCGTGGAACGGATCGTCATGGGAGAGAACGCCAGCGCATCCATTTTTTCCGGCGTGGCATACCCGGTCATGTAATTGAACAGCCGTGCAGAGTCCGAAGCCAGTTTCGGATCGCAGGTAAAGAACGAAAGATCCGTGTAAATCCGGGCTGTAATGGGATGATAGTTCCCAGTCCCGAAATGGGCATAAGAACGTAGCGTCCCGCTTTCACGACGGACGACAAGGCTCAGCTTCGCATGGGTCTTCAGATGCGCGAACCCAAAGACAACCTGCACGCCAGCCGCTTCCAGAGCACGCGAAAGACGGATGTTGGCCTCTTCATCAAACCGTGCACGCAACTCAACCATGGCTGTGACGGACTTGCCGGATTCCGCGGCCTCAATCAGGGCATGAACGATCGGGCTATCCCGTGAGGTCCGGTAAAGCGTCTGCTTGATGGCCAGAACATTCGGATCACGCGCAGCCTGCCTAAGGAACTGCACCACCACATCGAAGCTCTCGAACGGGTGATGGACTACAATATCTTTTGCCCGGATCGCCGCGAAGCAGTCTCCGTCATAATCCAGAATGCGTTCCGGAAAGCGCGGCGTGTAGGGCGGAAACACCAGATCTGGACGGTCATCCACAATCAACTGCTTGAGATCTACAACGCCCACAAAATTGGGCATGACCACGACATCTTCGTCACCAACACCCAGCTCTTCGCCCATTTCGCGCCCAAGCGTTTCGGGGAGTTTGTGATCAAGAGCCAGATGGATCCCAACACCGCGACGGCGTTGCTTGAGAGCTGTTTCGTAAGACCGGACGAGATCTTCCGCCTCGTCTTCAAACTCAACGTCCGTATCGCGGATAATCCGTAGGACACCGGCCGCACCAATCATGAGACCGGGGAACAGGCGATCTGCGAACAGGCTGATCAGGTCTTCAAGCAGGATAAAGCGGATTTCACCCGTGGCATCCTTGCCTGCGCCAACCCGTGACGGAAGGCGAAGGAAACGTGGCACCTGGGCTGGCAGCAGAATCAACCCGTCCATGACATGCTTGCCCGACGCAGGGTCCTTGAGACGCATAACCAGCGCTAACCCCATGTTCGGAATAAACGGCAACGGGTGCGATGGATCGACCGCGAGTGGGGTCAGAACCGGAAAGACGCGCTCATCAAACAGGGCTGAGAGCTGCGCAAGATCAGTCCCATCCAAACCTTCTGTGGACAGGATGGAAATCCCGGCATCTTTCAACTCGTCTTGAAGCTGATGCCAGACCCGCTGCTGCTCTGCGAGAAGAAACCGGGCTTTCTGACGGACGGCCGAAAGCTGCTGAACAGGTGTTGCTCCATCTGGGCTCCGAACGACCAGCCCTTCCCGAACCTGCCCCACCAGACCCGCAACACGTACTGAATAGAATTCGTCCAGATTACTGGCGCTGATGGACAGAAAACGGACACGCTCCAGGAGCGGATTGCGCGAACTTTCGGCTTCTTCGATGACGCGTTGATTAAAGTCGAGCCAGGAAAGCTCCCGGTTGATGAACCGCGCTGGGGATGTTGGCATGTCAGCATAGTCTTCAGCTGTCGGAACAACCATTCTGCGCCGCCGGGCCCGGGTTGCGGCTGGCGTCAGATTCCCCTCTCGTGGCTGGTTGCGCGAACGTCGACGGGGAGTTGGCTTATTATTTTCAGTCGTCACGATGGTCTCTTCCGGGAAGCTCGAACCAAAACCCGTTTAAGATCAAGGCTTGGGAGAAGTGTGTCAAACGTAGGTTTTATGTCATTCCTCTGACATATCAGGCATCAGAAGATCGGGAAGCATTTCTCGCGCCAGCGCCCGTGTAATTGCGGTTCCACGGGCAAGAGCCGCATCATCCAGCCGCTCAACCGCCGAAACCAGAGCATTTCCCGTGCGCGGCAGATGACGCCAAAGCCATTCCGTAACGGACTGCGAAACAACGAGCTGACGATCCGCCAGAAGAGAAAGCAGCAACGTTGCCCGCAGATCGTCTTCCGGCTCCCCTGTGGCCGTCGTTGCGGTCGCACGGAGCCGGCTTCCCAGATCTGGCAGGGAGACATGGCTGCGTGACGGTGGAAGGCGCCCAACCATCAACACCCGGTCCCCCTGCGTCAGCGCGTCATTCAACAGATGGAGCATGGTCGCCTCATCCCCCGGCGAATCGGCATTATCAATTGCAAGGTTTCCCCTTATGCGAATGCGCCCTCCGGAAGAGGCATGAGAAAACAGGCGCGCATCCAGAATGGTCGCATCGTGCTCCTGCGCCCAGACAGACAACAGATGGGTTTTTCCCGTGCCCGCTGGCCCCCAGAGCCACAATCGGCCATCAGGCCACACTTTGCGTGAAAGCCACGCGCGCGCAGGCGCATTTGAAGGGCTCGTGATGAAGCGTTCAGCTGTCATCGCGGTCGGACGACGCAGAGGAAAGGCCATCTGAGGTCCGGCATCGCTTATGGCGCGCCCTTCCTGTCCGTCCTGTTTTGTCATCCCTCATCCCTTTTCATGCCGTTACGCCTTCAATTCAAGCGTTCCGCCCGCGTGCAGGATGCTCTAGAACGGCGTCACGTCAACCAGCGGGAAGCTTCATCATGACCGATCAGCCCGACACCTCACAGGGCGCCAGCTATGCACAGGCTGGTGTAGACATTGCAGCAGGCGATGCCCTGGTCGATGCCATCAAGCCCGCAGCCAAAGCCACGAACCGTCCTGGCACTATGGGCGGACTGGGCGGCTTCGGTGCCCTGTTTGATCTGAAGGCTGCCGGTTTCACCGATCCGGTCCTTGTCAGTTGCACAGACGGCGTGGGCACGAAACTCATGGTCGCGATTGAAGCCGGCAAGCATGATGAGGTCGGAATTGATCTCGTGGCCATGTGCGTGAACGATCTGGTCGTTCAAGGCGCAACCCCGCTGTTCTTCCTGGACTATCTGGCGACCGGCAAGCTCTCCATTGAAGATGCCTCAACGGTCGTGAAGGGCATCGCCCATGCCTGCGCAGAGTCCGGCTGTGCGTTGGTCGGTGGCGAAACTGCAGAAATGCCGGGCATGTATGCACCGGGACATTATGATCTCGCCGGGTTCAGTGTCGGCGCGGCAGAACGCGGCGCTCTCCTTCCTGCGGGCATCCGCGAAGGCGATGCACTGATCGGGATGCCTTCCTCAGGCGTTCACTCGAATGGCTTTTCTCTGGTTCGTGAAGTTGTTCGCCGTTCAGGCCTCGGCTGGAATGATCCGGCTCCCTTCTCTGAGGGGCACACACTCGCCGAAGCCCTGCTGACACCCACGAAGCTCTATGTTCGCAGCGTGCTGGATCTGCACGCCAAGGGCCTGCTCCATGGCTGCGCGCACATTACCGGCGGCGGCCTGCCAGGCAATCTGCCGCGCGTCCTTCCGGAAGGTCTGGGCGCTCGCATTGACGGTTCGTCGTGGGTCGTGCCTTCCGTATTCCGCTGGATGGCAGAAACCGGAAATGTTTCAGCTGATGAAATGCTCCGTGTCTTTAACTGTGGCATTGGCATGGTTCTCGTCACTCCTGAGCCAGAGCGCGTTCTGGCTGAACTGGAAGCCCGCGGAGAAAGCGCTTTCCAGATCGGTGAAGTTGTCCGTTCCGACGAGGCTTATGCCCTGACGGCACCGGTCTCCTTCGCATGATGCAGAAAATGCCCATCGCTGTGCTTATCAGCGGGCGTGGCAGCAACATGCGTGCACTGATCGAGGCCTGTGAAAGGCCGGATTTTCCGGCTCGGATCGTACTCGTGCTCAGCAACAAGCCGGATGCGGCCGGTCTGGAGGTTGCCCGCGCAGCCGGTCTTCAGACGGCGGCCATTGACCACAAGGCGTTCGGGAAAGACCGTGAAGCTCACGAACGCAAGGTGGATGCCGCCATCCGCGCTTCCGGAGCCCAACTCGTCTGCCTTGCCGGATATATGCGTGTCCTGACGCCTTATCTCGTCAACGCCTGGGATGGCCGGATGCTCAACATCCACCCGAGCCTCTTGCCCGCATTTCCGGGCCTGCACACACATGAGGCTGCCATTGCTGCCGGCGCAACCGAGCACGGTTGTACTGTCCACCTTGTGACTGCGGGCGTGGATGAAGGGCCTATTCTTGGGCAAGCGCGTGTGCCGGTTCTGGAGAGTGACACACCCGACGCACTTGCTGCACGCGTACTGGAACAGGAACACGCCCTGTATCCTTCGGTTCTTCAGAACTACATCAACAGACAGTAATCTGGCGGCGGGATGACCGGGAATTTCTCCTTTCATTCCGCTCCTCATTTTATCTGGGCACTGTGTAGTAAAGACACCTCTCAGTTAAATGCCTGCCGATAATGACCGCAGAAACGCTCAGCACCTCCAAAACTCAGTTTTATAATTTGCGGATTGCCTTACTCTGAGTGGGTGCAGATGAGCCCGGATGGCAGTCGGTCATGTGCCCCAACAAGGAAATAAGCACTGATATGAAGTCCGTTTCGTCATTTTTTGCGTTCTGCAAAACAAACCTGCGGCTTCTTGAACTCGCTTATCTTCTCTCAATTGCTGTTATCGGCGTTTTTCTTGTGTACCGCGTCACGCCTGTTAGCGGCGTAGATGAAGAATTCCATTTTTACCGCGCGCAACAGATCGCTCAGGGAAATCTTCTGGCACAGCGTTATTCGGGGCACATGTTCGGAGGTGGGCTCGACACCAGTATGCTGACCTGGGTGCGCTATTTCAATGCAAACCGCGACCAGCATAAGCCATCTGACAGCAATGTCGCTGCGCAGATTGCAAAGGATCTGGAGAACTCCAAAAGAGACCGGGAAGTTGTTCATTTCCCCTCGACCGCTTCATATTCCCCACTGATGTATATTCCCTCAGCCACCGCCATGATAATCGCCAATGCCGGACATGGCGGCGTGGATACAAGATATTACGCTGGTCGTTTAGGGAACCTGTTTGGATACATCGGGATGCTTGCACTTGTCCTTGCGGTGCTGCCCGTAGGGCGACTGGCCGTCCTTGCCCTGATGACCACGCCAACAAGCCTCCATCTGGCGACAACATATAGCGCCGATCCTGTCACCAATCTGGGATCAATGCTGTTCCTCGCCTGCTGCCTACGGGCCCGGATGGCCCCTCCCGAAGACCGGAAAATCTGGATCCGGCTGATTATCGCTTTGGCCGCTCCGCTGGGGCTTTTCAAATTAACCTGCAGCTTTCTAAGTCTCGGCTGCTTTCTTGTGCCGACGAACTCCTTTCCGACCCAGAGAAAATATATCCAATTCTGTATGACGGTCGTCGGATTGAGCCTTGTCTCCGCCGTTGTCTGGAACGGAATTTACCCATTCACTCCTGCGCATTACTGGAATACGGGAGGAGATCCTAAAGTCCAGATCCTGACCATGCTGAAGCACCCATGGTCTTTTGTTCGGGAAATCGCTGAAACTTACCGTGTTGGCTCGCACTGGTGGTGGGAGGACGCATGGGGACGTTTTGGTGGAGGACCAGTGCCACTTTTCTTCAAGATTGGTGAAGGCACTGGGTATGTAGCTATAGCTCTGATTGTTCTACTGGCTCTCGCTGACAAACGGCCCATTTCTAGTCCGCGATCCGGAGTAATCCTGATTGCACTTGGTGCGCTTTATTCTCTCTTAACCCTTCTGGCATTCTACGTTGGCTTCTCTCACCTTGGAGAGGACACTGTTATTTTTATATAAGCTGCGCTGCTATTCTAAGTGGAGTTCTGTTGTTCCTGCCGCGCCAAAACAAGACGTATCAAACGATCTGTGCGGGCCTATTAAGCGCCTATTTCGTTTGCGTTGCGCATGTCTGCATTGAAGCGACAGGTATTTACGCGCGTCTCTGGAACTAAAACAGAGACACCTAAGGGCATGTTACCTTCTTCGCAGGAGTAGCATGCCCACTGCAAACGTAACGTCCCTTTTAAAGAATAAACACGGCTACCAGTAGCGCGCTAGTATGGTCTGCATAACAGCGCCAAATCCTACCCAGAGCCCAACAGCAAGAAGCGCAACTTCGATGGCTTTTGCTTTAGCAACGGACAGAAAATGGGGACTGGATGCAAAAGGAAAGATCAGCACGGAAAATATTGCTGGAGGGATATAATATCTCCCCTGAAGCCCGCCAATATAACTGTCACCAACGGGGGTCCAGATAAGATAGAGAGAAAGGCTGACAGCGCTGACAGTCCCAATAGACACACAAAGGATGAGCGCCTTTCTCAGCAGCTCTTCTCTTCCAATTTTTCGTTTCAGGTAAAGGCAAGAGAAAATAACTACAGAAATGAAAAACATGACTTCGAACTGGTAAAACCAGTCTGGAAGTCGTGCATCAAGCCATCCCAGCACACCGACAAACTGGCCCATCAAGGAATAAGCAGAAACCCTGAATGTGTGCAGAAGCACTGCGATTGTTTTGAACGGGTGAGAAAGAACGAAATGTAGCTGGCGCGCAGCATCAACCCCATCTGCTGAACGAAAAGGGATCTTCGTTGAGTGAACACCCATAACCGACCATGCCAGAGCAGCAATTACGGCAAACACGCATGCACCCACAGCCGAACGCCAGGCCGCCCAAGGAGCAATGATCAGCGGCAGAAACGCGATAAGAATGTAAGGCGGCTTGGATGCAATAATGCATCCCATTAAAAGCGCGAGTGTCGGCCAGAACCATCTATTTTTGTAGAAGTCGTCATTTAATCGCGTCATGAGCGCCGTACAAACTGCACAGGCCGCGATCAAAGGCCCATCCTGAGAGCAGGACGCGAACAACGACAGCGACATCGGCATTGAGATAAATGCTGCAATGATCAGTTGTCCCTGACGGGCAATCGCAAGGGCAAGCATTCCTGCAAGTACGCAAAAGACGGCGTTAGACATGCGTGCCAGATAAAAAGACTTCAGAATATCTTCATGAAGTCTCTTTCCGACTTCAATCCCCACCACTGATGGAAAATAAAAAATCGGAGAATAGATCACCGTGTTGGGAAAGCCTGCTTCCCGCTTCGGACTTTTCCAGCTTAACGCTGCGCTGCCGAAGATACGGTTCCAGTCTACTTTCCGTTCATATCGACCTTTGAGATCATCATATCTGTAAGCGAATACAACGCTGTCTTCAGGAATGACACCACCGCTATCAGAGGCACTGAAACGATGGCCGATCAACTGTCCCTGAGAGATCTGTATGGCTCTCTGAAAATGATTTGGCTCATCGGCGACCTGTAATGGCGGGGTCGCGATCACCAGAAACATCAGGCAGGCAGAGACCAGAAGTCCCCAGACAATAGCCAGCGGATATTTGTAAAGGAAAGAAGTTGTAGCGTCGTTGCCCACAGATCGAACCATGCCTCTCTTCCGTCATCATGCCGCAGAGTGGGCCTGGATGACAGCGGAACCGGGAACGTGTGAAGGCTGACCAGTCGGGGCGTTCAGATACCGTCCCAAATCATTGGAAATGGAGAGCCACAGAGCCTGCGGCTCTCCATTGGCAGAACCCAGACCTTACGGCAGGATTTCTGTCTCAGCGAAGAAGAAAGCGATCTCGTTCTTCGCGTTCTCAAGGCTGTCAGAACCGTGCACGGAGTTTGCTTCGATGCTTTCAGCATAAAGCTTACGCACGGTGCCCTCAGCTGCATCAGCCGGGTTCGTTGCGCCCATGACTTCACGGTGCTTTGCAACAGCGTTCTCAGCCTGCAGAACCTGCACGACAACCGGCTCAGCGAGCATGGAGGACACGAGGCTGCCGTAGAACGGACGCTCCTTGTGAACTGCGTAGAAAGCGCCAGCCTGCTTCTCGGTCAGCTGGATGCGCTTCTGAGCAACGATGCGCAGACCGGCTTCCTCGAACACGGCATTGATCTTGCCGGTCAGGTTACGCTTCGTGGCGTCGGGCTTGATGATTGAAAGCGTGCGCTCGAGAGCCATCTTTCTTCTCCTGTTGGACAAAGGGGTAAATCCCGCCGTTCCACTAGAGCAAATTCGTAGTTCCTGATAGGTCTGTCGCGGTTTTTTCACTCTCCCGACTGATCGAGGCGCCCGTGAGCCTGCTCACCATCACTGACCTGACTCTCCGCATCGCCGGCCGTACCCTGCTGGATGGCGCATCGCTGACAGTCGACCCCGGTCGGAAAATTGGTCTCATCGGAAAAAATGGGGCTGGAAAATCAACACTTCTTGGCGCGATTGCAGGGGATATTGCCCCGGATGGGGGCACCATCACGCTTGCAAATCGGGCCACAATGGGCCGCGTGAAGCAGGAAACACCATCTGGTGACACCTCGCTGATCGACACGGTGCTGGAAGGCGACATCGAGCGCGCGGCCCTCCTTGCCGAAGCCGAGACTGCCACGGACCCTGCCCGTATCGCAGATGTGCATGAGCGCCTGATTGCCATTGACGCCTACACGGCCCCCGCCCGTGCCGGCGCCATCCTGTCGGGGCTGGGCTTCGATCAGGACGCGCAGCTTCGCTCGGTCTCGGACTTCTCAGGCGGCTGGAGAATGCGTGTCTCGCTGGCGACGGCCCTCTTCCTCTGCCCCGATCTCCTTCTGCTGGATGAGCCCACCAACCATCTTGATATTGAAGCCACCCTCTGGCTCGAATCCTGGCTTGCAAAATTCCCTGGTGCGGCTCTGATCGTCAGTCATGACCGATCACTTCTCGACAATACAGTCGATGCCATTGCTCATCTGGATCATCAGAAACTCAGCCTGACGCCCGGCGGCTACGACAACTTCGTGCGCATCCGGACAGAACAGGCCCTTCAGCAAAATCGTATGGCTGAGCGCATTGCAACACAACGTGCACATATGCAGTCCTTCGTCGATCGCTTCCGCGCGAAGGCCACGAAAGCCAAGCAGGCTCAGGCCCGCCTGAAAGCGCTTGAGCGCCTTCCGCAGATTGACAGCGTGGTAGAAGACACGCCGACGCGCTTTTCATTCCCGGAACCGCAGCCCCTTCCCCCACCGATGATCACCCTCGACAATGTCAGTCTAGGGTATGACGGACGGGTGGTTCTCAAAGGGCTGAACCAGCGGCTCGATATGGAAGACCGAATCGCGCTTCTGGGCCAGAACGGGCGCGGCAAGTCCACATTCGCCAAGCTACTGGCCGGGCGCCTTGATCCCATGGAGGGATCTTACAATCACTCGCCAAAGCTCAAGATCGGCTATTTCGCGCAGCATCAGGCCGATGAACTTGTCCTGTCTGAAACACCGATCGACCACATGGCCCGCGCCATGCCTGACGCGACGCCAGTTGCCGTACGCTCACAGCTCGCGCGCTTCGGACTGGATGTTAATCGTGCTGAAACCCGTGTTTCAGAATTGTCGGGTGGGGAAAAAGCGCGCCTTCTTCTCGCGCTCTCCACGCGTGACGCCCCGCATCTTCTCATCCTCGATGAGCCAACCAACCATCTTGATCTTGACGCGCGCGATGCTCTGATCCGGGCTCTTTCCGAATTTGAGGGCGCGGTAATCCTCATCAGCCATGACAGCCATCTGGTGGAATCCGTAGCGGATCGGTTCTGGCTGGTTGAAGACGGAACCATTGCGCCGTTTGACGGCGACATGGCGGAATACAAGGCATGGCTGGTCGAACGCGCTCGCAAGGCCAGAGCGGAAAATACGGAGCGGAACAGAAACGCCAATCGCCCGGCCTTTCAGGAAACGTCTCAGGCGACAACTCCCCAGAAGAAAATTGACCGCAAGGAGCTCACACGAGCGCTGGCCCCGCTCCGCCGGAAAATTCGTGATGCTGAAGCGAAGCTGGCTCAGATCAATCGGGAAAAAGAGAAAATTGAGACCAAGCTTGCCGATCCGGAGCTCTATCAGTCAGGGAATCCCGGCGAAATCGCGTCTCTGAACGCGCATCTCTCGGCTTTGAACACGACGCAGGAGCAAACGGAGGAGCTTTGGCTCGAAGCGCAGGCAGAACTGGAAGAGGCTTCGGCCTGACAGGGCTGCGGATCGATCAGTAACGTCAGGTAGCCTGCTGAAGCTTGCTTTCACCGCCATCAGCACTCCGGGAGAGTATCGTTAGACTACATCAGCCGATTGACCCGCCTTCCCGAAGTCCATAAGCCAACACCGGCTTACAGATTCAGGATGGACCGGCTGATGCCCATTTCGTTTTCCGACCCGAAGGACCGAGACGAGAAGGAACCGCGCGCGCGCGAACTTTCCAAGATTGCCAGCCTTCTACGGATCGCCCTGACTGTGACACTGATCCTATTGGCCGTCTGGCTGATGAAGGATGTGCTGGCAGTCGTCTTTGCGTCCGCGCTGATGGCTGTCGTCCTGCACGGCCTCGCCCGGATCGTGCGGCGCCATGTCTCGTTCATTCCTTATCAGGGCGCTGTTGCTCTTGTCACAGTGGTTATCCTGCTTGCAATGGCAGGCCTTGTCTGGAGCAGCGGCCCGGCGATCGGGGACCAGTTCATTCGCCTCAAGCAGGCACTTGTTCAGCAGTCCGGCGATCTGAAATCGCATCTTTCAGGCTCCACTCTGGGCCAACTCGTTCTGGATCACCTACCAACGGCCGTAGGCGGAAACGATGCAACGTCTGGCAGCCTTGGGTCACTAGGCTCGGGTCTCGCAGGATCCGTGACCGGCATTCTCAGCAGTGCCTTTGGTGTATTGGGTACACTGGCTGTCATTCTGATTGCCGGCCTGTACTTTGCCCTGTCGCCTGCAATTTACATTGACGGCTTCCTGCGCCTCGTTCCTTCCCAGCACCGTGCATCGGCGCGTGAGCTGCTCATGGCTGCTGGAACTACGCTATGGGCATGGACAGCCGGTCAGGCACTCGACATGCTTGTCGTAGGCATTCTCTCCGGCATTGGCCTGTCATTAATTGGCGTTCCTCTTGCTCTGGCGCTGGGTGTCGTTGCCGGCATCTGCAACTTCATTCCCTATATTGGTGCCATTCTGGGTGCCGTTCCGGCCGTGCTACTAGGTCTCTCCATGGGGAGCCAGGAAGCCCTGTTCGTGGCGATTCTTTACAGCGTCATCCAGTTCTTTGAAGGCAACGTCCTCGCACCGCTTATCCAGCGCCGCGCGGTCCATATGCCACCTGCCGTTGCTATTCTGTCCCAGACGGTTTTCAGCACCATTCTTGGCATTCCGGGCCTGATCCTGGCGTCCCCAATTACGGCCGCCCTACTGGCTATGGGAGACAAGGCCACTGCCCCTCTCGAGGATGAAGAACAGACCCGCCGAGACGTTGGCGAAATTTCTGAAGACGAAGCCCGGAAAGACTGAATATTTCGCTTACTCCTGACGTAACGTCATCATTGCAGATGATGCGTCAGGAGGAAGATCAATGACTGCAAAGACCCTGACCATTGGCGAACTTGCCAAAGCCAGCGCAACAACACCCCCGGACATTTCGAAGCTTTGGGACTCATCAAGCCAGCCCGGGCTGAAAATGGCAGACGCGTTTACACGCTCCAGACAATCAGCACGCTGGCACGCATTTTTCTTTTAAAGCGCATGGGATTCAGTCTCGCTGAGATCCGCTCCCTGGAACTGAAGCCGGCATCCCCAAAAGATATCATAGGGACCCAACTTTCCCTGCTGTCAGCACGTATGACAGTATTAGAAAGAACAATTTCCCAACTCCGCACCACCCATCATCTAATCTCTGACCAACTCTCTGGTTCGGAGGGCCAGATTTACGATGGCCCGATGGATCTGGTGGCGTTTTGCCTTCTGCTGCGAGAAGGAGAAGCCATTCTAGAACGGGAAAACATTCAGCCCGTTTTTGAAAAATACTTTACTGCCGAAGAACAGATGGCGTGGCAGACGCAAATGGATCGTCACTTCCCAACTGAAGATAGAACATCCTATCAGGTGCTCTGGGAACGACTTATCGTGCGCTGCGAAGATGCTCTTGCCCGCTCGGTATCCCCATCTGCCCCAGAGGCTCAAAGCCTCGCAAGGGATTGGCTGGAACTTCAGAAGCCTTTGCAAAAGGCCGTGGGCCCGGAACTCTGGCGCAAGACGGGGACAATGTACGAAGACATGCAGGACTGGCAGACACCTGAACGACAGGCGCCTTTCAGTCCTAAAGTGTTCAGCTTTATCCGTGAGGCTGCAATTCTGCGGGCTGGAGCGCCGTGAGAGACGCGTCTTCAAAGGCGTTCATGCGGTATGGGCCATTGTCCTCAAGCTGAACGCCGACGATGTCCGCTTGATGCTTATGCTTCCAGATGGAAATGATGACCGGATGATTGTCTGCGTTATTCATGCGCAGAATAACTTCCCCCTTCGAAGGCGGACGTTCCCCACTGGGGCCCCAGGCCGTCGTGTGCGACTGAAGCCACAGATTGATGTCCTGCACTTCAGCAGCACTCAGATCCCGGCTGACAGGTGCAATAATCTTGCCTTCCGTCACAGGGGGGAACTTCCAAGCGTGGATCAGCGGCCAAGCAACGAACCAGACAATACCAACAGGAATGAAAACCAGTGCACAAAAAGCCAGCAGCAGCTTCTGTTCGCGCCTCATAATGTGTCTCCTGCCCAGCTTTTCAGGGCTTCCGTAATACGACTCACTTCTTCATCCGTCAGCTCTGGCTGGATAGGCAGCGCCAAAATGCGCGCTCCCAGACCTTCTGAGACTGGAAGAGCAGCTCCGTCATGATGCTCGCTGTAAGCCGGCTGATGGTGAAGCGGTTTCGGGTAATAGACTGCCGTCGGGACACCTGCGGCTTTCAGGTGCGCCTGAAGGGAATCCCGTTTCGCCATATCCGGTAGCAACACGCTGTAGATCGCCCAGGCACTTTTGCTGTCAGACACGCGCACAGGTGTTTGAATACCTTCTGGCATGGCGCCGTCATAAGCGCAGGCAATGGCTTCACGCTTGGTCAGCTCATCTTCAAAAGCATCCAGTTTTGCCAGAAGAACAGCCGCCTGAATCGTGTCCAGTCGACCGTTAATGCCAATCCGCTCCACTTCGTAGCGCGTCTTGCCCTCCCCATGCGTTCGCAGGGAACGGTAAAGAGTGGCCAGGTCCTCATCATCCGTCAGAATAGCGCCGCCGTCTCCGTAGCCGCCGAGAGGTTTGGACGGGAAAAACGATAGCGTCGTAGCGCGCGCCTCGTGCCCCAGACGGCGCCCGTGATAAGAGGCCCCGAAAGACTGCGCGCAGTCCGCAATGAGCGTCAGATTTTCCTGGGCCGCAAAAATTTTCAGTTCATCCCACGGCGCAGGCTGACCGAAAAGATCCACCCCGATCAAAGCTCGCGGTTCCAGTTCCCCAGCCTTCTGCACAGCGGTCAGCCGCTCCGCGAGAGACGTCAGACTGATCTGGAACGTATCTGGTTCCACATCAACAAAAACGGGCGTTGCTCCCAAAAGGAGAACAACTTCAGCCGTCGCCGTATAAGTGAAAGCAGGCAGAAAGACAGCGTCGCCCGGTCCGATCTCTTCTGCCATCAGAACCATCAGGAGTGCATCGGTGCCCGAAGAGACGCCAACTGCATACTTCGCACCTCCGAACTCGGCCAGCCGCTGCTCAAGTTCCTCGACCTCAGGGCCCATGACAAAGCGACAGTGCTCAAACACTGCGTCAACACGGCTCTTGATCGCGTCTTTCAAACGAGCCTGCTGTTTGGGCAGATCCAGGAAGGCTATCGGGGTAATCATGCAGTGATCTCCGCATCAGGCTGTGAAAGCGCGACCGCAGACGGCGCCTTTCCATCCCGGTTATGGTTGAATTCCGGCACTAACCGGTGAAATATTTCCATGACAGCTGAAAGATCTTCGCGGTGGCACGCCGCTTCCAGCGCATTCATGGCATCAGTCGCGATATTGAAATCCACGGTCCGAGGAGACGCCATTCTCAGACCGGGCGCATCTGTCGGCACTGGGGCTTCTCGGCCATGAAACAGCTCTTCAAAAAGCTTCTCGCCAGGGCGTAGACCCGTAATCTGGATTTCCACGTCTGTTTCCGGTTTGAGGCCAGCCAGACGGATCATCTGACAGGCAAGATCCATAATCCTGACCGGATCGCCCATATCCAGAACGAAAATGCCGCCCTGCCGGAGACGCTGATCCGTTGTATCTTCCCCGCAAGCAGCTTGAGTGCCACGGACGGCAGCCTGAAGCACCAGCCCCACCGCTTCAGGGATCGTCATGAAGTAACGGGTCATGTCCGGGTGGGTTACGGTCAGCGGGCCGCCATGTTCAAGCTGGCGGCGAAACAGGGGGACGACAGACCCTGTAGACCCCAGGACATTCCCAAAACGCACGGTCACACACCGCAAACCGCCTTTACCAGCACGCGCACGCATATCGAGCGCCTGTCCATAGACCTCAGCGCAGCGTTTGCTTGCCCCCATGAGGCTGGAGGGGTTAACGGCCTTGTCCGTCGAAATCATCACCATCGCCTGCGCACCTGAACGCTCGGCCTCGTCCAGAACAATGCGGGTGCCCACGACGTTGGTCAGAACACCCTCGATCGGATTTGATTCCACGATCGGTACATGCTTGAGCGCGGCGGCATGGAAAATAAGTGCTGGACGGTATTCCATGAAAATTTCGGAGATCCTGCCGCGATCACGCACATCAGCAATAATCTGATGCCGCTGAACCGCAGGATATCGCTCTGAAAGATCCAGATTGATCTGCCACAGCGCATACTCACTGTTCTCAATCAGAAGAATGGCAGCAGGCCTGAACGAAGCAATCTGTCGCGCCAGTTCAGATCCAATGCTGCCGCCAGCCCCCGTTACAGCGATGACCTGACCGGCGATCAGGCGGCTCATCCCTTCGCTATTCAACGCTACCGGAGGTCTGTTCAACAGATCTTCAATGGCGACGGGACGAAGCTCAACACTGTCTGCAGGCTTCAGATCAGTCAGAGAGGGCGTTCTCTGAACATCAACACCATACTCACGCGCCACTTCGAGGATACGGGACAACGGAGCGCCCCGCAGTTCGGACGTGGTGATAACCAACGTATCCGGCAGGCGCCCCGAGGCTGACATCTGCTTCAGAATTTCAGGCGTTTCATCAATCGTTCCAAGAATGGGACAACTGTGAATGCGTCGCCCTGCCTGCTGCGTCCCACCTGTCAGAAGCCCGACAACGCGACGTCCCGCCTGATGATCCCGCTCCATTGCGCGAATGAAAAGATCCGCTTCGTGATCAGCGCCGAGTAACAGCACGCGCTCACGTTCAGCGACCATAAGGCGACGGCGCGCTGTGAGCCGCCAGAACATGCGTAGAGCGCCCAGACATGTCAGGAGGACCAGTGCATGAATGACCGGGAATGTCGTGCTTGGAAGGGGGTAACCAGCCAGGTGCAGCAAAGTTGAGAACAGCGTGGCACTGACAACTGACGCGCAGGCAATATTAAAGAGATCGGAAAGACCGGAAAATCGCCAGTATTGCTGTGCCATACGAAAAGGCAGCCCGCTGACGAGGAGCGTAATCCCCCCGCCCGCCACAAACCATAGCGGATGCAGCAGTCCTCCGTGAGGGTCAGCCAGCCAACGTGCCACAGGGGCTGCCGCTGCGGACACGACTCCATCCAGAAGAACATTGAGAGCGATGCGTCTCGCCTGTGCGGTCGTGCGACCTGTACGGCTGATAGCGCTAGACGGGGCCGGAAACTGAGGGCCAGAAGATGGTGTGACTTTCACGTCTCCCTTATAACGCCAAAACCACTGTTCCCATAAAGTCCGTCCATGCCCTTTTCTTTGTCGTCCTTTCTCTCCGGCCTTACCCTGCTGGACCTGTGTGCAGCAGTCCTGTGCACGGTCCTGGTCGTCCTGATGATTCAGGCCGGAATTATGGACACTCCCGTGCACCGCAGCTCCCATACGCGGCCAACACCCAAAGGCGGAGGGATCGGCATTATCGGAGCTTTTCTGCTCTGCGCGTTACCAAGCCTGTTTCTCAAAGGGCAGCCCATTCTAAATTCGTCCGTCATCGGGATGCTGGCCGGCGTTATTCTACTCGCTGCCGTTTCCTGGCTGGACGATCTGTATTCTTTCAGGGCGCGTTACAAGCTTGGTGCACAGTTCGTGGCCGCCTTTTTGGCCGCGGCTGGAACGGGCGCGTCCTTGCCAATGATGGGAATTTTCATACTGGGGGCCGTGTTTATCACCAATGCCCTCAACTTTATCGACGGGATTAACGGGTTAGCCTCAGGCACGATGATGATCGCCGCGGCCCTTCTGGCGTCAGCAGGGATACAGCCTGTTATTTTCGTGCTGTTCGCGGTGTGCCTTGCGGCATTTCTGCCGTGGAATTTTCCCAAGGCCCGCATTTTTATGGGGGACGTTGGCAGCCAGGCAGGAGCACTTGTCATCGCCTGGGGGGCCATGCAGCCTCTCCACAGTTTGGCGCTCATCGTACTCGCAGTGCTTTCAGGCGTGCTGTGGGATGTCCTCTTTACGCTGGCTCGCCGCACGCGCGTAGGTGATCGACTGACCGTGGCCCACCGTGGGCATCTTTATCAGCTCGCGATCCGCTCCGGACTACCGATGCCGCTTGTAACGACTGTCTATTGGGGATTTGCACTGTGGGGTGCAGTGGCCTGTCTGGCCAATGAGTGGCTCGTAACTGCCCTGCTCATTCTTCTGCCTCAGCTTTGCTGGACAGGATATATCTGCACGCGAGCCAGAGCCCACGTGCAGGATCGTTGGTAATTAGCCAGCGCGACGTGTGCTGATACGCTCGACAGAAGCAGCTGCACGTTCTGCACGAACCGGACGTGTGCCAGAAGCTTCAGCCATGACAGCACGCATCTCACGCAGGAAGGAGGAACCCTTCAGCGTGCGCTGCACGAGTACGGAACGACGGTCCAGCGGGTCAACCTTGCGGCGTGCCAGATCCAGTTCGCCCAGACGATCAAGAGCGCGGGTGATAGCTGGCTTGGAAACCTTGAGCTCTGATGCCAGACCACGAACCGTATGCGCACCGTCACGCAGGTAGCAGGTCAGGAACACAGCAAGCTGGCGGGCAGACAGATCAGGACCATCACGGCGCACCATGGAGACGACGGTGTCGCACAGAAGGTGAAGCATCTGGTCGTTGTTAGCCTGAGGCATTTCTCTCTCCTTAACGGTCTGCCCTGCCTGTTACCCGATCGAGTAACAGGAAAAAGAACATTCGAGCCTTGCCGGCCCGAGGGGTTGTATCTGTGGCTCACCCCATCATGGGATTGAGCGTTGGTCTTCTACATCTGGTGTTTTGAAACGCATCCGCAAGTATGCGGGTTTCAAAACGATTTATGCTGCGGCTAGCAGCTTTCGAACATGGAAGGCCGTATGCCCTATCAGAAGCAGATTTACACCCCATAGTTTTAAGACAATCATATTACGGTTCGTTAAGGATCACCTTCCCGTCAGGTTCTTCACTTCACGAAGACCTGCGAATGTTTGTTATCATTTTAAGAAGCGCACGAAGTGCCAGCGTCTCGCCACCCTCTGGCCGCCCTGGAGAATTGGCGTCATTCCACGCGTAAGTGTCTATATGCAGCCACTTTTGCCCCTCCGGGACGAAGCGCTGAAGGTAGAGAGCCGCTGTAATAGAGCCAGCCATTGGTTTGGATGTTATATTTCCGACGTCGGCTATTTTACTATCTAGCCATGCGTCATAGCCATGCCAGAGTGGCAATCTCCACAAAGCATCCGCAGTATCTGAGCCCGATTCGAGCAGTAATTGAGCCAGTCCATCACTGTTACTGAACACCGCCGGAAGGTCTGGACCGAGAGCTACGCGCGCAGCGCCGGTCAGGGTTGCAGCATCCACAATGTAATCTGGGGCAGATTCAGCGGCTTCCGTTATCAAATCGCACAACACCAGACGCCCCTCTGCATCCGTGTTGCCAATCTCTACCGTTTTTCCGCTTCGTGTCCGCAGAACATCGCCGGGACGCATGGCGTGGCCAGACACACTGTTCTCAACACATCCAAGACGCAGTTCCAGATCAACATCCAGTTGCAGATCAATCGCTGCGCACATGACGGCCAGAAGCAGGGCCGCACCACCCATGTCTTTTTTCATACGCAGCATGCCTGCTGCGGGCTTCAGGTCGTATCCCCCCGTATCGAAGCACACGCCCTTCCCAACAAGAGACAGACGCGGCGCGCCTTCACGGGCTTTCCAGCGGGCCACAACAACAGCAGGCTTGCGTTCAGACCCCTCACCCACCTCTGCCAAACAGGGATACGCGGCCTTCAGGTCATCGCCCTCAACAATGCGAACATCTGCTCCACGATTTTCCAAAGCCCGATAAGCCGACAGCGCCAGATCTTTCGGACCAAGCAGATTGGCGGGCATATTGATCAGATCCCTGCCAAACCAGTTTGCTTTCGCATAGGCAATAACGGTAGCCGCGTCGTCCGGCACAACCAATCGCGTGGTGAATGACCGCACGACCCCGACACGATACTGATATGTTCCCATGGCGAACCCGAGAAGAGCAGTCTCCTGAACGGCGCTTTCCATCCCGTGCGGCAGAAGGCTCCAGTCACCCTCCGGAAGGATCGTTCCCAGCACACCAAAAGCTGTCGGGTCATTCAGGCGCCCCTCATCCACACAAAGCAGAGCCGCTCCCGCCCCACCGTCGCCAGGCAGAAGCGTGAAAGCGCCATCTTTTGATTTGAACCCCTGCGCCATCAGAAAAGATGCGTGCTCGCCTAGGAGACCGGCAATCGTCTTGTCATCCTGCACCTTCACCAGATGCACAACGCGCGGTGTTGGAGCCTCGCTGGCGGAAACAAAAGGGAGCTGGATGTGAGAACTCATGAACCTCTTTCCTTAAAAGATCGAACCTTTTGGCTCGAACGCTTGCTTTTGTTCCGCAGGCACCCGACCATTCACACATGAAGGGTGCACACCGCGGTAACCATTCCGCTCATCATATCATGCCAGCAAGCGTCCGTGCGGCACTTGGCCCAACCAATACGGGCAAGACGCACTATGCTCTGACTCGCATGATGGCTCATTCCTCCGGCATCATCGGTTTTCCGTTGCGCCTTCTTGCGCGCGAAAACTACGAACGCCTGGTCGCGGCCAAAGGGGAGCGTTCCGTCGCCCTTATAACAGGTGAGGAAAAAATTGTTCCTCCAGGTGCGCGATGGTTTTCCTGCACGGTCGAGGCCATGCCACTGGACCGGAAAGCCGAGTTCGTGGCTGTCGATGAAATCCAGCTCGCATCTGACCCGGACCGTGGACACATCTTCACGGATCGTCTCCTCCACGCCCGGGGAACCGTAGAGACACTCTTCCTGGGTGCGGAAATAATTCGTCCGCTCCTGCAAAAGCTGGTGCCCGGAATCGAAATCGACACACGCACACGCCTGTCGAGTCTCGTCAGCACCGGACCGACGAAGCTTTCTCGCCTTCCGCCCCGATCGGCCATCGTCGCTTTCTCGATGTCAGAAGTTTACGCTCTGGCCGAAGTCATACGCCGCCGAAGAGGTGGTTGTGCCGTCATCATGGGGCAACTCAGCCCCCGAACGCGAAACGCCCAGATCGAGCTCTACCAGAACCGGGAAGTCGATTATCTGGTGGCCACCGATGCCATCGGGATGGGGTTGAACATGGATGTGGACCATGTGGCACTTGCCCAGCTTTCCAAATTTGACGGTACAACACCCCGCCCGCTCTTCCCGCAGGAAATAGCGCAGATTGCCGGCCGTGCGGGGCGTGGCATGCAGGACGGTACATTTGGCACCACGGCTGATTGTCCGCCTATGTCTGCCGCAACCATAGATGCCGTAGAACAGCACCGCTTCGATCCGATCCAACGGCTATACTGGCGCAATCACGCACTGGATTTCAGCAATCCCCGGGCTCTTCTCGCCAGCCTTACGGTCGCGCCGCCCTCCCGCGGCCTGATGGCAGGCCGCGTTGCGTCTGACGTTGTGACCCTTGAGTCCCTGATCCTTGACCCGGAAATTCGGGAGGTCGCCAAAGGAAAGCGTGCAACGTCCCTTCTCTGGGAAGTCTGCCAGATCCCGGATTTTCGCAAACTTGGCGATGACAGCCACACACGGCTTTGCGCCCGCCTGTTCCTGCATATCCTCAAAGATGGCGCTGTTCCGGCAAACTGGATGGAAGGACACATCAAGGGTTTCGCGCGCACCGAAGGCGACATTGATACCCTGATGCATCGCCTGACGGGTGTGCGGGTCTGCTCTTATGTGGCCGCCAGAACAGAATGGAGCCGTCACTCATCTGGCTGGCAACAACGCGCCCGGGAAGTAGAAGACCTGCTTTCAGACGCGCTGCATGAGCGCCTGACTTCCCGCTTTGTAGACCGGCGCGCCACGTCCCTGCTCCGCCGGCTGGATGCTGAGACAGATCGCAATCTCCTGTCCGCCGTAACAGCCGATGGAGAGGTGATCGTTGAAGGCCACAGTATCGGCAAGATCCGTGGCTTTTCTCTCCAAACCGACACCACAAACGGGCCTGATCATCAGATCGTTCTCAAAGCCGGGCGCAAAGCTCTTCTGCAGGAAATTCCACGTCGGGTCCGCCTTTTTCAAGAAACGCCAGACAGTGCTCTGTCCCTTGAAACAGAAACCGGCATTCTATCGTGGGACAACATTCCCCTCGGCCGATTGACGGCTGGGAAAACGTTTCTGCAGCCAGCCGTCAGATTGTTTTCCGCTGAGTTCACTGACACTAATCAGCGAATTCAGGTTGAGCAGCGCCTTCTCCGATATGTGGACAGCACACTTCAACGGGATCTCTCCGTTCTCTACAAAGCGCAAAGCGCTGTAACGGATCAGCCTCAACTCAGAGGCATTCTTCATCGATTGCATGAAGACGGCGGTATCTCCTCTGTCATGCCGTCAGATCAGACGCTGCCGCCCCCAGCTCAACGCGCCTTGAGAAAGCTGGGCGTGGAAGTAGGCCGCTTTGCCGTCTTCTGTCCCGCGCTTCTGCGTCCTCGCGCATTGGCCCTCCTGACACTCCTCACTCAACTTCGCCTCGGGCTACCTCTGACGCCACCACCTGCTGGTCGCGTGTCACTACCATGGCACCTGGTGGAAGGCGTTCCAGGTTGGCTCCCGGCAGCCAGAACAGGGATCAGACTCGATATCGCCGAACGCACCGTTACAGAGTTGCAGCACCTGACCCGCAAGCGTGATTATCCTGCCCCTCCGGGCCTCGCCTCGCGCCTTGGAATCAAAGCCGATCTTCTTCCTGAAGTCCTTGGGGCCCTTGGTGTTGCCCACAGACCMCCATCTTCACCCAGCCAATCGCACGCGGGACCACCTGCCCCACTGATGCTCTTGGCAGACCGCCACAACCGGGCAACGCGCAGGAAGACGAAACCGTCAGGAACCTCCAGCAACCCAAAACGCCCCATTGTCCGGCCAGACAGCCCCTTCGCCGCTCTAGCCATTCTAAGAGATCGTGCCGCCTTATGAGTGATGCCTATCAGCGTTTGGATCAGTGGCTGTATTATGCCCGTGTCGCCAAGACACGCCCGCTCTGTGCTACCATTGTCGGCAAAGGCCGTATCCGGGTGAACAGACAGCCGACCAGCAAGCCGCATGCCAAGTTGAGAGTAGGAGATGTGGTTACCCTCCCCCCTCTCAGCCCTGGGGAGGACGTCCGTGTCTGGCGCGTTCTGGACCTTGGAGAGAGGCGCGGCCCCGCGAAAGAAGCATCCCAGCTATACGAGATCGTGAAAGAAGAGCCTAAGAAGCTTGCTTCCTAGGCCAATCCTTCGCATATCATCCCGCACAATATGAAATTGGGCCGCACAGCCGGGCCCGAATGAGGATCGGAGACACCAATGAGCTATGTGGTCACGGAAAACTGCATCAAGTGCAAGTTCATGGACTGCGTGGAAGTTTGCCCCGTAGACTGCTTCTATGCCGGAGAAAATTTCCTCGTCATCAATCCGGACGAATGCATTGACTGCGGCGTTTGCGAACCTGAGTGCCCGGCAGAAGCCATTTTCCCGGACAGCGACAACCGTGCAGCTCCCTGGATCGAGATCAACTCTCGTCTTGCCGCCCAGTGGCCGAACATCACCCGCAAGGGCGAGCAGCCGGCCGATGCGGAAGAGTGGAAGGACAAGCCCGGCAAGGCAGCAATGCTGTCAGAGGCTCCCCACAAGGACTGAGACCTCTTTGCCTTAAAGACATCAAGCCCGGCCATAGTGCCGGGCTTTTTTATTGCGCCACTGCTCAGCCTGCGACTGCAAAGACGTAGAATGCAGCAGGGCCTTCCGAGCCAGAGAGCAGGCATTAAAAAAGGCTGGCTAGGATTTCTCCCGCCAGCCTTTCCTGCCGTGATCCTTTGAAGGATCTTAGCGGGACATCATGTTGATGGCCGTGTCATGCATGATGAACAGCGTGCCGCCGACAATGACGATGACCGATGCTGCTGCAAAGATGAAGCACATCAGGTTCCAGCTCTGCTCATTGCTGGTGTTCAGGTGAAGGAAGAACACCAGGTGAACCACGATCTGAACGACCGCAAGAACACCAAGAGCTGCAAGTGCCATCCCCGGGGCCAGTGCGTGTGTCATGACTGCTGCGAAAGACGCAACAGTCAGGACGACCGCAAGAACGAACCCGATGATGTAGGACTGATAGGAGCCGTGGCTACCATCGTGGGTTGTATGTGCCTGGGCCATTACATCACACCTGCGAGATAGACGAAGGAGAAAACACAGATCCAGACGATGTCCAGAAAGTGCCAGAACAGGCTGAGGCAAGTCAGCTTGTCCATCATCCGCGGAGACAGATCCTGCGGGCCCATCATCTGGACCATCAGAACCGCCATCCAGATCAGACCGCAGGTGACGTGCAGACCGTGCGTTCCAACCAGCGTGAAGAACGCGGAGAGGAATGCAGAACGGTCAGGACCATTTCCTTCTGCGATCATGTGAGTGAACTCAGTCACCTCAAGACCAACGAAGGAGAGACCCAGAACGAACGTCACGGCGAGCCACAGAAGAACCATCCCCTTGTTCTTTGCCAGCGCACTGAGCGAGGCAAAGCCGTAGGTGATGGACGAGAACAGCAGGATAGCCGTCTCGATGCCGACATTCGTCAGATCGAACAGTTCTTTCCCCGAAGGGCCTCCGGCGTACTGGTTCCGGAGGACTGCGAAAGCAGCAAAGATCGACCCGAAGAGAATGCAGTCGGTCATCAGGTAGAGCCAGAAACCGAAGACGTTCGGGCTCTCGTGGTGATGCTCGTGATCGTGACCGTCAGCGTGTGCCAGAGGCGACATGGTTGCTTCGTGAGCCATTAGCTATGCCCCCCTTACTCTGCTGCCTGAGCAGCGGCGATACGACGGGAATAGACTTCCTCGTTGTGCTCGATTTCGCTGACAGGGACGTAGTAGTCGATATCACGGTTTGCACTGCGCATGATCATGGTGACAGCGATACCGATCAGACCAAGACCAGCCATCCACCAGATGTACCAGATTGCACCGAAGCCCAGGATGAAGGCGAACGCACCGATGAAGGCACCAGCAGCGGTGTTCTTCGGCATGTGGATCGGAGCAAGCGGCTTGTTGTGTGCACGACGGCCAAGCTGCTTCTCGGTGTGGAACGTGTCCAGACCGTGAATGTCCGGGATCACTGCGAAGTTATAAGCCGGCGGCGGAGAAGAAATGGACCACTCCAGCGTACGGCCACCCCATGGATCGCCCGTCAGGTCGAGGTTTTCCGGCAGGTTACGGTCACGGATGGAGACGTAAAGCTGCGTGAGCTGGCAGACGATACCCAAAGCGATAACAACCGCACCAGCTTCTGCAATCAGCAGCCACGGACGCCAGTCCGGATTGTCGTAGTGGTTCATACGACGCGTCATGCCTTCGAGACCGAGGACATACAGCGGAACGAAGGCAAGATAGAAGCCAACGAACCAGCACCAGAACGCGCGCTTGCCCCAGGCTTCGTTCAGCTTGAAGCCGAAAGCCTTCGGGAACCAGAAGCCCATACCTGCAATGTAACCGAAATACACGCCGCCGATGATGACGTTGTGGAAGTGGGCAATGAGGAACAGGGAGTTGTGAAGGATCCAGTCAGCGGCCGGCATGGCCATCATGACGCCCGTCATGCCACCGATGGAGAAGGTGATCATGAAGCCGATCGTCCAGTACATCGGAGCCGTGAATTCAACACGTCCCTTATACATGGTGAACAGCCAGTTGAAGATCTTCACGCCAGTCGGGACTGCGATAACCATCGTCATGATACCGAAGAAGGTATTGACGTTGGCGCCTGCGCCCATGGTGAAGAAGTGATGCACCCACACGACGAACGACAGCACCATGATGGAGCACGTAGCGTAAACCATCGTGTTGTAGCCGAAGAGCGGCTTGCGGGAGAACGTTGAGGTAACTTCAGAGAAAACACCGAAGGCCGGGATGACCAGGATGTAAACTTCCGGATGGCCCCAGGTCCAGATCATGCTCAGATACAGCATGACGTTGCCGCCGGCATCGTTCGTGAAGAAGTGCATGCCGAGGTAACGGTCGAGGCTGAGCAGTGCCAGCGTAACCGTCAGAACTGGGAAGGACACCATGATCAGCACGGTCGTGCAGAACGCTGTCCAGGTGAAGACCGGCATCTGCATCCAGCCCATGCCAGGAGCACGCATCTTAACGATGGTCGTGAAGAAGTTCACGCCCGTCAGAAGCGTTCCGACACCGGAGATCTGAACGGCCCAGATGTAGTAGTCAACGCCGACGCCCGGGCTGAACTGCATCTCGGACAGAGGCGGGTAAACCAGCCAACCGCACTGAGCAAACTCACCGATGAACAGTGAAAGGTTGATCAGAAGGGCGCCGACCAGCGTCATGTAGAAGCTGAGCGAGTTCAGGAACGGGAACGCAACGTCGCGCGCACCGATCTGGAGAGGCACCACCAGGTTGAGCAGCCCCGTCATGAACGCCATGGCCATGAAGAAAATCATGATCGTGCCGTGAGCGGAGAAGATCTGGTCGTAGTGGTGTGGCGGAAGGTAACCAGGGTTACCGGCATAGGCCAGCGCAAGCTGGGTACGCATCATGATGGCGTCCGCGAAACCGCGGAACAGCATGACAATTGCCAGGATGATATACATCACGGCAAGGCGCTTATGGTCGACTGTCGTCAGCCATTCACGCCACAGGTAACCCCACTTACCGAAGTAAGTAACGGCACCCAGCACGGCAAGGCCGATGACAGCCACACCCAGGAATGTGCCGACAAGAATCGGCACATCGAAAGGTATGGCTGAAAGGGAGAGTTTTCCGAGCATCTGTCGGTTATTCCTTCATGCCAGTGTCGGACGGTGCAGCGCTGGAAGCGGACTGCATATGCATGACCTTGCCCGTCGTCTTCTCAACCATCATGCCATTGTTGTACTTGGCGACGATGCCGTCGAAGAGATCCGGCTGGACATGCGCGAAGTACTGAACCGGCGCAGCTTCCTGCGGGGCGGAATACTTCGGATATGTCGTGTCATCGAGGTTTTCGCTGCCGCTCTTCACCTTCTCGACCCAGGCGCTGAATTCTTCAGGTGCCATCGCGAGGGTGCGGAACTTCATGTCAGAGAAACCGCGACCACTGAACTGGGAAGCTTCACCCAAATAATCACCGGACTCAGTTGCAAGAAGATGCAGCTGCGTCTGCTGACCTGGCATGGAGTAAATCATCGATCCCAGACGAGGGATGAAGAAAGACGTCATGACGGTGTCAGAGGTGATCTGGAAGTTCAGCGGCGTGTTCGTCGGGACATCCAACTGGTTGATCGTTGCGATCCCCAGATCCGGATAGATGAACAGCCATTTCCAGTCGAGAGAGACCACCTGCACGTTCAGCGGCTTGACGTTGTCAGCCGTCTGAATCGGGCGATACGGGTCGTAAGCGTGAGTGCTGTACCAGCTGATCGCACCGAGAGCGATAATGATCAGGGAAGGTACGCCCCAGATAATATACTCAATCTTAGTTGAGTGATCCCAGGTCGGCAGATACTCGGCCTGGGTGTTGGAAGCACGATACTTCCAAGCAAAGTAAAGCGTTGCGATACAGGTCGGAACCACAACAAACATCATGATGACAAATTCTGCCACCATGACATCGCGGTTCATTTCTGCGATCGGACCGCGCGGCTGAAGCAGATCAACCGTGCAACCCGATAGCATCAGCGCCGGCAACGCTGGGAGATATCGCCAGAGTTTTTTCATCGGTCCTGCTTTCATCATCCGTTCCGGCATGGAGTATTCGCCGGGAAACGGTTTGACACGATAAGGGCCGCATCAGAGCTGCCGAACGCTGCCATAGTCTGCTGCCTTTCTCGTTCGTATCCTGACGTCAGGAACCGGATCAAAGATCCGATCCTGAAATTCATTCAGCATGGGACACGACTGTCCCGGTTCCTCAGGTTTTTTCTGCCTGAATCGCCCGGAAGACAAGGCTTATCACGGATTTCGTGAGGGATAGGACATGACCCTCTCTCCCCTGCAAATGGCTGTTTTTCGCCACATTTGATTTCATTACTGCTTTCATTAAACGATAAAGTTACAATTTTTTAATGTAAACCTTCCCGAATGAGACGGAAATAATTCAAGACCTTTTTAGTCCGCAAACAAGAAAGGGAGCGACATTGACTGTCGCTCCCTCTGGAAACTTTCGAGTAACGCTAATGTACTGTCAGTCGCTATTACTGGAGCGTACACCCGTGAACTGAATAAGAAACTGAAAGAGGTTCACGAAATTGAGATACATCGACAGCGCATCGTAAATGCTTAGTCGAGCAATATCATCCGAAGACGCAAACGACATATATTGCTGGTAGTTAATCTTGATACGCTGGGTATCGTAAGCCGCAAGACCTGTAAAAAGCGCAACTCCGATTAGAGAAACGAGCATTGCCAGCGGTGCACTGTGCAGGAAGATGTTCACAACCATCGCGATCATGAGGCCAATCAGGCCCATGAACAGGAAGGAACCGAGTCGAAGAAGGTTCGCCCCCGTGGTGTATCCCCACAGAGCCATACCGCCGAACATTGCCGCACTGATGAAGAACGTCCGTGCGACGGAAACACCCGTATAACTCAGCAGCAAGCTGGCCATACTGGCCCCCATCGTCGCACTGAAGAGCAGGAAGATCGCCTGCACTGCGGGGCGCGACAGCCGGTTGATCCCGAAGGACAGGACCATCACGAACGCCAGAGGCGCGAAGATCATGATGCCGCCCAGGAATGTCGGCCGCAGCACAAATGCGCCGTTTGAAGTTTCTGCAATGTGAAAGAACAGCGTGCGCAGAGAGGTTTCCGCCACGCCATAAGCAACGAGCCCCGTGACAACGAGGCCAATCGCCATCCAGTTGAAGACGCGGCACATATAGGCGCGGAGACCGGCATCGAGACTGCCTGTGCCTGCCTGAGTGCCGGCCCTGCCGAAGTTGGAATTAAAAGCCATGACACCTTTTCCAGTAAAAGGCCCTTTTAAAAAGGGCGCTTGACGAACCTTACAAGCTCGCCCGTACTTTCCCTGAATGTGGGGCTTTTCACTGTACGGTCAAGAAGACCCTTCATATCTGTGTTTCATTTCCTCGGGAAACGAGCCTCTTGAGACTTTTTGTCGCACTCGACCTCTCCCCCTCCCAGCGCGAAGCGCTTGCTCTCCTCCGTGGAACACTCCCTGGCGTGCAATGGGTGCCTTCGGAAAATTACCATCTGGCCTTGCGCTTCATTGGTGAAATTACCGATCGCTATGTGATGGGCGAGATCGATCTCGCCCTTTCCCGACTGTCCTGGAAGCCGTTCGATATCTCGTTTTCGGGTGCCGGGCTGCGAGAGGGCATAACAGCTGACAGCCTGACAATAGGCATCGAACGATCTGCTGCTCTGGAGACGCTTCAGGCACAAGTGGAAAAAACACTCCGAAAAGCAGGATGCGCGCCTGCCAAACGCCGCTTCCAACCCAGCGTCACTCTCGGCCATCTCGCAACAACGCAGAGAGCTGACGCAGCTCGCTGGGTTCAGAGACATAATCTCTTCAGAAGTGAGCCAATGCCTGTCGAGCACGTTACGCTCTTTGAGAGTCTCCGCGGTTACGACCAGCACGTCTATGTCGCGCAGGCCGAATATGCCTGGCACCCTGAAATGCCACTTCTTCCTGAGGATGAATGATTTCCAGCCCAACGACACAAGATCGCCTGACAGCTCTGGTTCGCGAAGTCCGCGCTTGCCGGGTCTGTGAAGAGCACCTTCCTCTTGGTGCACGTCCGCTGATCCACGTTTCAGCAACCTCCAGGCTCCTGATTGCAAGTCAGGCGCCTGGAACCAAAGCGCATCTCAGCAACACGTCTTTCAAGGATCCGTCCGGAGTTCGTCTCAGAGAGTGGCTCGGGCTCTCGGAAGACATATTCTATGACACCAGACAGGTCGCAATTCTGCCAATGGGTCTCTGTTACCCGGGCAGGCTCCCCAAAGGAGGAGACTGCCCTCCCCGCCCGGAATGCGCACCAATCTGGAGAAACAGGGTTTTATCCCTGATGCCCGCTCTTCGCCTTACACTATTGGTTGGTAGTTATTCCCAGAATCACGTCTTGGGTCGCGGGTCGGTCACGGAGCGCGTCAGGAATTTTCGCCATTATCTGCCTGAGAACTATTTTCCACTGCCTCATCCCTCATGGAGAACGGGTGTCTGGGAAAAAAGAGCACCATGGTTTCAGGATGAAGTCATTCCTGCTCTTCGTGAACAGGTCCAGAAAATCCTTAATTCAGATTGAGATATTAGTGTCGAGCCAGACGTAAAGTATCAACAAGAACGCCCTGTACGCCCGAGATGAAAATCTGGATTCCGATAGCCAGAAGAATCAATGCCGCAAGACGACTGACGATGCGTGCACCGGTGATGCCAAGCATCGAAACAATCCGCTCGGCATAGGCGTATGCGATGGCAACGACGATGCCCATAGCCGTCGCGGCCGCCGAGACTCCCATATAATAGTCGGGCGCGGGCATATGCGGTGGGCATGACGAACTGAGAGCAATAGCGACGGAGATGCTGCCGGGCCCTACCGTAAATGGCATAGCCAGCGGAAAGAATGCACGTTCTTTGAGATCTGGCGCGGCAACAGTTCGGCCGCCCTGAAGAGCCTGCTTTTCTTTCCGGGCTTCACTTGTTTCCGGCTGCTGCAGCATGACCCATGCACGTGAAGCCACAACCAGACCACCCGTAATGCGAAGGGCATTCATGCTGATGCCAAAGAAACTCAGGATCCAGCTACCAAACCAGATGGACACCAACAAAATCGCGAGGGAATTCAGCGCAACGAGCCGTGCCAGTTCGATCACCTCTTTGCGCGTCCGCCCTTCTGTCGCCTGAGCGAAGATCAGAGAGGCACCAAGAGGGTTAATGATCGAGAACAGCGCTGGAAATGCAATCAGCCAACTGTTGACCGCATTGCCCAGACTGGGAGGGAGGCTCATGAACCTGTGGTGCCTGATGCAACATCTGGACGACACGACGCCCGCTTCTTACGAGCCCGCCGCTCTTCTCCCATGAGGAAAGCCCGGATCATGCGATAGTCCTCGGAAAAACAGCAGATCGTCCCTGCCCGCCCTTCCAGACAGACCGTAAGACCCAGGTCATTATAAACCGCCATCAGAGACTGGCCAACACGCACAAATGCAAGTTTTCGGCCTTCCTGACGTGCCAGATCCCTTAGCCGCCAGATAGCCGCAATACAGTTACGCTCGGCTCCTGCCGGATCGCCGAGGCCAATAATGAACTGACCTGTACGGAAAAATGGAATGGCGGCTCGGCCTGCTTCATCATGCAGCAAGCCACTCGGACGATGCGGTCCCAGTTCCTGCAAAGCATGTGACAGGCTTCGATAATGGCTTTCGTTCTCCGCGTTCCAGGCCTCAAAACGAATGCGTGTTCTCCGCATTCCCACCCAGAGCGCAAACAGACCGCAAAGCGCAGACAGCCCAAGAAACCACCGCCCGATCGCCGTGTGCGCGTCATAAATCATGGA
The DNA here is from genome assembly GCF_018812085.1 of Gluconobacter sp. P5H9_a. NCBI lineage: Bacteria > Pseudomonadati > Pseudomonadota > Alphaproteobacteria > Acetobacterales > Acetobacteraceae > Gluconobacter > Gluconobacter sp. P5H9_a. The sequence continues at coordinate 122,695 of NZ_JACRVW010000006.1, forward strand.
GCGCCACCAGATCGGACCCAGATGCCGCTGCACAGCAACCCAACCCACGCCAACAAGGCCCAGCGCCCACAAAGACATTGGCGCCAGCATGGCTGGCGTCAAAGGGGCTACGAGAAGGTGCGCTCTACGGTAGTAGCAGTTTCGGAAAGGTGCGATCAGTAGCATGACAAGGCCCAGCGCTACCGGAGCTTCCCATGGCGCATGACGAAGCACCAGCAAGACAACCGATGCACCAAGAACGCCCAGAGAAACCTTCCATGCAAGAGCGACGCGCTGGGAAAGCCCTAGAGCCAGCCCAACAAGAGCAACGCCCGATACGGTAAGGAACAAGTCTGCAATCTGCGAAACCGCAGCACCGAGTGACGTGCGCAAAGGTGGCAGTTCAGCGACCAGCGCATAAAAGACGAGAAGAATTCCGGCTACAGCCTGAACGCTGGTTGCAATGGTGACAGAGAAGTCCGCTTCGGACTCCCGAACCACTTGGCTCGGACGGATACGCCTTGGTGCCTGCCCAGCAGAAACCAAGGCCTGCTCTCCACGCAGGAACAATTCATGCCCGGCAAACATCAGACCCGCCATAACCAGCGGGATGATGTAATAAAACAGGCGGAAAACGAGGATCGCACCCATGATTTCCGGCACAGGAAGATACGGCCGCAAGGCCAGAAGCATGGCGCTGTCAAAAACGCCAAGTCCTCCTGGAACGCTCGCCACCAGGCCTGCTGTGTAAGACGCGATATAGATGGCAAGGAATGTCCCGAAGCCAAAATGGGCTTCAGGAGGCAACGGCGGCAACACGCTGTACGCAATCAAAGCCGTCGCAGCCATATCAGCTGCACTAACTGCAATCTGTGCGATCGCTATACCCGTGCTGGGAATTTCAATCTCGTAACGCCAGATTTTTACATGTCGACGAATACGAGAGAAAACGACATACGCAGCCAGAATACCCCAGCATCCAAGACCAGCCAGCCGCAGCAGAAAAGCGGGCAGATGGGACAGAACCGGAATGGCATGCGGCTCAATGGTCAGAATGCTTCCGACCAGTGCCAGCGTTCCCAGCAGATAGGTTGCTGAGCAGAAGGCAATGATCTGGGCAATATCCGCAGGGGCGACACCCCAGCTCCGATAAAGCCGAAACCGCACCGCAGCACCCGAAATCGCTGCACAGCCAAGGTTATGCGACAGGACGTAAGAGCAAAACGCCGCAAAAGATGAGCGCTTGAACGAAACATTGGCCCGGACATGCAGACAGGCCAAGCGATCGTAAAACGACAGAATAAAATACGACAGGAGCGTCGCCCCGGCTCCCGCCAGAAGCGCACCATCCGGAATATCGCTAAGGCTTCTGGCAATGTCCCGCAGGGAGAGATTGCGCAGCTCACGCCAGATCACCACAACGGCGGCAATCAAAAGCACGAGCCCGACAATTGCCGGAGCACGTGTCAGCAGTAATTTCCAGCGGCTTTTTACAGGCCCGCTCTCGTCGTCCACGTCAAGAGCAAGCCCATCATTTTGCCAGTCGTCTTCCCGAGGCGGGCMCATCGACGTCAGACCTGAGACGTCCCGGCAGCCGGGCGAGCCAGTGCACCCCGGATCAGGGCCACAGTCTCAGGCAAACCGAAGAGTGACGCGAAAATGCCGAAGCGCGGGCCTTCGCTTTGACCCAACAGCACTTCGTACAGGCAACCGAACCAGGAGCGCAGCTCAGACTTCTCAAAGTAGCGCTTGCCGACCTCGAACACGACATCCTGCACATCGCCAGGAGACGTATGAACAGGGAGCCGTTCCAGAGCGACAGCCAGGTCTTCAAGGCCCTTTCGTTCAGTCTCGGATGGATCACGATAGACCTTGTTCGGGTACACTTGCTCCTGGAAGTACGTCAGAGCACAACGAACGAGCTTGTCGACATACGGATGCGTTTCTGGCGACAGCGTCTCGTCATAGCGACGCAGGAATTTCCAGAGTGTCTCCGGATTGTCTGCGTTTGCCACGTTCGCGAGGTTCAACAGCGCTGTGTAGGAAACCGGGCTGGTATCTTCCGGGCGTACAGTTCCACCGTGAATGAACCAGACCGGGTTTGCCATCAGGTCTACCGGTTCCTGCGTCTCAGCCTTCTGAACCAATGTCAGGTAGTCGTCCGTTGCGCGGGGAATAACGTCAAAAAACAGACGCTTCGCACGCGTAGGCTGCTGATACATATACTGGCCGAGGCTTTCCGGCGTGCCGTAACGCAGCCACTCCTCGACAGACAGACCATTGCCCTTGGACTTGCTGATCTTCTGACCCTGAGCATCAAGGAACAGTTCATAGGTGAGTCCGGCAGGCGGCTGCTTGCCCAGAATACGGCAGATCTTCGAAGACAGCTTCACGCTATCAATCAGATCCTTGCCGGACATTTCATAATCAACACCCAGAGCGTACCAGCGCATGGCCCAGTCGGCCTTCCACTGCATCTTGGCGTGTCCACCGAAGACGGATGTTTCAAACGTCTTGCCCGCTTCATCTTTCCAGACGACCGTACCGGCATCCGGGTCCACCTTGATGATCGGGACCTGCATCACCTGCCCCGTTTCAGGGTGAATCGGCAGAACAGGGGAGTAAGTCGCGCGGCGCTCCGGACCAAGTGTCGGAATAATGGTCGCAACAACTTCATCATGCACTTCGAGCATACGCCGAAGTGCAGCATCAAATGTCCCGCTCGTATAATAGTCTGTCGCGGACGCGAATTCGTAATCGAAGCCGAAACCGTCAAGAAACTGGCGCAGGCGGGCATTATTGTGAGCGGCAAAACTTTCGTATTCACCGAAAGGGTCGGGAACGCGGGTCAGAGGCAGACCCAGGTGCTTTGCCAGCAGTTCCTGCTGCGGCACATTCGTTGGAACCTTGCGCAAGGCGTCCATGTCATCCGAGAACGCGAGCAAGCGGGTCGGACGGCCTGTCAGAGCCTCAAAAGCTTGCCGAACCCAGGTCGTACGGGCCACTTCGCCAAACGTACCGATGTGCGGCAGCCCGGACGGGCCATATCCCGTCTCAAGCAGGGCAGGCACTTTTGGGTCGCGCGCGCCAACATGCGCGGCAATTTTTTTTGCCTCTTCGAACGGCCATGCCTTTGGCAACGGCGCGTCAGGTGCGAGGGGCGGAATGTTATGTGTTCTGGAATTGTGCATGATTACCGGAAAACGTAGGCAGACACGTATCCCGGGTCAAGCAGTACGAGAGCAAACGAAGTTTCTGCACAGGCGTCAAACCATGACGAAATGTGTCAACACCCTCCCGGCAGTGACATGACAGCATACGCAACCTCGTTCTTTCACGGTCTGTTCTTTAAAGCACTCGCTCGCTTCTGCCCTTCCAGTTAGACTGACCGCAATGCCGCGCTCGCCATCTTTCCCATCTCCGTTTGACGCACCCGCTCTTGTCGCGAGACGAGGCCTGTCCTCTCTCCTGACGCCCGATGGTGAGCTTCTTGACCTCCCGGCCGATGAGGTACGGGAAAGATTGGCGCAGCTTCCACCTCCCCTTCTCGTTCATGGCCCGGCCGCCCTGCGCGCCCTTGATCTCACACCGCTATCCCAGCCTGTCCCCTGGTTTGATCTTCTGGATCTCTTTCTGTTCGTGTGTCCCGCCACAACCGTTGCGCCTACCCCGCGCGGACTGGCGATCGCTCTTGGACTGACACCACCAGAAACCACCACGGCGGACCTCCTGCCGCTGCTCTGCGAGACCCTTCTCGGCAAGTTACGGGAAAAAGCTGATACTCCTGAAGGAAAGCGCTTACGGGCCCTCCTGCTCCCGCTGACGCGGGCCGGCTGGATCTGGAGTGGCGAAGTCGCGGATGCCATCGGCACAGCCTCCGATCCGGGCAGTGCGCATCCTTATGATGCCGTACGCGTCTGGCGCCGCCTGCCACGCTGGGAGGAAACAGCCCCCAGACCAGCTCCCGGCAGCCAGCCCGTGTCACCGCAGGCCGCGCGTGAAAGACTACGCCAGATCCTTGGCAAGAATGCAGAAGCACGCCCCGGACAGGCCGACTTTGCATCTGTGGCCACTGCGGCTTTCGAGCCCCGGGAAACGCTCGGATCGCCCAATGTCGTACTTGCTGAAGCCGGAACAGGCACGGGAAAGACCCTTGGCTATATTGCGCCTGCAAGCCTGTGGGCTGAGCAGAATGATGGAGCCGTCTGGGTCAGCACTTACACGCGACATCTTCAAAGGCAGATTGAGCAGGAACTTCATCGTCTCTATCCCGATGAAGCAACGCTCAGACAAAAGGTCGTCGTCCGCAAAGGACGTGAGAACTACCTGTGCCTCCTGAATATGGAGGATCTGCTCAATGCCGCCACCTCTCGGGGGAATGACGGAGCGGCAGCCCTGCTTCCCCTCAGCCTTCTTGCACGATGGGCTGAAGCAAGCCGCGATGGTGATCTGATGGGCGGCGACCTCCCGGGATGGTTCGGTGATCTCTTTGGCCAGGGTACGTTGCACGGTGTGGCAGACAGGCGTGGCGAATGCATCCATGCTGCGTGCCCGCATTACCAAACCTGCTTCGTAGAACATGGTATTCGTCGTGCCAGACAGGCAGATCTTGTTGTGGCCAACCATGCGCTTGTCATGTCGCAGGCGGCCTGGACTGCTCTCGCACCTCCTGGCCTCCCCGATGAAGATGCGACGCCAACGCGATATGTTTTCGATGAAGGGCATCACGTCCCTGAAGCAGCAGACAGCGCGTTTGCCATGGTTCTGTCAGGGCTTGAAACAGCCGAACTCAGGCGCTGGCTCCTCGGTGCAGAAGGAAGCCGATCCAGAGCACGCGGTCTCCTCCGGCGCCTCGATGATCTGGTTGAACGTATTCCGACAATAGACGCTCCACTACATGCCGTGCTGCAAGCTGCCCGAGCGCTGCCAGCTCCGGGCTGGAGCGTAAGACTGAAAAACGGAATGGACGCGCCGGTTCCTCAGGAAGACGAAGCACCCGCGTTTCTTCCGCTCATGGCACCCGAGCCGGAACTGGATAACCCTGCCGAGCTGTTTCTTCAGGCCCTCGATCATCAACTTAAAGCCCGACGCACCCAAGGCCCACAACAGGACACCACATACATCTCCACCGAGTGCGATCTGCACCCCACGAATGATACAGTGCGGACGAGCGCAGAGGACTTGGCCAGAGCGTTGCGGCGCCTTCAAACCCCACTAATCCAGCTGACAAAACGGCTTGAAGCAACAGTAGAAGACGATCCGGAAATGGAAGCCCCCACCCGCCAGCGGATCGAGGCTTTCATCCGGACTTTGCATCGCCGCGCTATCAGCCGCGTTACAGGCTGGGTCGGAATGCTGGATGCCCTTCAGACGCCCCCCGAACCTGACCTGACACCCGTCCATATTGATTTCATCCGGACTGAACGTCTCCCCAGAACACGTGGGACGCAGGGGGACCATGACGTGGGCCTCTATCGTCACTGGCTGGACCCGACAATTCCATTTGCATCGACTATTCAGACCCCAGCTCACGGTCTGCTTTTGACATCTGCCACTTTACGCGATCAGACCGGTTCGGAGGATGGAGAAGAAAGCTGGCATGCGGCCGAGTTGCGGCTTGGGGCCACGCATTTCATGAAGCCACCAATCCGCGCGTCGCTCATGAGCCCGTTCGATTACGCCAAGCAGACACGCGCTTATGTTGTGACCGACGTTTCCGTCGAAATTGCGTCTCTTGCCCATGCATTTCGAGCATTATTCGAAGCAGCGGGTGGGGGAGCTCTTGGGCTTTTCACGGCAATCCGTCGGCTTCGCGAGGTCTATCGTCGCATTAACGAGCCGCTGGAGGCTCAGGGCTTCCCCGTATATGCCCAGCATGTTGATGCGATGGACAACGCGACCCTCGTCGATGTCTTCCGCACGGAAACCCACAGCTGCTTATTGGGCACCGATGCTATGCGGGATGGTGTGGACGTTCCGGGAGAAGCATTACGCATGGTGGTGTTTGAAAAGACACCATGGCCGCGCCCGGATATCCTGCATCGCGAGAGACGCCGCCTTCTTTCAGAAGGCCGACCTGGTGATTATGATGATCGCATCACCAGAATGCGCTTAAGACAGGCTTTCGGCCGCCTGATCCGGAAGGGCGACGACAGGGGTGTTTTCGTGATGCTTGATCGCCGAATGCCGTCTCGCCTGCTCTCAGCTTTCCCGAATGGTGTTGAGGTCCGCCGGCTAAGTCTAGCAGAGACCATCAGTGATATTGCGGAGTTTCTGCCCCCTCCGTTACCAACTTCTTCGAACGACAGTGTGACATAGAGAACGGCGATGTAAACTTCACCGCTTTGCTAGTGTGACCGGATAGTCAGAAGACCAGCGGTTCATGCCGCACAGGAAGTTCCAGCTCTTCTAACCAGCTGTTTCAGTGCCCGTCCTCCGAGAAGACGACGCCGTAGCCACAGCAGCTGGCACACTTCAAATTCTTCCCCCATTTTGGCCAGACAGAGCCGCCTTTTGCTGGAAGAGCAGAAGGTTGGATGCGCCCTAAACGATTTTTTCTACCACGCATTTTTGAACAAAGTACAAGCAGAAGATTCAAAGACCGCTAAAAGAAAAAACCCGCAGTCTCATAAGAAGCTGCGGGTTTTTCTTTGTCATTTGGTCAAATGACAGTCGAACTTAGAAGTCTTTGCTGATCTGCAACCAGAAATTACGTCCGATAACGAACGACGAATAGGTCGAAGCGTCGGTATTCGTTGCGCCATCAGGGAAGAATGGCGGAGCCTTGTCCGTGATATTGTTGATACCCCCCGTGAAGTTCCACGAGTTGTAGCGGTAGCCAAGGGCAATGTCCTGCTGCACCATTGCGGGCGCCTTTACACGACCATACCCATCAGACATCTGCATGAACGACGAGGTGTCGTTGTAATGCAGGCCACCGGTGTAGTTTGCCATATAGGTGAACGAGAACCGGCCATGCTGCCATGTCGCGGTGGCATAATCACGCCAGCGCGGGTTGGATGTGCCGTTCGGGTAATAGATCGCGTTGGTGTAGTGATAATACGGGCCGCCCGGCGTCTGCTGCTGGGAGAAATTGACCAGATTCTGCAAGTTATTGCTAATCGTAATGGAATCCATGCTTGTCAGACGGATCCGATAGTCAAAATCCCAGTCAATACCACTCGTATTCATGGTACCAAGGTTTTGGTTTACAGCCATGACCTGAGAAATCTGCCCGTTAGCTGAGCGACTTACCAAGTTGCAAAGCGCAGTATTGGAGCCGTCGTAACAGTTATTTAGAATATAGTTCGTTGAAAGTGAGCCAACCGTAGAACTGACATTGTAATGCCAGAACGTCACCGAGGTAGACAGGTTCGGGATCCAGCGCGGCGTCAGAACTGCACCAAATGTGTAAGTCCTGCCCGCTTCAGGGCGTAGCTTTGTATTACCACCCTGAATAGTCGCCACCTGCCCTGCACCTTGCTGTGTAAACGTGGCAGGATTCGCCACGCCTGCCCTCATGCAGCTGGCAACGACAACCGGATTAGAGGCTCCAGCGCATGGATCAAGCGATGTCTCGTAGCTCAAGGCCTGCGCACCGTAAAGCTCATTAACATTAGGCTGGCGGAACGAGGTTCCGATCGTACCGCGGAAACGGATATCACGCGTCGGAGCCCAGTCGATGGAAGCCTTCCAGTTCTTGACGCCTCCAAACGTGTTGTAGGACGAATAGCGACCCTGAGCGTCAACGGTCAGATCTTTAGCGAGGAAAGCGTTCTTGAGAAGCTGCGCCTTTCCTTCGAGGTAACCTTCCGTCACGTTGAAACCGCCTGACGTCACGCCCTGCGGGTTCGTCAGCGCCGTCCCTGCCTGGATAGCCGGGTCCGGTGTATAGGTCAGCTGTTCGCCGCGATGCTCCATACCCATCGCGATACCGACATCGCCACCATTAGCCCACGGCATCTTCACGACATGATCGTTATGGATACGCAGGTTAAGATCACGAAGCTGATAATGGCCATGCGTCGTGGTATTAAGGTTGGAGTACTGTGCAGCAGCGGGGGAAAGCGAGGAGAACGGGCTTCCCGCCACACAATTCGGCGTCGATGCACACAGATTGGAATTATACGTCATGCCAGAATCCGGATCGCCGAAGTTCGTTGGCTCCAGACCATAGCTGTTCAGCAGGGCCGGATAGCTGCCCATGTTGCTCTGCTGGTAGGTATACATATTTGAGCCGTACGTATACGAGATGTCGTATTTCCAGCCTTTGTAGATCACGCCCTGTGCGCCAACCTTGGCCGTTAGCGTGTCGCTGGCTGTCTGCGTCTCACGAGGGCCCCACTCATTATAGCGGCGAAGCATCTGGAGATCCTCACCCGTTGTGTTGCCTGGGTAGTTCGACGGGATGGTGAAGGACGTCGGGTAAGGCCCGGTTGCAGACAGTCCACCCTGCACAGGCTCAGCTGCCATGTTGGTCATGGAGTTCGAATGTGAGTACATCACATTCGAATAGAGCGAGAAATGTTCGTTAACGTCGTAATGCGCGTCACCATTCAGGGTCGCATCCTGAAGGTTGTTTGTCAGGGACGTGTCGCGCGCAAAGTTGTAGCGTTTTGTTCCCGGAACCAGATTGCCGTTCAGATCACTCCGGTAGGCATTTTCGGCACCAAAGAACGAGCCATATGGCGAGTAGCTCGATCCAAACCGGTTCTGGGAAGGATCAGCATCATTTCCGATCTGGATGTTATTTCGTGACCAGGAACGGTTGCGCTGACGCACCCCACCTTGCGTCATGTATTGACCGAACACGGTGACGTTACCCTTGCCGTGGTCGAAGTTGAACCCCTTAAAGCCGGAAATTACGCCCTGCGGCGCATCACCATGCCCCGTGATTCCACCGCGTATCGTGATGTTGCCGGTATCCAGATCGTGACGCAGCTTAATGTTGATGACGCCTGACACCGCGTCCGCACCATAAAGCTCTGAACCACCATCCTTCAGAATTTCGACACTCGCCACCTGCTGGATGGGAACAGCATTCATATCAAAACATGACGTCTGACTGTTCAGCGTGGCGCGCTTTCCGTCGATCAGAACGAGAACGCGATTCGTACCAAGGTTACGAATATCAGTGCAGCTGACACCACCACCACCGTTGGTGTCAGTGTTCTGCTGGCTGCTGGACCCTACCGACGGCAGACGCTGAAAAAAATCGGAAAGTGTTGTCGCACCCGTCTGCTGGATTTGCTTAGAAGTAACGATCTGCACCGGGTTGGCGTTGGTGTTGTTTGAGGTTCCCAAAGCCGAACCCGTAACAACCACGCTCTCCTGCGTTCCAGAATCAATGGAACGAACAGCATGAGATCGGTTGACCGCTACAGGCGCAGCAAACTGCGGAGTTGCGACTGGACGAGCCAGCGATGCCGGAGCGGTTGTTGCAGGCGTCGCAGCAGAACGCACCGGACCATGAGTCACAGTCTTATGGCGCACATGTGAGGACGCGTGAGTGCTTTCGGTTGCAGCATGAGCAACGCTTGAAAGCGCGCCCATACCCAGGACCGATGCGCAAAGTAACGTATTGCGACGCGATACGATCATAATGAAACGAAATCCTTCTAAAGGCAGTAACGCCGTTTAGACATTTCATTGCGAAAGTGTCACCCCAACTTCCACCGCATTAGATTGTTACGTGATGGTTTTGTAACAAGCGTTGCATAAGGGTCACATATGCGTCGGGCACATATCAAAGCAATCAAAAAAAGCCGCCCCACCCTGAGGTGAGACGGCTTTTTTCGTAATTATTCGACATATTCCCCAGCTTTTTAAACCCGGGGAATCTGAGGCGTTGGATCAGAAATCCATGTCGCCCATGCCGCCCATGCCACCTGGAGCAGCCGGAGCCTTCTTCTCAGGGCGCTCGGCAACCATGGCTTCCGTCGTGATCAGCAGACCACCAACCGAAGCGGCATCCTGCAGAGCCGTACGGACAACCTTCGTCGGGTCGATGATGCCTGCGCCAACTAGGTCCTTGTACTCAGCGTTCTGAGCATCGAAGCCGAAGTTGTAGGTGTCGTTCTCGAGCACCTTGCCAGCGATCACGGCGCCGTCTTCACCAGCGTTCTCAGCGATCTGACGCAGCGGCGTCTGAAGCGCCTTGCGAACGATCTCGCCACCGATCCGCTGATCGTCGTTATCGAAGGTCAGACCCTTCAGAGCAACAGAAGCACGGGCAAGAGCCGTACCACCACCCGGGACAATGCCTTCTTCAACAGCTGCGCGGGTTGCGTGCAGAGCGTCGTCAACGCGATCCTTGCGCTCTTTCACCTCAACTTCACTGCTACCACCGACGCGGATGACGGCAACGCCACCAGCCAGCTTTGCAAGACGCTCCTGGAGCTTCTCACGATCGTAGTCAGAGGTTGTTTCTTCAACCTGAGCGCGGATCTGGTTGCAACGACCCTTGATGTCGTCGCTGTTGCCAGCGCCTTCAACGATCGTGGTGTTTTCCTTCTCGATGTGAACCTTCTTCGCACGGCCCAGCATATCGAGGGTAACGGATTCCAGCTTGATCCCGATGTCTTCGGAAATAACCTGGCCACCCGTCAGGATCGCGATGTCTTCCAGCATGGCCTTGCGACGGTCACCGAAGCCCGGAGCCTTGACGGCAGCGATCTTCAGGCCACCACGCAGCTTGTTCACGACCAGCGTAGCAAGTGCTTCGCCATCGACGTCTTCAGCGATGATCATCAGCGGACGGCCGGACTGCACAACGCTCTCGAGCAGCGGCAGCATTGGCTGAAGCGAAGACAGCTTCTTTTCATGGATCAGGATGTACGGCGCATCGAGATCAGCCGTCATCTTCTCCGGGTTCGTCACGAAGTACGGGGAGATGTAGCCGCGGTCGAACTGCATGCCCTCGACAACGTCGAGTTCCGTGTGCAGGCCCTTGGCTTCTTCAACCGTGATGACGCCCTCGGAGCCGACCTTCTGCATGGCAGAAGAGATCATCTCACCGATTTCACGCTCACCGTTGGAAGAGATCGTACCGACCTGAGCGATTTCCTCCGGGGAGGTCATCTTCTTGCTGTTCTTCTTCAGCTCTTCAACAACGACGAGGACAGCCTTGTCGATGCCGCGCTTCAGGTCCATCGGGTTCATGCCAGCGGCAACAGCCTTGGCACCCTCGCGAATGATTGCCTGAGCAAGAACCGTGGACGTCGTCGTGCCGTCACCAGCCAGATCGTTCGTACGGGACGCAACTTCGCGTACCATCTGAGCGCCCATGTTCTCGAACTTGTCAGCCAGTTCGATTTCCTTGGCGACAGACACGCCGTCCTTGGTGATGCGCGGTGCGCCGAAGCTCTTGTCGAGAACAACGTTACGACCCTTCGGGCCTAGCGTTACCTTGACGGCATTTGCAAGAATATCAACGCCACGCAGCATACGGTCACGGGCGTCGGCACCAAACTTAACTTCCTTGGCAGCCATGTTCTTAATCTCCTGTTGAGGTTTTTAACGAGAGGAAACGGGGATGGCTTTTCAGCCGATCACACCCATGATGTCGCTCTCTTTCATGATCAGCAGTTCTTCACCGTTGATCTTCACCTCGGTGCCGGACCACTTGCCGAACAGCACCTTGTCGCCTGCCTTGACGTCGAGAGCCACAATCTGGCCCTGCTCGTTCCGGGCGCCCGGGCCTACGGAAACGATCTCGCCTTCGGTCGGCTTGTCCTTGGCGGTGTCAGGGATGATGATGCCGCCAGCGGTCTTTTCTTCACCGGTCAGGCGGCGGACTACAACGCGGTCATGCAGGGGACGAAATGTCGTCATGGATCGCTCCATTTTAGGCCGTGCCCTTCTACAAAGCGACGCGGCCGGGTTACGCGCTCAATTACTGCAGCGCAGTTGGCACTCCCATATCGAGAGTGCCAAAAGACGTAGTGCCGTCACCCGTTTTCGTCAAGAACCATCACTCTCAACAGAAAAAATTTTCTTTCCGTCCAGCAGGGCTTCAGAGCGCCTTTTCTCCAGCATATCCGCCATTTTCTGACCTTTCGTCCTACCATAAAGACGGCGATTGGTCTCAGCCTCCTTCGCATCCTCTGCGGACTTGCGGCGTTTGCGTTCCCGACGAAGATTGATGACGTCGCTCATGGCATCTGCCTTTCCGGCGTTACAGAGACTGGACAGAAATCAATGGACCACAAGCATTCCCAAGAAAAGACCGAGGGCCGCATGATTCGCCTCAAGGCGGCAGACGGCCACGAATTCGAGGCATGGGAGACGGGCTCCCCCGAGTCCACACGCTCCATTGTCGTCGTGCAGGAAATTTTTGGCCTGACCGGACACATCAGGGACGTCTGCTCTGATCTGGCTCAGCAGGGCTTCCATGTTCTGGCCCCTGCCCTCTTTGACCGCGTCAAACCCCATACGGTTCTGGCGTACAACGAGGCAGGCCTGAAGGAAGGGCTGGAATTTCGAAGCGGCATTTCTCCAGATCTGATCCAGCAGGATCTGGAAGCCTGCGCTCAAAAACTGAGACAGGATGATGGTCACCGCCCAGTCGGGATTATCGGCTTCTGCTGGGGCGGCCTCATCGCCTGGCTTGCTGCGACACGGACGCACCACTTTAATGCCGCGGTGGGATGGTATGGTGGGGGTATTGCCAACCATTGTGACACAGCCCCGCACTGCCCGACGCAGCTCCATTTCGGTGGAGAAGACGCGTCTATTCCGCCAGGTGACGTTCAGAAAATTCGCGCAAGCCGGCCGGAAGTCGAGGTCTTCCTCTATGATCAGGCCGGACATGGCTTTGGATGCCCAGAACGTTCCAGCTTCAATCAGGACGCCCGTGATCTGGCCTGGAGCCGGAGCGTCGCGTTTCTGAAGCATCACATCAAGCGTGCGTGAGGCCTGACATGGAAGGCATTGCAGGAAAAATTGTCCTCATCACAGGCGGTAGCAGCGGCCTTGGTGAGGCCACCGCGCGTTATCTCGCAGCACGAGGGGCTTACGTTGCTATCGCTGCCCGGCGCCGGGACCGGCTGGACAAAATTGTCTCCGAACTCGAAGTACTTGGCCAGACTGCACGGGCCTACACACTGGATGTTACGAACCGCCAGAACGTTGCGGACGTTGTAAAAGCCGTTGAGCAGGACTTCGGACGGCTTGATGTCCTTGTGAACAATGCCGGGCTGATGGCGATTGCCCCCATGAAACGACTGATGGTCGACGAGTGGGACCGGATGATCGACATCAACATCAAAGGTGTTCTCTACGGCATCGCCGCAGCACTGCCGATCTTTGAACGTCAAAAATCGGGGCATGTCATCAACCTGTCCTCGGTTGCCGGGATCAAGGTCTTCGCCCCTGGAGGCAGCGTCTATTCAGGAACGAAGTTTGCCGTGCGGGCCATCAGCGATGGCCTTCGTCAGGAGGCTGGCAACGCGTTTCGCGTTACGTCTATCGAACCGGGCGCAGTGGAAAGCGAACTCAAAACGGGCAGTGGCGACAGTGAAAGTCGTCAGCATGTTGAAGCGTTCTACAAGATTGCAATTCCGGCGGAATCCGTGGCGAGGGCCATCGCTTTCGCCATCTCACAACCTGACGACGTGGACATCAACGAGATTGTCCTGCGCCCAACCCTTCAGGAGTTCTGATCATGAGCAACAACCCACTCGAAGCAGATCCAAAGCGTGACGCAGCAATCCGCCGCGAGGCCAAGTTACTTTGGGAAGCTGACGGCAAACCGGACGGCGGCCCTGAAGCCTATCTGGACAAAGCGACGGACCTGATTTCCATCAAGGGCGTTCCCGAGGGCACGCCTGTTGAGGATCTCCCGCCCCCAGAGTTGGCAGATGTTCAGATCGAAGATCCCCGCTTACAGGAAAATCTTGGGGAATTCCCAGAGCGCAGCACGGATCAGGGCGATCACCGCCATTTTCCCGTCGCAGATCGAAAAGAAGAACGCGAACTGTTGGATGATCCCAGCACGGACGCCGGTCAGCCGGGGTACGCTCAAATCGACGAAAAGCAGGAAGGGCGCTGATTGCCCTTCCCTTCTGCCGCCCGTTTTTACACGGGCGGCAAGCCATTTCAGGCTTTGTTCAGAACGCGACCTGCAACGGCATCTAGCTTGGCAACAAGAGCCGGATCGCGTTTCTCAGGTGCGGTGATAATCGCAAAGTCGAGGGCACGCTCGGCGGAAAGGTCTAGCGGGCGCTTCTGACCCAGAACCGGGATCACAGCCTTCACGAGACGGCGGGCATTATCCGCATTCCCCTTCATGACCTTCACCACACCTTCAACCGTCACGCTGTCATGCTCGGTGTGCCAGCAGTCATAATCCGTGACCATGGCCACCGTGGCGTAGGTCATCTCGGCTTCACGGGCGAGCTTGGCTTCCGGCATGTTGGTCATGCCAACAACCGAACAACCCCATGACCGATAGAGCTCGCTCTCGGCACGCGTCGAGAACTGCGGCCCTTCCATGACGATATAGGTTCCACCACGCGTCACCGGAATATCAAGCTTGCGGGACTCCGCTTCCAGCACATCCAGCAGACGAGCGGACACCGGGTCCGCCATGCCGACATGCGCCACACATCCCGTCTCAAAGAAGCTTTTCTCGCGTGCGAAGCTGCGATCAATGAACTGATCGACAAGCACGAAACGGCCCGGCGGCAGTTCTTCCTTTAAAGAGCCCACAGCTGAAAGAGACAGAATATCCGTCACGCCTGAGCGCTTGAGAGCATCAATATTTGCGCGGAAATTCAGACGTGAGGGCGGGATCGGATGACCACGACCATGACGGGGCAGGAAGACGCACTTGATGCCTTCAAACGTTCCGAAAAGGAGCTCGTCAGAAGTTTCGCCCCAAGGTGTTTCGACCCGACGCCATTCTTTGTTTTCCAGACCGTCAATATCATAGAGGCCGGAGCCACCAATAACGCCGATAACCGGCTGGATTTCTGTTTCCGAAGACATGATTGTTCAGTCCGCCCCTGATGAACATGTTTGAGGACCGTTCAGGAACACGAGACGGAAGATTGGCGCAAGTCTCCGCTGATCCGTGTCGAAAAAAAATCACGCAGGCATTTACGAAGCGGCAAGATGCTCTCTGCCATCATCGCGCCACAGAGCGACAGCAGACATGCAGCCAGCCAACTGTTCGTCTTGAGCGCAATTTGCTAGGACACTCCGCGTAACAAGAATTCGTCCTTAGGATGGTAGGGGAGAGAAAAATGGACCAGATCAGCCCCGTTTTTGCTGAACTCGTTCGCCCGGATGTGCCTCATGACACGCTGAAGCGTGAGGCGAAGGCCTGGTTTGAATCTCTCCGGGACCGGATTTGCGCGTCTTACGAGAAACTTGAAGACGAAGCCGCCGAAGGCAATTCCCAGGTCCTGCGAGATCGCACACAACCGGGACGCTTCGTTCGCACGGCGTGGGATCGCCCAGATGGCGGCGGCGGCGTGATGTCCGTGATGCGCGGTCGCGTCTTTGAGAAGGTTGGCGTGAACGTCTCTACGGTCTGGGGCGAATTCTCTCCCGAATTTCGCAAAAATATTCCCGGCGCATCCGAAGATCCACGCTTCTTTGCAACAGGCGTGTCCCTTGTCGCTCATCCCTGCAATCCGCATGTCAGCGCCGCGCATTTCAATACGCGCATGATTATCACGACCAAGGGCTGGTTCGGCGGCGGTGGCGACATTACGCCGATGTTTCCCGACAGCGCCGAAGCCCACAGTGACGCCGACTACTTTCACAAGATGTTCGAAGCGGCCTGCAACAAGCATGATCCGGAACACTATCCGCGTTTCAAGGAATGGTGTGACCGTTACTTCCATTTGCATCACCGTGACGAACCCCGCGGTCTGGGCGGCATCTTCTACGATCAGTTCTCGACCGGCAGCCTTGAGGGTGACTTCGCCTTTACGAAAGACATCGGCATGGCTTTCCACGACGCCTACCCTGCTGTTGTTCGTCGCCGCATGTTCAGTCCCTGGACGGATGCAGACCGAGACGCACAGTTGATCCGCCGCGGCCGCTATGTGGAATTCAACCTGCTGCATGACCGCGGAACCCTGTTTGGCCTGAAAACCGGCGGGAACACGGAAGCAATCCTGATGAGCATGCCTCCAGAAGTCCGCTGGCCGTGATGTTCCGCTCCCCGACCCGCCGTGACTGCCTGAAAGGGCTGGCCCTGCTCGGTGCCGGAAGCGCCATGCCTTCTCTGGTGGCCCGTGCCGCCGATCTGCCTGACGCACATCTCCTTCTTGGCGGAACATTAGCGTCGATCCAGGGGCAGTTCGGGGAACTCGCTGCGGGAGTCATTTCCCGCACGTTGGGGCTCGACGCCCCACTCGAAATCACTCCTGACATTGGTCAGGATGGGGTGCGCGCTGCCAATCTTTTCGATGCCAACAGCGCCCCGGATGGAAGCACGGCCCTGATTGCACCGGGAAGCGTCCTGCTGGCCTCGCTAACCGGTGACTCTCGCGTCCACTATGATTTCGCACGATGGATTCCCCTTCTGACGGCTCACACGACAACTGTCGTGATTGCGCGTGCAGAACTGCACAAAACGCTCCGCAGTCGCCTGAAGGGGTTTTTCCACGATCATCCGGTCCGCTTGGCTGTCTCTCGCCCAACAGGGACCGAACTCGACGCGCTGCTAGGGCTGACGTTACTGGGTCTGCGCCCTATTCCAGTGTCCGGCTTCAGCCGGACGGAAGATGCACTGGAAGCGCTCGCGAACAATCAGGTCGATGCCGTTCAGGTGCTTCCCTATACACTTGATGTCCCGGTAGAGGCCATTCTAGCCAAACTACCGCCAGGCACAGCACCGCTCTATCATACGGGCGACCTGTCAGACACCGGGTCAGACACGATCCCCAATTTTCTGGAAGCCTATCAGGAGGCCCGGCGGCGGCCACCGGAAGGAGCGCTATACCGTGCATGGCAGGCGGTCTCCGCAAGCACCTACACAGCCCTGACCGTTGCCCTTCCCATGCTCACCCCACCAGACATGGTAAAAAGCTGGAAAAAGGCCTGCTGGGACGCGGCTGTAGATCCTACCGTGCGCCACTGGGCGGAAAAACACCATTTCATGCTGGCTGCAGGCGACAACGCTGCGCCCTTCCTCTCTAGGGCAACGCCTGATATTGGCGCGATCCTTGCTCTAAGACGCTGGATTGCCATGAATACGCCCCGCTGGCGCATCGGCCAGGAAACGCGACCGCTCTGACTTTTTACCGACGCTTTGTCCGCAGCAAAATTCGGACCGAGCCATGGTTGGCAGCATGAGGGTGGACAACGGCCAGCACCATGGGCCGGATGTCCGCTCTCTGGAGCCAGAGCGGCAGCTCCCGACGGATCAGTCCGCTCGTGGCGCCACTCCCCAGCCCTGTCACGACTTCAACGCACCGCCAGTTTCGTGCTTTGGCGCGATGCATAAAGTCCAGCAGGCGCTCGAATGCTTCCTGCACAATATACCCATGCAGATCCAGCTTCGCATCGACCTTCAGCTCTCCGCGAGACAGGCGCTTCCAGCTCGTATCATCCAGA
Source organism: Gluconobacter sp. P5H9_a (assembly GCF_018812085.1). Classification (NCBI taxonomy): domain Bacteria; kingdom Pseudomonadati; phylum Pseudomonadota; class Alphaproteobacteria; order Acetobacterales; family Acetobacteraceae; genus Gluconobacter; species Gluconobacter sp. P5H9_a. The sequence continues at coordinate 140,245 of NZ_JACRVW010000006.1, forward strand.
CCAGGTGATCGAACACCGACCCTGAGGTCCTGTGGTCTGTGTCGACGAAGAACGGGACGTGCCAGCAAGGCACGGAACGACAGATCCTGTTCAGCAGGGGGAGGCGCAACAAGCGGAACCCGAACAGGCTTTACAGCTTCAACTTTCGGTACCGGCGGAGGAACGGGTTTGGGCTTGGGTCTGGAAGGATGCAGCGGCACGATGTCGCGCACGACCATGCGCCACAGGCTTTCCTCCTCCTCTTTCAGAACCCGTTTTGCCACCAAAGACCCCACCTGACCTGATTCAGTCCTGCATCCCGCAAATAACCTGCACTGCGTGTAACTGTTTCCATGCCGATCGAACAATGGAAAAGACGTAATTTCAGGCCTCTCGCAATTTTGGCATCAGGCTCTTCTTCAGAATGTTCGGTCCTACAACTCTATGACTAGCTAAGGTGGCACTGCCCGCTCACGAGAGATCCGAACATTTCAGGCGCAGTATCAATTCAGAAAGAGACCATTATTTTTGTCCGAGCTGCGCCTTGTAGAACCGTCATCAGCGTTCCCAAGTCTTCTCGTAGAGGAGACAGACCGTGAGCAAACTGACCAAAGAAGAACGAGACAGCCTACCTGACGATGAATTTGGTCTTCCTAAAAAAAGGGCCTACCCCATCGACACAAAGGCCCGGGCCCGAAATGCGAAAGCGCGTGCAACGCAGGAGCTTGAACGCGGTCTTCTGACGCAGGAAGAGAGAAATGAAATTGATCAGGCGGCAGATCGTAAATTACAGGAAGAATAATCTAGAATCAGAAACGGCCCCGAATTTCTTCGGAGCCGCTCGCTGACGTCATTGGAACATTCAGTTGGCTTGCGCGCCCCGAAGCGGCGCATCTGCCGGAACATCCTTGAGCGGAATACCCTGATACTTTCCTGTCAGAGTTTTCAGGAAGGCCACAATGTCCGTAACATCCTGCTCTGTGATGTCATGATCCGGTGTCTCATAACGGGCCATGGCACGAACCGCAGCGTCCAGCGTCTTTGCTGATCCGTCATGGAACCACGGGCCTGTCAGTTCCACGTTCCGCAGGTTGGGGACCTTGAAGCGCTCACGATCAGACGGATTGTTCGTGAAAGCAAAGCGACCATCATCCACAGCCGTCAGCTTGGTGTGACGGTCCTCGAAATACGGCCCTTCCAGGCCCAGAATTTCGTAAGCGTCTCCACCGACCGCAACACCGCTATGGCAGCCCGAGCAGCCAATTGCCTTGAAGCGTTCATAGCCACGCTTTTCCTGAGCCGTAATCGCGTCTGCTTTGCCCTTCAGGTACAGGTCAAAGCGGCTGTCTGGCGTGATCAGTGTTTTTTCATATTCGGCGATCGCGTCCGTCACCGTGTTCTTGGTGATATCGTCCGAACCATAGATGGCCGTGAACTGATCAGCATATCCAGGCTCAGCACGCACACGATCGGCAACGGATGCCCAGTCATGAGATCCCATTTCCAGCGGGTTCATCACCGGGCCTGCAGCCTGCTCAGCCAGATCCTTGGCACGGCCGTTCCAGAACTGACCGATATTGAAGACGGAGTTGTAAACCGTCGGTACGTTAATCGGGCCGGTCTGACCATTAATGCCGGTCGCCGTGGTCTGATTATCCACACCGCCCTTGTTCAGGCCATGGCAGCTGGCACAGTTAAGCTGGCCATTGCCTGAAAGCTGCTTGTCGAAGAACAGGGTCCGGCCCAGCTCAGCCTTTTTCCAGTCTACAGCAATTGTTTCCGGGATCGGCTGAAGGACTTCGCCACGGAATTCTGGCGCCACGTCAGAGCTGGCGTAATAGCGCTCACGCTGATCACGTACCCACTTCAGAATGTCCGCACGCTGTTTCTCGTCCAGATGAGCATGGGGATGCATCGTCAGGTAAGCCGCAGGCGGCATACGGTTCTGAACAATCACTTCCTCAATACGGGAAAGCTGTTCAACCGATGGCGGCTTGCCCTGCTGGAATGCTTCAATGATCGGCGCAAACTCAAAATGACGCTGCCCCTGCTCCAGATCACGGCTCATAATCTGATTGGCGAGCGGCAGTTTGAAGTAGAATGGCAGATCGGCGTTGCGCGTGTGGCAGTAGTCACAACGGACTTCTTGAAACGCTGCAAACGCTGTCATGGCGATAGGGTCATGCCGTGTGGGGCTGCTCGCGGGAAGCTGCGGCGCACCAGCATGATCGAAATGCTCAAGATAGGTGACTGTTCCGCCCCAGGCGACAACGCCCAGTGCCACCAGACCGGCAATTCCTTTGGTAATTGTGCTGCGACGCACCGCAAATCTCCTCACTGTCACGAGAATGTGAGGTTTGGAGATTGTAACACAAGAAGTCAAAACGATTGATCCTGTCAGACCTACAGGTCTGACCGATCATTCGTCTTCCCAGTCTTCCTCCCGGGTCCCAATCGCAGCCCTGAGGCGCTTACGGGCGATGTTGACGTAACGTGTGTCTTTTTCCACGCCAATGCCGGACAACCCCTTGCGTTCCGCCGCAATCAGGCTGGTCCCCACTCCCATGAACGGGTCCAGCAGGACCCCGCCCGGCTTGGCGCCATGCAACCGCAGACAAGCTTCCGGCAACGCGATTGGAAACGTCCCGGGATGGCTGAATTTTTCTTTTCGGCTTCGCACGGTCTCATAAGGAATGAACCACGTATCTCCGCGGCATCGACGATCCATCTCATGCTGTCGGCGCGAGATATTGCTCTTGTCCGTAAATGGAACGCCAGCATCCAACCGGGCAACTTTGACGTCCCCTTTTTTCGTCAGATGAAAAATATGCTCGTGATTACGGTTAACAAAGCGGGGTGAATTCAGCGGCTTGAAATGCCCATAAGTAATTTCACCCACCGAAATCGACTTGATCCAGGTGATATGGTTCTGAAGCACAAAGAGCTTCCGCAATCGGGACATCAGTTCAAACGGAAGCCAGGGCTGTGAAGATGATCCAGCGATATTCAGAAAGAACGATCCATCATCCTTCATGATCCGCTTCACACTGGCACAGACGTCTTCCATCCAGTCCAGATAGGCATCTTCCGGCAACTGGTCCTGATAGGTCCGATATTCGATCCCGAGATTATAGGGCGGAGACGTCACCACGACATCCACTGTCTGCGACGACATGCGCCGCAGAACTGTAGTGCAGTCTCCCCGGATCAGCGTATGGGCGCCGAGTGTTTCCCGGCGGCTCCGGATCATGGGGTGGGCGAATCCGCTGGAGGACGCGGCAGCAGAATAACCATCCGCCCATTTTCATGCAGGTTGCCGGCAACATACTGGGCAAAAGCGCCCCATCCGGTAAACAGATCGGCACGTCCCGCCCCCTTGATATCGGTTCCGATATCCTGAGCGAACACGAGGTGCTGCCATGGTGCTGGCTGGCCCTTTGCATCCGGCAGCTTTGTCTCAACCCAGAGCGGCGTCGCAAACGGCACGATCGAGCGGTCAATCGCAACAGACCGCCCCGCGGTCAGCGGCACACCGAATGCTCCTGTCGCGCCCTGTACCAGACTTCCCGTATCTTTGCGGAAGAAAACGTAATTCGGGTTACGCTCCATCATCGCCATCATGCGATCCGGATGCGCCTCCAGCCATGCACGGATGCTTTCCATACTGACAGCAGAGGGAGCCAGCTCGTTATCCTGAACCAGCACCCGCCCAAGCGGCACATAAGGCTGGCCATTCTTGCCGTCATAACCAGCCCGGATCTGTGATCCGTCCGGCAGGATCAGACGACCGGAGCCCTGGATTTGCAGAAAAAACAGGTCCACAGGGCTTTTCAGCCATGCAATTTCCAACCCGCGACCTGCCAGAACACCACCGTCAATCTGGGCACGATCATAATATGGCTTGAACTGACCGTTCTCCCAACGTCCCGTGACCATTTGACCGTTGGTTGCTTTGGCACGAACCAAATCTGTCGGACGCCCATAAAGAGGCGTCTGGTATGGCCCCTCCCGCGTCAGCGATGCCTCAATCTGGGGTTCAAAATACCCAGTGTAAAACGCTTTGGTATCGGTCTCGTAGGGCTGGAACCATGTCTGCAGGTAAGATTTGGCATCCGCAGCACTCTCCAGTCCGGCGCAAGCACCAGACCAGTCTCCAACCTGACGGCCATACGGAAGGGTCTCAGCCCCCCCGAGAGGCGTTTCAGGCGGCAATTGCATCAGCCGATGGCACTCCTGCCGCAGAACAGGCAGGAGCGAAGCGAAATCCTCCCGATCCCACCCCGCGAGTGCATCGAAACCTACAGGCGTCAATGAAACAGAAGATGACGGTTCATTCGACGTGGTGCACCCGGCCAACATGGTCAGGGCAGCCAGACTCAGCAGCTTTTTCATAATAAACGAACTATTTTCAGGCTGGGCGCGATGCCGCAAGACGCCACCTCGCGTCCGACGTCCCGAACTGACGTTCAAACAGCCACAGATCATGGAATTCCGTCACGGCATCCGTGCCCTGTACAGGGTCTCCGTTGCGATCCGTCAGCATATTAACCTGACGGGACACGATCCGAACTTCGATTCGACCAATCTGGGCAGCCGCATCGTCGGTGGGAAGCATCGCATCCAGAATGGCCATACTTTCGATACCCCGCAGATCGCTGCGCTGTGTTTCGCCTGCTTCGGCGCGCGCGTTGATCGCGGAGAGAAAGGCGTCTTCAGTTTCCGGTGTCATCAGACCTGACAGAGCCGCGCGGTCCCCCGCAGCGAAAGCCGGAACAATCTGGCGGAACGTGTTTTCAGCATCCTTAAGAAAAGCCTGAGGCGTAAAACCCGCATCAAGCTGGGTCATACGACCCAGTACGCTGCCCACCCGGGTTGCCGGAGCGGGAATGTCGTATTCGACCTGCGCCACGACAGTTTCCTCACCCCGCTGGCTTGTACCAGGCAGCGGTGGAGGCGTCGGACGGGCGGAAGCCTGCCCACCAGCAGCGAAAACCGGCGGACGCTCCTGACGCACACCCTGCATGCCAATGCGACGCCCCAGCACGCGGTACAGGCGAAAGCCCAAGGCAATCGCCAGAATTGCCAGCACCACGATGTCCCATGGGAACGCGTGGCCGGAATGGCCCATCAGAGCGGAGGGAAGATGAATGTCGTCAGAAGACATGAAGATTATGTTTCACACAGATCGTTGGAATTTCCGTTGTCTTACAGATAGGGCGACAGCGGACCAATCTCAACCTTCCGCATGCAGGAACCCCGTCTTGGCGCGCATGACACATCATGCTACCGCCACTGTATCGCAATCGTTCCATCGCTATCCGCCTCGCGGATCCGGAGACCGTACATGTCCGAGAATACCACCGACAACACTGCACAGAACATGGAAGGCGCTCCGCCGCAGATGCCGCTTGCTGTCAATCTGCAGTACACGAAGGACCTGTCCTTTGAAGTCCCGGCTGGCGCTTCCATTTTCGCAACCCTGCGCGCTGCACCGCAGATCTCCGTGAACATCGATGTTCAGGCAAATCGCCTGGAAGAAGAGCAGCCGGTTTATGAAGTTGCCCTGGCCGTCCGCGCCGAAGCTGCTGAACCCGCAGCAGAAGAAGGTGGCAAGGCTGGCCGCACGGTGTTCATTGCCGAGCTGACCTATGCTGCCATCGTGACTCTCGGCAACGCTCCGCAGGAACTCGTCGAGCCGATCCTGCTGGTTGAAGTGCCGCGCCTGATCTTCCCGTATGTGCGTTCCATCATCAGCGACGTCACCCGTGACGGTGGCTTCCCGCCAGTGGTTCTCCAGCCGATCGACTTCGTGGCACTGTGGCAGGCCAAGCGCGCCCAGCAGTTCCCGGAGCCAGCTGGCGAAGCCTGATCCTTCAGGTGACGAAAGGCCCGAGCCGTTCCAGTGGATCGGGCCACTCCACTGCACGCCAGTCCTTTTCGGTCAGGCGTGCAGCGATGGCCTCTGACAGACAGAGCGCCCTCACACCGGACAGAGCATTTCGCTCCGGCGCACCCAAAGCCTCCATAAAGGCTTCAGCCGTTTTTCCGGAATAAAGAACAACCCCTTCAACACGGTCGCTCAACAAAGCGTCTCGCGCAGCATCCGTAAGAGTTTTCCTCTTCGTCACTGCGTATGCGTCGATGCGCCTGGCCCCCAACGCCACTGCCAGATCGAGACCATAACCCTTGCCACATGCCAGCATAAGGGACTGTCCCGTCAGGTTGTGACGACGGCAGAACTCCAGCAGGGCTTCAGCGTCGCCATCTGCGGCATGAACATTCGAGAAGCCCATGGCGCGAGCATGTTCAGCAGTCTTTGCTCCTACCGTGACCATCAAACGGTCTCGCGGCCAATTTTTGAGAGCGGCCAGCGCATTGGCGCTTGTCAGGGCTACAGCTACGCAGTCAGTCACGGCTGTGGGTTCGTAGGTCTGAATTTCCAGCATCGGGCAAGCAATCGCCTCCCAACCCTGACGCTGAAGGGCCTCCGAGGTAGAAGCCAGACCCGGCTCGGGACGCGTGACCAGAACAGCGCGCCGCGCCATGATCAGGCGCGTGTCATCTCGGCGAAAATTGCTGCTGGCGTATTGCGGCGCAGCTCGTCTGCCAGTTCCGTTCCCATCCGGGCGGCCTCAAGTGGTGCACCAGTGATTTCACGGCGGATCAGGAACGTTCCGTCTTCGCTCGCAACCATACCTGTCAGCTTCAGTACGCCAGCTTCAATTCTGGCATATCCGCCAATTGGCGTTCGGCAGGAGCCGTCAAGCTCGGCCAGCAGAGCACGCTCCGCAGTTGAAACGGCCCGGGCTTCCGGGTCTTCGATGGCAGACAGAAGCTCACGCAGTTCCGTGTCACTCTCGCGTACCGTTACACCGACGATACCCTGCCCTGCGGCTGGAAGCATTTGGTCCGGTTCAAGAACGATATCAACACGGTCTTCCATCCCGAGACGCCGTAGTCCCGCAAGGGCCAGAAGCGTGGCATCACAAGCCCCCGCCTGCAACTTGTCGAGACGCGTCTGAACGTTGCCGCGCAGCAGCCCAAATCGGAGATCCGGGCGACGGCTCAGCATCTGCGCCTGACGACGGACGGACGCACAACCGATCAAGGCGCCCTCTGGCAGAGAGGCATACGGATCAGCCGGGTCAACTTTGGTGGACCGGTCACGCAGGATAATGGCATCCCGGGCGTCTTCACGCTTCAGCGTGCACGCAAGGACAAGGCCGGGAGGAAGATTGGTTTCGAGATCCTTGAGGCTATGAACTGCAAAGTCGATCCGGCCCGCTACAAGAGCTTCATGGATTTCCTTGGCAAACAGGCCCTTGCCACCAATTTCCGCCAGACGCTGGCTGAGGTTCCGATCACCTTCAGTGCTGATCTGATGTTCCTGGAATGCTCCCATGTCACGCAGGACCGGGCAAAAACGGGTCAGACGTGTCAGGAACGTCCGCGTTTGCCACAGCGCCAGCGGTGACGCTCGCGAGCCCACTCTGAGTGGGAGTTTGCGCTGGCCGGACGGGCTGGCGGCATGAGATCGGCGGACGGCTTCCGCCGCGACCTTTTGAAGGGCGTCGGAAGACAGGACGGAAGCATTCATGGACCGCACCTGTAGCTCATTCAGGCGGGGCTGTCATGATATGAGAGACTCGGTCATAATGCATGCCATGTCTGACCCTGCTGCATCCCGCCCCCTTCTGGCGATCGAAACGTCCTGCGACGATACCGCTTGCGCTATTCTGGCCTATGACGGCACCATTCTCGCCGAAGGTGTTCTTTCCCAGAACGATCACGCCATTCTTGGTGGCGTCGTACCGGAAATTGCAGCACGAGCTCATCTTGATGCCCTGCCCGCCCTTGTCCAGTCCGTGCTCGACAAGGCCGCTCTCACCTTGCAGGACATTGATACCTTCGCAGGAACGACTGGCCCGGGCCTGATTGGTGGGCTGATTGTGGGCAGTTCCTATGCAAAAGGGCTGGCTCTCGCACTGGGGCGCCCTTTCATTGCAGTCAATCACATTGAAGGGCACGTCCTGACGGCTCGCCTGCCGTCTCTTGAGGCCGATCTTCAGTTTCCATTCCTGACGATGCTGGTCTCAGGCGGTCACTGCCAGTGCATTTCCGTGGAACAGACAGGCCAGTACGTGCGCCTTGGCGGCACCATTGATGACGCCGCCGGCGAGGCCTTCGACAAAGTTGCCAAAATGCTTGGCCTTGGCTGGCCGGGAGGGCCTGCTCTTGAAAAACTGGCACAGGCAGGCCGCGCTGATGCTTTTGCACTTCCCCGCCCGCTTAAAGGGCGCGACGGCTGCGATTTTTCTTTTTCCGGCCTGAAAACAGCCGTCAGCCGCCTGATTGAGCCCTTGGGATCAGGCGCTCTTCCGCGCCAGTTCGCTGCCGACGTCGCCGCATCCTTCCAGCAGGCTGTGGCAGATGTCATGGCAGACCGTGCGGAACATGCGCTTGCAATGGCGCCTCACACGACTGCACTCGTCGTCGCAGGTGGTGTGGCTGCGAACCGGACCCTTCGCGGTGCGCTGGAAACTATCGCAGACCGCCACGGTATCCCATTTATCGCTCCTCCGCTTCGCCTCTGCACGGACAATGCTGTCATGATCGGCTGGGCAGCCCTTGAGCGCCTCCATGCGGGTGAGCATCCCAACGAAATAGATGTCGCAGCCCGCCCCCGCTGGCCTCTTGCGGAACGTCATCCCGCTCATAGCCCTTCCTGATTCCATAGCCGGAACCCGTCTCCCGTGAACTACAGACACGCCTATCACGCCGGAAATTTTGCGGATTGCATGAAACACGCGATCCTTCTGGTGCTTCTCAAGTCACTCGTGCGCAAACCTGCGGGATTTTGTATTCTCGATACACATGCAGGCTGCGGACAGTATGACCTGTCTTCTGAAGAAGCCCAGAAAACCGGCGAATGGAAAAGCGGGATCGGCCGACTTCTGGACTCGGAAGATCCCGCTCTTCAGGATTATCTATCCGCCGTGCGCGACCTCGGCCTTTATCCGGGATCACCGGCCCTCGCTCGCCACGCGCTGCGCCCCCAGGACCAGCTTGTGGCCTGCGAACTTCACCCTGAAGATGTTCGCCCGTTACGTAGCCTTTTCCGGGATGATCCGCAGGTCTCCATTCATCATCGCAACGGTTACGAAGCTCTGCGCGCGCTTCTCCCCCCGAAGGATCTGAAGCGTGGTCTGGTTCTGATTGATCCACCATTTGAGAAGCTGGACGACTTTACGCAATGCGCTGAGGCGATCTCGCTGATCCGCAATCGCTTTCGCGCAGGCATTGTCGCGGTTTGGTATCCCATCAAGCACCGCACCCCGGTTCGGGCCTTTTACAACACCCTGAGGGATGCAGGCATTCGCGATATTCTTGCGTGTGAATTTCTTCTGCGCCCGGCGTTGGACCCGTCTCGACTGAATGGATGCGGAATGCTGGTCGTAAATGCTCCTTTCGGCTTTGAAGAGGATGCCGCTCGTGTCCTGAATGCGTTGAAGCTGGGGCTTGCGACGGATGACCCGGAAGACGACATGCAGGTGCATATCGAACGCCTGGTAGAGGAATGAACATGAACGGGCGCCATATCGCAGTCATCGGCGCAGGCGCCTGGGGAACGGCTCTCGCATGTGCTGCGGCCCGTACCGGGGCACGCGTTACACTCTGGATGCGAACTCCGGTTCCTGCTGGCGTCCGGGAGCTTCCTCGCTTGCCCGGCATCCAGCTTCCTGAGGCGGTCACCGTTGCAGGTGTTTTCCCAACAGATGCGGACGTTGTGCTTCTGGTTGTGCCTGTTCAGACTGCCCGGTCCGTATCCGTCGCACTGGAAAGTGTTCTCACTCCAGGTGTGCCGGTCGTGACGTGCTGCAAAGGCCTGGAACAGGCGACCTCGCTTCTGCCACTTACTGTACTCGCCGAAACGATGCCTGATCGGCCAACTGCCGTTCTCTCCGGGCCAAACTTCGCCATTGAAATTGCAAAAGGCCTTCCAGCAGCAGCGACATTGGCCAGCACAGATCTGACACTGGCAAAACATCTCACCAGTATCCTCAACTCGTCATCGTTTCGCCTCTATGCCAGTGACGACATTGCTGGTGTGCAGCTTGCCGGAGCAGCAAAAAACGTTGTGGCGATCGGCGCGGGTATTGTGATCGGAGCAGGCCTGGGCGAAAATGGCCGGGCAGCCCTTATCACCCGGGCTGTCGCCGAAATTGCGCGTCTGGCCGAAGCGTTAGGCGGACGTGCTGCCACTCTGGCGGGCCTATCTGGCGTTGGAGACCTGATCCTGACCTGTACCGGGCGGGGCTCACGGAACTACAGTCTCGGTATCGAACTCGGAGAGGGTCGCCCCCTATCGGAAATCCTTGCTTCCCGTACAACGGTTGCAGAGGGCGTTCTCACCGCGCCGGCGCTCGTGGCCCTCGCGCACAAGATGGGCGTGCACGTCCCGATCCTTGAGACAATCACCCATCTGCTTTCAGAAAAACTTACACTGGAAGAGGCCAGAACGCTGCTGCTGGACCGGCCGCCGACGCTGGAATAATCGGTCTTTCAGACGAACAATCCGGCGATCACGGCGCTCATGGCGTTGGAAAGTGTACCGGCCACGACAGCACGAACCGCCAGCTTCGAAACATCCGTCCGCCTGCGCGGCTCCGCACTCCCAAACGCACCAATCAAAATGCCGATGGTAGAAATATTCGCAAATCCACACAGTGCGAAAGACAGGATCGTGATGGTTCGGTGCGATAGGACATGCGCGTGAATCATGGGAGAAAGATTTACGTAGGCGACGAACTCGTTGAATGCGATTTTCTGGCCGAGCAATCCACCCGCCACCACACACTCAGACCACGGCACGCCGATAAGCCACGCGAAGGGCGCAAAAACGTAACCGAGGATTTGCGCGAGAGACAGCCCGACCATCGCCAGAAGACCATCTGTCAGGGCAATAATGCCAACAAAGGCGATCAGAACCGCCCCGACTGCAACCGCGATCTTGGCACCATTCATGGCACCTTCGGCCAAAGCCTCAAACATGCTGTGATGGCCATGATCCGCCCCAGCAATTTCTGCACTGACATGCCGCGGGCCGGGGAACAGAACACGTGAAAACAGCAGTCCACCCGGAATAGCCATTGCAGACGCAGCGAGCAGATTCTCCATCGGAACCCCTAGCGACGCATAACCTGCCAGAACCGAGCCAGCGATGGATGACGTCCCGCTACACAGAACCGTCGCCAGCTCTCCAATAGAGAGACCGGCGAGACAGGTCTGGAGCGCAATCGGCATTTCACTCTGGCCAAGGAAAATGGTCAGAACGGCTGAAAAGGATTCCAGCTGTGTGGTGCCAAGAATTTTCGCGAGAGCACCACCGATGACGCGCGACAGAAACTGAAGAACACCCCAGTGTTGCATCAGCCCCAGCAGCGCTGCGACATACACGATTTCAGGCAGAACCTTGAGAGCGAAGATAAATCCTCCGTCCCCGAAAACCGTGTCCATTTTCGGCCCTACAAGACCACCGAAAAGGAAGGCACTTCCCTGATCCCCGTAAGACAGGACCTTGGTCACAGCGCCGGAAATCATGTGGAGCCCATGTGCCCCGGCGGGAATCCAGAGAATTACGGCTGCGATAGCCACCTGAAGGGCTAAGGCACGCGCAACCAGTTTCCAGTCGATCGCCCGCCAATTCGTGGAAAATAACGCGCCAAGACAGAGAAGACCGGCCATGCCGATCAGGACGCGCAGGATCACGAAGGCAAGCTCCCTTTCAAAAACAGAACGGTTGCACAACCTGTCTGCATGACAGCGCCATGTCCAGCCCCGCTCTCGCCTCTTTAGCAGTATGATATTACAGTAGATGAAAATGAGGGGGAGAAACCATGACCTGCGCCTATGATTTCCACCTGCCCGGGCTCTCTGGGGAAACGATCGATCTTTCCCAGTTCCGTGGTCGGCCACTCCTGATCGTCAACACGGCCTCAAAATGCGGCTTTACCCCCCAGTATGAAGGCTTGCAGCATCTGTGGTCCCTCTATGGGCGCGACTACCCGGATGGCATGACCGTTCTCGGCGTACCTTCGAATGATTTTGGCGAGCAGGAGCCTGGCTCGGCAGAAGAGATCAAGACATTCTGCCACCGCAATTACGGGGTCTCATTCCCTATGGCGGCCAGAGCCCATGTCAAAGGGCCAGATGCCATCCCGCTCTTCAAATGGTTGGGGCAAGAAGGCGGATTTTTATCTCGCCCACGCTGGAATTTTTATAAGTACCTCGTGAACCGCGAAGGGCATCTCGTGCGGTGGTTCACACCGCTTTCAAAACCGACGCCCGGACGGGTAGAAGAGGCCGTCCGCCGGATTCTTCTCGATCACTGAATTATATGGTGCCCCGGTTTCCGACCGGGACAGCGCCTCTTCAATCAGGCGGACATTGCGCATGTCAGCCTTGAACACGGTATCGAACAGATCCCCCATTAGCGGAACAACACCAACTACCGCTTCAATGCCGACATTAAGCAGCATCTTGCGCACGGTTGCTGCTCCCACACCCATCCGGTGGCCTTCCCAGACAATATAGAGGGACAGGAGCGTTCCAAGAGCCAGCCCTCCTCCGGGAATGAGCCCCAAGACCGTATCAACACCCGCTCTCAAGCGAAGCCCGGGGATTCGGACAGCCGAGTTCAGAACCCAGGCCAGACGCTTGAGCCGCTCCAGCCTTCGTAAGAGTTCTGCGGTGTCTGATGGAGATGAGGAAAATGCGGTTTTGACCATGATACAAAATAACACGCAGACGGGATCGAGAGTTTCCTCTTTTTCCTTGACGCAGCGTATCAAAAAACGCGAGCCTCATGACAGGAATATGACAGGAGACTTCTCATGACAGCGTCTCTCCTTCGGCCCATTCTGCCACTTCTGGTCGTTGCTGCCCTTGGCGCCTTCACGCCTTCTGTCGCACATCACGTCACGAGCTTTCTGGGCCTGCCCGGCATCTTCTGGGCGAGCGTCATGCTGACGCTGGAAATCGTTCTGCTTTGTATCGGTCTGGCTGCCGTTCGCCCTTCCATGACGCGTCCTTCGGAAAAACTTTACGCGCGCGAGACTGTTCTTCGCTAAAAATCGTTCCTTCTGGCTTCAGGAGGATATGTTACCCGTCAGCGGGATACGCTAGAGACAGGAAATGCTTCGCAATTTCCTGACAGTTGGCAGCTGGACCATGCTTTCGCGTGTTCTGGGCCTGATTCGTGACCAGCTTCTTGCTGCCTTCCTTGGAGCCGGCCCTGCACAGGACGCCTATCTGGTGTCCCTGCGCCTGCCGAACATGTTCCGGCGACTGTTCGGAGAAGGCGCGTTCAACGCAGCCTTCGTGCCGATGTTCACCGCCAAGTATGAGACTGAGGGACGCACCGCAGCCCTGCGTTTTGCGGGGCAGGCCCTGTCCGCCCTGGTGGCATGGCTGGTGATCCTGACGATCATCTGTGAACTGTGCATGCCCCTCATCATCTCGATTCTTGCCCCCGGTTTTCAGGGCGAGCGTTTTGAGATGGCCCTGACGCTGACACAGATCACTTTCCCCTACATGGTCATGATCTGTGCGGCGGCTCTAGTTTCCGGTGTGCTGAATGGTCTGGGAAAATTCAGCGCTGCATCCGCTGCCTATCTGAGTTTCAACATCATCGGCATCGCAGCGATCTTTCTGGGGGCCTATGTCTGGCACAGTGTTGCCCTGACCAGTGCGTGGGGTGTCGTTATTTCGGGCATCGTTCAGCTGGGTGCCCTCTACTGGGCCGCTCATCGTGCCGGTGTCGCGCCGCATCTCGTCCGCCCCAGCTTTTCAAAAGACATCCGTGGTCTGATGCGCCGGATGGGACCGGGCCTCGTCGGATCGGGTGTCACACAGATGAACCTGATGGTGGACACGATCATTGCCACCAGACTGCCCGTTGGCTCCCCGTCGATTCTGTACTTCGCGGACCGGATCAACCAGCTCCCTCTTGGCGTTCTTGGTGCTGCTGCGGGTACAACCCTTCTTCCGCTTCTCACCCGACACGTGGCCAACAACGACCGCGCTTCCGTACATGCCAGCCTGAACCGGGCCCTCGATTACGCCCTGCTTTTGACGCTTCCCGCAACGATGGGCCTGATTGCACTGGCTCCCTCGATCATGGCTGGCCTGTTCAGCTACGGTCACTTCACGGTCGCAGATGCACTGAAGTCCGCCCAGTCCCTGCGGGCCTACGCCCTTGGGCTTCCAGCATTTGTACTCATCAAGGTCTTTTCGCCCGGCTTTTTCGCGGAAGGGGATACCAGCACGCCGGTCCGGATTGGTTTCTTTACCCTTGGATTAAATCTGGCGCTCAATCTGGCGCTCTACAAACCACTGGCTCATGTGGGCCCTCCACTGGCCAGCACGATTGCAGCGGTCGTGAACGTTGCCATTCTGGCCGTGCTTTTGCATCGCCGTGGCATCTTCCAGCCTGACCCACGTCTGAAAAGCCGCTCAGCCCGCATAATCGGCGCCTCTCTCATGATGGCCCTCTGGGTTGCCGCAGCACAAAAATTCGCTGCTCCCGACCTGCCGAACTGGCACGGAATCTGGCGCCTGAGCATGCTGGGCGCACTGATCGTGTTCGGAGGCGTGGTCTACGCCATTTCTCTCGACGCCCTGAAGGTTCTGAAACTCAGTGACGTGCTCGCAGCGTTGCAAACGCGCATCGCCAGAAGACGCACACGCTAAGACACTGATCCTGCCGGTTCACACACCGGCAGGGACACGGTAGTTTCCCCTCCCCTCCTCATATCTCACCACCGGAGACCGGACCCATCGGCACGTTCATGCCCCTGCCTTCTGCCGCCAATGCCACGCCTTCCATGGCGCAATGGTTCGCGCTCAAGCATCAGGAGCCAGATGCTCTTCTGTTCTTCCGAATGGGTGATTTCTACGAGCTGTTCTTCGCAGATGCCCAGGCAGCCGCGATGGCACTCGATATCGCGCTGACAGCACGGGGCAATCACAACGGCGAGCCGATTCCCATGTGCGGCGTTCCGGTCGCAGCGGCACCGGCCTACCTGTCTCGCCTGATTCGCCGAGGCTTTCGCGTCGCTGTTGCTGAGCAAACGCAGGCACCGCAAAAAGGCCAGAAAGGCCCGCTTCCCCGCGCGATCGTCCGTGTCGTCACTCCGGGCACTCTGACGGAAGACGAACTGCTCGAAGCTGGTCGCGCCAATCTGCTTCTGGCTATTGCCCGCTCCGGAGACCGCCGCTCCAAAATGATTGGCGCAGCCTGGATCGATATTTCTACAGGCGCGTTCGAGACAACGTCCGTGCCTGAAGTCGCCCTTCCAGAGCTGATGGCCCGTCTGGACGCTGCGGAAGTTCTTTCCGATCCAGAGCTCATCCCGGCAGACCACGCCAGCCGGCTTGCACCAGTCGCTGTTCCGCCGTCTCTGGATAGCGCCCGCACTCTGATTTCCCGTGCCTACGGGGTGGCACAGATTGATGCGCTCGGAGACTTCCCGGACGAGCAGGCCATCGCCTGTGCCATGGCCCTTCACTACGTTCAGCGCAGTCAGGCCGGAGCGCTTCCCAGACTCTCGCGCCCGATGCCGCAGGGCATCAGCGGCGTGCTCGGGATCGACCCAGCAACCCGCGCCAGCCTCGATATTCTGCGTACCCGTGATGGGGAGACAAAATACAGCCTGTTCGGTGTGATCTCCCGCACTGTCACAGCAGCAGGCTCCCGCCTGCTCTCTCAGTGGATTTCCTCTCCACTCACTGACGCCATCACCATCACCGAGCGTCAGAACGCATGGCTGTGGCTTCAATCCGTTCCGGGTTTTACAGCCGCATTGGGCGATATTCTCAAACGCACACCAGACCCGGCTCGCGCACTCGGCCGCCTGTCAGCAGGACGTGGCCAACCGCGCGATCTCGCATCCATTCGCGATACTTTGATTGCCGCTGACGACCTGACAGCCCTTTTCCAGCCGGCCTGTGATAAGAGCACACCGTCTCTGATCCGCACGCTGACGGCCGGCCTTTATGGCCGCGCCGATGCCCTGTTGGACACGCTGAAAGCTGCCCTTGCGGAAGAATTGCCTGCACGCATCGAGGACGGTGGTTTCATCGCCGTCGGATTTGATGCTGAGCTGGATCGATACCGGACACTCCGGGACGAAAGTCGACGGATTGTCGCTGCACTTCAGGGGCGCCTCTCCGAAGAGTACGGGATCAGCAATCTTAAGATCCGCCATCATGCCCAGCTGGGTTACGTCATCGAGGTCCCTGTTGCAGCCGGGGCGAAGCTGAAAGAACGACCTGAACTTTCTTTCCGACAAGGCACAGCCAGCCTCGCACGCTTCTCGACCGAAGAACTCGCTGCGCTGGACCGCGCCATTCTCGAGGCTGCAGACAAAGCGAGCACGCTGGAGCGCCGCCTTTTCACATCGCTCTGCACCCGTATTCTCGAAACCCCCGCGCTGGACGAAGTCGCAGAATATCTTGCCCTGACAGACGTCTTACGATCCTGCGCAATTCTGGCAGAGGGAGGATCGTGGTGCCGCCCAACTGTCACGGACGATACCGATTTCGAGCTTGTCGCTTGCCGACATCCCGTTGTCGAAGCCGCCCTCACAGAAACCGGCAGCGCGGACGCACGCTTCATTCCCAATGACTGCGCTCTTCCCCCAGAACACCGCGCCATGCTCCTCACCGGCCCGAATATGGCGGGTAAATCCACATTCCTCCGCCAGACTGCGCTTGCCGTGATCATGGCGCAGGCCGGGCTGCCGGTTCCGGCGAAAAGCGCCCGTATTGGTGTTGTGGATCGGCTGTTTTCCCGTGTGGGTGGTGCAGACGATCTGGCGCGTGGGCGTTCCACCTTCATGGTGGAAATGACTGAAACCGCTGCCATCCTCAATCAGGCCGGTCCCAAATCTCTTGTCGTCGTCGACGAAATCGGACGTGGAACGGCAACGCTGGATGGTCTCTCCATTGCCTGGGCTACGCTTGAGGCGCTTCACACCCAGCTTGGCTCGCGCACGATTTTCGCTACGCACTTCCATGAGCTGGGTGCTCTGACCGAGTTTCTGCCGCGTCTGGCTCCGTACACTATGGCCGTCAAAGAGTGGCGGGGCGAAGTCATTTTCCAGCATGAAGTGCGTCCTGGCTCAGCCCGGAAGAGCTGGGGCCTGCATGTGGCCAAACTGGCCGGGATTCCGCAATCGGTGGTGAACCGTGCTTCCCGGCTTCTCAGCACATTCGAACGTGAACAGGCTGAAGCTCGCTCTTCGCTGCCTTTGTTCGAAGCCGTTGCAGACGCATCAGAAGATGCCCCGGAGCCGCAGGTTCTGCACTCTCCGGCCCTCGATGCGCTCACGACCATCAACCCTGATGATCTCTCTCCCCGAGAGGCGCTAGCCGCGCTATATGATCTTAAACGCCTCGCTACAGGAGACAGGACTTGAAAAGTGCTGGTTTCTGGGGCGAAAGTCTTCCCTCCCCTTTCGCTGACGATACGGATACGACCCTGTCTGACCGCAAAGCCATGACCCCGTCGCTGCAAACAGCTCTTCAGACTGCCGCCGCACAGGGGCTGACGTCCCGAGATGACGTCCTCTCCATCCTTCGTCGTCATCTTGGCAATGGCCATGCAGATATCCGCATCAGGTTCGAAAAGCGCCTGATCTCGGGGATTGATGCGGCGCGCGCGCTCGCGGCTCAGGCCGATAGCGTTGTCTGTGCGCTGGCTGATCTTTCTGCCGCGCAGGACAATGCGTCCTCCGAAGAGCCACTCTGTCTGTGTGCCACTGGCGGCTATGGAGCAGGCCTTCTCGCCCCTTTCAGCGATATCGACATTCTGTTTCTCATTCCGGAAGATGCGTCTCCGGCCCTGACCACACGCATTGAGTTCATTCTCTATGCCCTCTGGGATCTTGGCCTCCGAGTCGGCCATGCGACGCGCTCCATCAGTGCCTGCATCAAGGACGTGGCCGAAGATCTGACCATCCGCACGGCCCTTCTGGACCTGCGCCCCCTTTATGGTGATCGGACGCTCGCCCGTAATCTTCGCTCCGCCCTTGGCGCGGACCTCCAGAACGACACGCTGTGCGATTTTGTCCGTGGCAAGATTGAAGAACGTGAGCTGCGCCATCGCCGTTTTGGCGACAACCCCTACATGGTTGAGCCGAACATCAAGGAAGGCCGCGGCGGCCTCCGTGATCTTCAAACGCTGAACTGGATGGGCCGTGCCGCTCTTGGCTGCGCCATTACAACGCCAGACCAGAGCACAGCCCCTGCCGAAGCCGTCCCGACACCATCCTTTATTTCCTTTGGCCTCCTGACCAACCGTGAAACCCACCGCGCCCGGCGCGCGTGGGATTTTTTCTGGACGGTCAGGCTGCACCTTCACTACATCACCGGCCGCGCGGAAGAGCGACTCACCTTTGACGTTCAGCCCGTCATCGGTGGCCGGATGGGCTATGCCACGCACGGACGTCAGCGCGGTGTCGAACGCTTCATGCGACACTACTTCCTGACGGCACGAGACGTCATGCGCCTGACGCATGTTCTTCAGCCGATCGTGCTGATGCGCCTGCAGGATCAGGCCAGCGACACTCATCCGGAAGCACTCCCGGGGCCAGAAGGCTTCGAACGTATTGCCGGACGTCTCTGCCCTGTTGATCCGGTCACGTTTGCGAAGAACCCGCGTGACATGTTCCTAATGCTGGACTGCGCGCGCCGGCATGATCTGGAACTGCACCCACTTGCCATTCAGCAGCTTATCCGCAACGAACGGCATGCCGTTGAACTGCGGGATGATCCGGAAACAGCGCAGATCTTTCTCAATCTGCTCTGTGAACCGAGTGCGGATGAGACAAAGACCGTTCCGTTCTGGCTTCCCATTCTGAACGAAACCGGCCTGCTCGGTCGCCTGCTGCCGGACTGGTCACGCGTTGTCGGCCAGATGCAGTTCGACAGCTATCACATCTATACGGTGGACGAGCACATCATCGAGGCCGTCCGTATGATGGGCCAGATCGAAGCGGGTCATATGGCGGATGAGATCCCGCTGGCTTATGGGCTCGCCAAGGATCTGCGCTCACGCCGGGCCCTTTATGTCGCGGTTCTTCTCCATGACATTGCCAAGGGCCGTGGCGGCGATCATTCGGAGCTCGGGGCGGATCTGGCCCTCACCATCTGCCCGCAACTGGGTCTGGATCCTGAAGAGACAGAGACAGTTTCGTGGCTCGTTTTGCATCATCTGCTGCTGTCCCAGACAGCATTCACCCGAGACATTGATGATCCCCGGACGATCCTTGATCTTGCAGACACCATTCAGTCTCCGGAACGCCTACGCCTTCTCCTCCTCCTGACAATCGCTGACATGCGCGCCGTCAGCCCCAAAGTCTGGAATGCCTGGAAAGCCACGCTTCTACGTGAGCTGTTTTCCCGTGTAGCAGAAGTTCTGGAAGGCGGACTGGCCGCAACGGAGCAGGACGGCCGCGTCACGCATGCTCGTGAATTGGCCCGGGATGGTCTGAGCTCACTGCTGCCAGAAAGCAGTATCGAGCACTTTCTGGCTCTCGGATATCCCAGCTACTGGCTCGGTTTCGACACCGATACCCACATGCGCCATGCGCGCATGATCCACGATTCGGACCGATATCGCTCACCGGTCACGGTCGAGGCTTATCCAATCCCGGAACGCGGCGTAACAGAGCTCACAGTGCTCTGTGCTGACCATCCAGGACTGTTCTCACAGATTGCTGGCGCCCTTGCTGTCGCAGGCGCATCCATCGTGGATGCCCGCATCCATACCCTCAGCGATGGCATGGCTCTGGATACTTTCTGGGTTCAGGACGCTGATGGATGTTCCTTTGAAGATCCTCACCAGCTTGGTCGTCTTAATCATCTGGTCGAGCAGGCCCTGTCTGGTCGCCTTGACCTGAAGAAAGGTATCGCGGAGGCGCGTCATCGCGGAGCCTCCCGTCGGATGCGGGCCATCCATGTTCCACCCCGTGTAGTGATCGATAATACCGCTTCGGACCGGCACACCGTCATCGAGATCAACGGTCGTGACAGATCTGGCCTGCTCCATGACATCACAACGACGCTGAGCGAGCAGTCGCTTCAGATCTCCTCTGCTCACATTACCACCTATGGAATGCGGGCTGTGGACGTTTTCTATGTTCGTGACCTTCTAGGCATGAAGATCACAGATCCAACGCGCCTAGCCCATATACGTGAGACACTCCTTGCTTCCCTGACGCCACAAACCGTCAAGAAGGCTGTTGCTGCGCCCACTTCCTGAGGTTTTCGGCCACCTGTTCCACAACGGGTGGCCACGCTTCTGGCAGGAAGCCTTCTGGCCTGAACTGCCGCACATTCTGGTACCAGGGAGTGGTTTTCCAGCGCCAGTCACCGCCTCGGCGATTCAACAGCCAAAGCGGGCGACCCACGGCACCGGCCACGTGTGCCACCGCAGTATCCACACTAATAACAAGCGAGCACCGTCCTACGGCGTTTGCAAGCTCTTCAGATGTTTCGAGAGAGACCTTTTCCATCCACTTCGGGCAACTTCCCTGCTGAAGAGATACAAAACGAACGCCCTCAACACGTTGCAACGGCTCCAGCCATTCCAGGTTTAAAGAGCGACGCCGATCAAACCTGTAAGACGGATTTCCCGCCCAGCAGAGTCCAACAACCCTCGGCTCAGGGATCGACGCGGACTCCAGATAGGGCGCTGCTCCTCCCTGGTCTGCCAGCCCCAGAACAAATGGTAAGCTCAGAAGACTGATTTCTCCCGCAACAGGTCCTTCTGGTTCCAGAATCCGAGCATGGTCCATCAAGGGCATCCGGCTTACTAACGAATCCACTGGGAAACGCAGTTGGAGAGGTCGTCTGGCGGCGGCTAAAGGCAAGAACCTCAAAAACTGGATGCTATCTCCCAGACCCTGCTCTGCCGTCACGGCAATCGGCAATTCACCCTCGGAGCCGTCCCACGCTGGAGAAGACTGCGGCGTGTTTAGAAGGCAATGTCGACTTTCAAATTCCTGCCAGCCTTCCGAAAACTCACCTTCTCCCAGCAAAATAGTCGCGTGATTGAAGCGAGCCTGGGCTTGCTCGTAACCAGACGTCCGACCAGCGATGACCGAAAAAAGCCGCTTGGCTGTCTCTTCCTCGCCCATCTCCATCAGAACCGTTCCAAGGTTATTGGCGACCCGGGCATCCTCGGGAGCAAAGCCCAGTGCTTCTTCCAAGGCGTGGCGTGCTTCCGGCAAATTCCCAAGAGCCATCTGAACCAAACCGAGACTATTCAAAGTTGCTCCGGTTCGGGCTCCCAATTCACATGCCTTTTCCAAAGCCTGTAGGGCTGACTCTAAAAGCCTGCTTTCAAAAAACGCCGCTCCGAGATTAGCCCAGCCACGCCCATCGCGCGGCGCACGTTGCTTCACTCTGTCAAAACAGAAAAGTGCCTTATCTGGACGCCCGTCCTGAAGATAGATTTCACCAAGCCTTGTGAAATATTCGACATCGTCTCGCGCAAGGGCGCACGCTTCCTCCAGAGCTTCACAGGCCGCTTTACGTTGCCCCAGAAGCAAAAAGACTTCGGCACTCGCGGCATGGGCGCGCGGGTCAGCAGGCTGCAATGTTCGCGCTACGGAGAGAGCCGCACGTGCGGGTTCAGAGTGACCCTCTGCAGCGAGTGCCAACCCCAATGTGATATGAACACGCGCTGATCTTGATGCTGGAAGGCCACCAGACTGCAAAGCCCGTCCCGCCATCGCAATAGCAGTCGCATTCTGTCCGCGAGCACGAGCCAGACAGGCCATGCCGTGCCACGCATCAGGTTGCCTAGGGTCATGAGCCAGGATGTCACGAAAGGATTTTTCAGCGCTCGCGAGGTCGCCTCTGGCGAAGCAGTCAAAAGCAAAACGCGTCGGATCTGGCTTGTGATGACCTGTCATCCGTCAGTGATGCGGCCAAATGCCCTGAAAATCCATTCCTTCGAGAAGATTTCGGCAAGACGCCCCAAAGAAACACCGTGAGGCGTTAACGAAATTTTCAGACTCTGGGCGTCATAACGTCTTGTAACAAGACAAGCCAGAGGCGTCTGACCATGCATCTTGAACAACGGACAGGCAGCGTTCCGGGCCTGGTTTATGCAACTGTGCGCCAGGGTATGACCACGCGCACGTTCCCTATTGAAATCAGACAGACTGCATCCGGTCATTACATTGCCCGCATGCCCGACCAACGCTGGTCCATTGAATGCATGACCGTAGATGCGGCGTTGCTTATGCATGCAGCCGTGCTTTTCCCGGTTGAACATGAACACGCCCCATGGCTGTCCAACCCACGACCGGCACTGTCGCCCGTGCAACGTCATGCAGCCCGCATCCTTTCTTCGAAAACCCGAGAAGAAAAAACGGAGCGAGAAGCCACGCTGGATTATTAGTCCTGTTTGAGGCTTGCCAAATTTTCTGGACGGGCCGATGTCTGGAGCTATGAAAAGCCGGTTTTTATATTCCGTCGCGAGCGCCCTTCTGGGCGCTGCTGGTCTGTTCTCTTCACCTGCTTATGCAGACCATCCGTGGAAAGATGCTCCGCAGTCAGCACAGATTGTTGCTGATGCTGCGCTTGATCGTGTTCGGCTTGGCTCCCTACTTCCACATGGCGCAGACACTTTCCTGGCTTTGAGTGAAGAGGGTCGCCCTGTTTTACTCGATTCCCAAAATCACACTCATCCGTTTCCGATTGATGCCGCTGCGCAGGAACAAATCCCACCTCTCGCATTTCTGACGCAGGCAGGATCGGATTACTGGGGCCTGACAGTGTCGCCTCAGGCTAAGCTTGTTCATCTCTCTGTGGATGGAAAGCTTCTTGGAGAAGTCCCCTTCGTCGGCGGAACGCTGAAAGGCAGTAATCTTACGGCACTTCAGGTCCATGGCAGCTTTGCCTATGTGACGGACGAAGGAAAACCGGCCCTCGTTGTCGTTTCCCTGAAGGACGGTAAAGCACAGCGCTTTCTGCCCTACGATCCCTCCGTCACAGGACGCAGACCATTCACGCGCAACGCACAAATTACCAACGGACCAGACGGGCACCCTCTGACTGGCGGAAATGTTCGGTTTTTGGCGCTCGACGCAAAGGGGCAATGGCTGTTTTACATGCCTGCCTGCGGCCCCCTGTATCGGATTGACGCTTCCCTCCTGACAGATCCGGCTTTCACGCCCGTTGAGCAGCTTGATGGCATTGTGGAATGGCGTGATACCCCGAGCCTCGGTGGCATCACCCTAAGCCCTGAAAACGTCTTCTACATGTCTGACCTTACGGATGGCGCTCTCCTTCAGTTCGGCAGCGAACGCAATCCCCTGATCCTCATTCGGGATACTCGCCTTCTGGAGGCTGGAGCACTGGCGGTTTCTGACAGCCATCAGGTTGCGGTTCTGACATCAGAAGATGGAAAACCCCACATTCTTCGCATCGCCTTGCCATAGAAGGTCGTGATATAAACTTCCCATGCGCTACCGATCTACTCGCGGCGACCTGACCGCCGACGCACCCAACTTCTCCGACATCCTCCTTGCCGGCCTTGCTGGAGACGGTGGTCTCTACATGCCGGAGAGCTGGCCAAAAATCAGCGCCCAGACGTTCCGTGAATGGCGCACGCTCTCCTACGCGGACCTGACTGCCGAAGTCATTTCGCTGTTTTCCGAAGGCGCCATTGACCGCGATACTCTTCGCGACATGGCCCGGGACGCCTATGCGGGCTTTGATCACGCCGCTGTCGCGCCGCTTTGCGAAGTGGAGCAGGACCTTTTTTCACTTGAGCTGTTCCATGGTCCTACGCTCGCATTCAAAGACATGGCGATGCAGATGCTCGGCCGCCTGTTCGATCATGTCCTGACCCAGCGGAACCAGAAAGTTACGATCGTCGGTGCAACATCCGGTGACACCGGCTCGGCTGCCATCGAAGCCTGCCGTGGCCGCGAGCGCCTGTCCGTCGTCATTCTTCACCCAAAAGGCCGGACGTCAGAAGTTCAGCGCCGCCAGATGACAACGGTTCCGGACGACAATATCCTGAACATTGCCGTCGAGGGTGACTTCGATACCTGTCAGGACATGGTAAAGGCCCTCTTCGCAGACACGACGTTCCGCGACGAAGTCTCTCTTTCCGCCGTCAACTCCATCAACTGGGCCCGCATCGCCGCCCAGATCCCGTATTACGTCCGGGCAGCACTGGCATTGGGCGCACCAGACCGCGAAGTGTCTTTCTCCGTTCCGACCGGCAATTTCGGCAATGTGCTGGCAGCCTGGGCCGCACGCCAGATGGGCCTCCCAATCCGTCGCCTGTGCATTGGGTCGAACCGCAATGACATTCTCACGCGCTTCCTGATTGAAAACGATATGAGCGTCCGTACGGTGGAGCCAAGCCTCTCGCCGTCCATGGACATTCAGGTCTCGTCCAATTTCGAACGTCTGCTGTTCGAACTTCTGGACCGCAACCCGACGCGTTGCGCTGCGATCATGAAAGAATTCCGTGAAACTGGCCGAATGGCCGTACCACACGATGCGTGGACGCGCATGAAAGACGTCTTTGACGGCATGACGCTCAGTGATGAGCAGACCAGCGAAGCCATGCGTCACTTCTACAGCGAAAGCCTCTATCTGGCGGATCCCCATACGGCGATCGGCCTGGCAGTCGGCAAGCGCTTCCAGGAGCCGGGCATTCCGATGGTCGCTGCAGCCACTGCACATCCTGCCAAATTCCCGGATGCTGTTTTCGCAGCGACCGGAATCAAGGCTGCTCTGCCGCCTCACCTCGCTGACCTTTTCGAGCGCCCAGAGCGCTATGACACCATGAGCAGTCAGCTCGCTGGTATTCAGGATGCGGTTCGCAGCCATATCCGCCGCCACTGACAGGCTTGTTCCTTCCTACAGGCTCCCCATCTCAGGGAGCCTGTCTTTTTATGATTTTACGGAAACTCATGCCCGATACGATTGAAGTCACCACGCTCGACAACGGTCTGACCATCATCACGGAACGCATGGAACGCGTTGAGACCGTATCCTTCGGCGCCTATGTTTCGATCGGCACACGCGACGAAACTGCAGAAAACAACGGCGTCTCCCACTTTCTCGAGCATATGGCCTTCAAAGGCACAGAAAGACGGTCCGCAGCCCGTATTGCCGAAGAGATCGAGAATGTCGGTGGTCATATCAATGCTTATACTGCGCGGGAAACCACCGCGTATTACGTCAAGCTCCTCAAGGAGGATCTGACGCTTGGTGTAGACATTATCGGGGACATTCTTACACACAGCACGTTTCTGGATGCTGAAATCGAGCGTGAGCGTGGTGTCATCCTTCAGGAAATCGGTCAGGCCAACGATACACCCGATGACATCATTTTCGATCACTTCCAGGAATGCGCTTTCCCGGCGCAACCGATGGGCCGCCCGACGCTAGGGACGGAAGAACTCGTTTCAGGCATGACGCGTGAGACGTTGATGGGCTACATGCGTGAACATTACACCACGCGTAACATTACGATCGCCGCGGCCGGCAACCTGCATCACCAGCAGGTCGTGGATCTCGTAAAAGAACACTTTGCCGATCTCCCCACTCATCAGACCCCAACGCCCCGCAATGCGGACTATGCCGGCGGTGACATCCGCACCACACGCGAGCTGGATCAGGCCCACCTGGTGATGGGTTTTCCATCCGTCAGCTATCACCACCCTGATCATTACGCTGTCATGATCCTGTCCACTCTGTTGGGCGGCGGCATGTCTTCGCGGCTCTTTCAGGAAATTCGCGAACGTCGCGGGCTGGTTTACAGCGTCTATTCGTTTGCCTCTCCATTCAGCGACAGTGGTCTGTTCGGACTTTATGCGGGAACGGGCGAAGCTGAAGTGGCTGAGCTGGTGCCGGTCATGATTGACGAACTCAAGCGCCTTCAGGACGGCCTGACACCTGAAGAGCTTTCTCGTGCCCGGGCGCAGCTCAAATCATCCCTGCTCATGTCTCTGGAGAGCACGGGTAGCCGGTGTGAACAGCTGGCACGCCAGATCCAGGTTCATGGCCGCCCCGTTCCTGTCACGGAGACAGTCGGCAAAATTGATGCCGTAACGGAAGCTGACATCCTACGGGTTGCGAAGACCATCTTTGCAGGCACTCCAACTTTCACGGCTATCGGGCCCGTGAAGAATGTGCCCGCCATTGAAGACATCACTGCGAGGCTTGCTGCATGACCACTACGCCCATTGAAGCCCTCCTCGCCGCTGCCAAACGACATGGTGCCGATCACGCCGATGCCGTGTTCATCAGAAATGAATCCGAATCCGCGATGGTTCGGAAAGGTGTCCCTGAAGGCATAGAGCGCTCAGAAAGTGTCGCGCTTGGTCTCCGTGTTTTCCGGGGCCAAAAAGCCGCATCAGTGTCAACGAGTGTTCTGGATGAAGCCGAGTTTGATCGGCTGGCAGAACAGGCCTGTGCCATGGCGCTCGTCGTGCCAGAAGATCGCTTTGGCGGTCTTGCGCCTGACAGCATGGTTGGACATTTTGATGCGTCCGGTCTGGATCTGGAAGACACGGCAGCACCGCACATGGACGCGCTCTTGGCACGCGCTCGGGAAGCAGAAGACGCTGCCCTGGCTGTATCGGGTGTTACCAACACGAACGGCGCTTCTGCCGGACATGGCCGCACAATTATTGCGCTTGGTACGTCTGCGGGCTTCATGGGGCGTTACAGCCGTACAGGGCACTCCATCAGCGCCAGCGTACTGGCGGGTGATGGCGCGCTGATGCAGCGGGACTACGCTCATCACGGCACTGTCCATTTGGAAGATCTGGACGCGCCTGCCCTTATCGGCCGTGAGGCAGGAGAACGTGCTGTCTCGCGCGTGAACCCGTCTCGTCCGAAGACTGGCACATACAGCATCATTTATGATCCGCGGGTTTCCTCCAGCCTGTTGGGTCATCTGGCGAGTGCCATCAATGGCGCATCCGTTGCGAGAGGCACGTCATTCCTGAAAGAAGCCATGGGGAGGCGTATTCTGTCCGCTGGCCTGACAGTTCGTGACGACCCTCGCCGTATTCGTGGTGCGGGCTCGCGCCCCTTCGACGGTGAAGGCTGCCCTGCGACAGCTCTGGATCTGATTTCGGACGGCGTTCTCACCACCTGGCTGCTGGATTCCAGAAGCGCTCGTCAGCTTGACCTGCGGTCCAACGGGCGCGCAAGCAGAGGCGTTTCAGGTCCGCCGAGCCCAAGTGTGACAAATCTTCATCTTGAACCGGGTGATCTTTCCGCAGGGGATCTGCGTTCCGATATAAAGGAAGGGATACTGGTCACGGAACTCATGGGATCATCCATCAATATGCTGACGGGTGATTACAGCCGAGGGGCTTCCGGCTTTATGATCCGTAACGGCGAGCTTGCTGAGCCTGTTGCGGAACTCACGATTGCCGGAAATCTTCGGGACATGTTCTCCCGTATGGTTCCAGCCAGCGATCTTTCCTTCCGGAGCAGCGTGAATGCGCCGAGCATCCGGATTGATGGCATGAGCATTGCAGGACTTTGATGCGTAATTTTCGTCTTTTCTCCGTCGCCTGTGCGCTACTTTGCGTGCTGGGTTCCGCCGATGCCCGTCCGGGTGGCGGCGCCTCTATGGGGAGCCGTGGTTCACGCACCTGGAGTGCGCCTCCACGGACATCCATCACGCCGAGCTGGACACGCCCAATGGACCGGACAATGGCGCCGCAGTCCAACTATGGTGCACAGACCGCTCCTCGTCCGATGGCACCCATGACGCCGGGTTATCGCCCGTCCTTTCCAAACCGCCATCCGTTCATGACAGGTTTTGCAGGAGGCCTGCTGGGCGCTGGTCTGTTCGGAATGCTGAGTGGACATGGGTTCTTTGGTGGCATGAACGGCGGCACGTCATTCCTTGGATTTTTGTTCCAGGCATTCGTGATTGGTGCGCTGATTATGTTCGTTCTTCGGCTGTTTAATCGTCGCAAGACGGCAGCAAACGGAATGTCTGGCAGCCCTCCGTTTAGTGCGGCTGGAGCAAACGCTCCCGTTACGTTGAGCAACGATGATTATACCAGCTTCCAGCGTCTCCTCCTTGATATCCAGGCGGCCTGGAGTGCACAGAACACGCGTGCGCTTTCCAGCATGACCACACCGGAAATGGCTGGATACTTCAACGAACAGCTTTCTGACCTCGCCAGCCGTGGCGCACGTAACATTGTCTCCAATGTTCAGTTTCAGCGTGGCGATCTGTCTGAAGCCTGGCGTGAACGCAACCTGACCTATGCGACGGTTGCCATGCGTTATTCCATGACGGACGTCACGACCGACTCATTTGGCAATGTGATCGATGGAAGCTCAACAGAGCCCGTAACCGTTACGGAACTCTGGACGTTTGTCCGCGCAGACGGGCGCGGGAACTGGATCCTTTCCGCCATCCAGCAGGCTGGCTGAAAGCCCGTTCTTAGAAACGGATCAGTGTAATCACATAGAAAATTGCAGCGAGGGTAATAACCCCTCCTGCAATTCCGACGATACGGCTCTGACGCCGTTTCGCTGCGAGATCAGGCATCGTTGTTTTCATGACAGCAGAACCCGATCCACCAGAAGACCACAAAATAGAAAAAACAAATAAGCCAGCGAGTATCGGAAAGCGAAGCGCGCTGGCTTGTCTTTTGTCAGGCTCACGCCCGTTGCATCCTGCTGGTCCATCAGCACACGCAAGGCACATAGGATGAAGCCCAGATCGAGCAGACTGGTCGTCACTGTGTAAAACATTCCGCATTCATGCGCGAAAGATGGCCACAGTGAGACGGCCGTGAGGATGAATGTATAAAGAAGGATCTGCCAGCGTGTGTGACGGGCGCCTTTGACGACCGGCAGCATCGGGATCCCCGCTTTGTCGTAATCCTTGCACGCGTAGAGCGACAGAGACCAGAAGTGCGGTGGCGTCCAGAGGAACACGATGGCGAACATGGCAACGGGCAGAACTGCCATGGAATTCATGGTCGCTGCCCAGCCGATCATTGGAGGAAACGCCCCTGCGGCACCACCAATCACGATGTTCTGTGGCGTGCTTCTCTTGAGCCACATCGTGTAAACTACGCTGTAGAAAAAGATCGAGAACGCCAGAATACCTGCGGCAAGAGCATTTGTGGCAAGCCACAGCACGACAACAGACAGCACGGACAGCGCGATACCATAAACCAGCGCGCTATCCGCTGGCATTCTGCCATCAGGTATCGGGCGTACATTGGTTCGGCGCATGACTGCGTCGATATCGCGGTCGTACCACATATTGATCGCACCGGCGGCGCCAGCACCGATACAGATGCACAGGATGGTAATGAGACCAATGGGGATGGATGGCCACTGGGGAGCCACAGCCATGCCCGCAGCGCCCGTAAACACAACAAGGGAAATAACGCGCGGCTTCAGCAGAGCCAGCCAGTCCTTGAGCGACGAATCACCTTTATCGCCCAGAACGGAAAAAAGCCCCGAAGGGGCTAGAGGTGTTGCTTCACTCATGCTTTGGCCCGGGCGCGCCCGGTCTCCTTGATCAGGAAAAGTCCGAGTATGCCGAATGTCAGTAGGCTGAGGCCCATCAAGCCTTCTCCGACCACCATCAGCGCTGGCGTCAGAGAGCAAAGAGCACCCACAAAGGTCAGGCCTGCATGCATGCGGCTCAGTGGAGACGGAATATGGTCCGGGAGCACACGCATCATCCAGGCATAGAAACCACCACAGAGAGCCATGATGCCGCCAAATGCCGCGGCTGAATGATCTGTTCCATGGCCCGGCATGAACTCTGCAATCCAACCCGCTGAGAAAAGGATCACACTGCCCAGCGCCCAGAGCGTCGTTCCGTCCAGTTCCTGCCGCTGCTTCCAGACGTCAACGCAAAGCGCAGTGACCAGCAGGATTGACGGTATAAGCTGCGTCAACACCACGAGGCTTCCCTGCACTGCTGCAGGCACACCACCGAAGAGGCCGTCCATCCAGAAGAGCGGGCCCACGACAGCCATCACGCCAAAAGCATACGGAGCCAGCCGGTCAGCCAGTCCCGGCTTATTCCGGCTGGATGACAACAGATAGCAAACCAACCCCAGCGCTGGGGTCAGCATCAGAGATGTTTCTGGAAGATGAAGCATGCTGACCAGCTCATGAGCAGCATTGGCCGGAGCACCATTGATCATCATCCGCGTCATGATTGCAGCAAGGACAGGCGCGACAATCGTCACACCGGATGCTGTCGCAAGCATGGACCAAGCCAATGGAGAGAGCTTCCGGAACTGAAGAACACGCCCTTCGAGAAAAGTTGTGATGACATCCAGCGCAACAGCGAAAACACCCACGGCCCAGAGCGCAAGTGCAATGATTGGCTGGATTGGAAGAAGCACAATGCCGGATGACAGGAAACAGAAGCCCGTCAGTGTCAGAGCCGGAAGAGTCGTTCTGTCTGTTCCAAGCTCGGCAGGGAGGAGCCACTGGCCGAATCCACCGAGCGCAGCCGGGCAGATTACAAAGAAAGCCATCAGAATGCCGTGGCAGAACGCCTGCCCGGCAGTCGGATGAATCTGAAGGAATGGCAGAGCCAACGACCCACCCAGAAGACCAGCAAACAGTGCCAGTAAAATAAAGGATGCGCCGATCCGTCTATTGGAAAGAGCGGGGGTAGAGTCGAAGGCCTGATAAGTCATGATCGCGTAGTCGGTCCCTGCCAAGGAATACCGCAGCGAGCGTCGGAATACTCGGCGCCGGCTTAACCGGAGCCATACGCCGATCAGGCGACCAGGGCTGCGGCGTCGCTTTTACTCTCGCATTGCGGCAATGTCACGAGTGTAAACAGCCCGGCAGGTGGAACAGGCGTCATAGTCGCGCGTTTCAGGTCTTCCGGCGGCAGAAGAGACTCGATTGCGAAGTCTGGATGCCACCCCAGCGAACGGGACGCACGGGCCATGCCGCGCTCTACCGTCAGGCGTAGCCCACCTGTTGCAAGAAAGTGGTTCACAAACAGGATGTGACCGCCTGGACGAACAACACGCTTCAGTTCGGCGAGAAGACGATCAGGATGCGGGACGACAGACGCCACGAACATCGCAACGGCGATATCAAAGCTGTTGTCTTCGAAAGTCGTGGCTTCTGCATCAATTTCCAGCAGGTCATCGACATTGGTCAGACGGTCCTGAAGAACGCGCTGACGTGCGCGGTCAAGCATATCTTCCGACAGATCAATGCCGGTAATGCGTTTATCCGGAGAATATGACGGCAGCGCGAGACCTGTCCCAACGCCGACTTCAAGAACCCGCTCTCCTGGGAGGGCGTTTACGGCTTCAACAGCCCTCTTGCGTCCATAGCCGGAGATACCACCAAAAACAGTATCGTAAACTCGCGCCCATCGACGATAGGCCGCCTTGACGGCCTCCGCATCCAGTGCAGAACGCGGGGAGAGGGTTGAAGACATAATATATGCGACCTTCTGTGTCCGCTCCCCATCAAGACTGGAGAGCTTGTCCGGAAACTTCGTTCAGTTGGGTCCTTCTTGCCCTTCCAGACATGCATCTGGCAAGACACGCGTTGCGGATGACGGGCGAGTTACCCGTTTTTCACCGTTTTGGAGGTCCCGGATGCTGAATTTTCTGCTGATCGTGCTCTGCCTCGTTACATGGGCCGGCGTCTACGTGTTCCATTTTCGGGGAAAAATCACGGAATGGTGGGATAATCGTTTTGTAAAGGACAAACCACCGGAAGCGCAGCACGAGCCTGCACCCGAGTTGCGGCTTCCTATCCGCTATGATGCGGTGCCCCCTGAAACAGAGAAAAAAGACGCCTGAGCTGTACCGCCCAGACGTCTTTCTTGTTCCTTCACTTCAGGATGGATAGCGCCGCTCAATCGCATCCCAAACCAGCCCGGCACTGTTGATGCCCTCAAAGCGATCCAGTTCCTGCAAGCCTGTCGGAGACGTCACGTTAATCTCCGTCAGCCAGTCCCCGATCACATCAATACCGACGAAAATCAGGCCGTGATCACGAAGGTACGGACCGATCGAATCACAGATCTCCCGATCCCGCTCCGTCAGTTCCACACGTTCTGCGCGCCCGCCAACATGCATGTTTGACCGCGCTTCACCCGTAGCAGGAACGCGGTTAATTGCACCGATTGGCGTACCATCCACGAGAATAATGCGCTTGTCACCCAGACGGACAGCGGGCTCGTAGCGCTGGATCATCAACGGTTCGTTGGTGCGGGCAAAGTGCATTTCCAACAGAGCCTTCAGATTTTCATCATCCGGCTTGATACGGAAAATTCCTGCACCACCATTGCCGTAAAGCGGCTTGACGATGATGTCTCTGTGCTGCTCGCGGAATGCCAGAATATCCCGGCTATCCCATGCAACCAATGTCGGCGGCATAAGGTGCGGAAAATGCGTGACAAGCAGCTTTTCCGGGGCATTCCGGACGGCGACTGGATCATTCACGACCAGTGACAGTCCCTCGCCCACCCCATGAACGTGCTCAAGCATATGGGTCGCGGTGATGTACCCCATGTCAAACGGCGGGTCCTGCCGCATCAGAATCACATCGGTCTCGCCCAGCGGAAGAATTTCTTCTTCCCCAAACGTCGCATGATCTCCGCGGACACGGCGAACCTCAACCCGGCGCGCGCGCGCCTGAAGGCGGCCGCCCTTGCCCTGGCCTTCAATCAGACTGAGCGTTGTTACAGGATAAACCCAGAGCTCGTGTCCACGCGCCTGCGCTTCAAGCATGAGGGCAAAAGTGGAGTCGCCATCGATGTTGACCTGTTCTAACGGGTCCATCTGTACGGCGACCCGGAGTGAGCGGGACATGTCGGAAACTCCGGCTAAGGAAAAATGGGATTTTATTCTGTAGCGGCCAGAATGGCTTTTTCAAAGCCACCCACAGCTCGCTCTCAAAAGATGTCGGCCCGGCTACGCAAAGCGGCCATAGCCTGCACTGTCGGTGTGGTCAGGGGAGATGGAAGCTCACCCAAAGGAAACCAGCTAAAATCACTATGCTTTTCTGGCTCCATAAGCCTCGGCGTTCCGGTCAGTTTCGTCACCAGATAGACGGGAGCGATCCAATGCGTACCGCTCTCCCGATCGGACTGCTCGACCAGACACAGCATGTCCCGAGCCTGGATCGTAATGCCCAGTTCTTCTGCAACTTCCCGTTCGACAGCACGCGAAACAGGCTCAAACAGATCTACTTTACCGCCGGGCAGTCCCCAGCATCCGGCTTCGGGCGCCTTTTTACGACGAATCAGCAGAAGCTTTCCATCCACGAGAATGGCAGCGCCACATCCAACACTCGGTTCAGATTGCACGACGCCCTCTTTCAACCCTGTGGCTCAGGATAAGTGATTTTGAGAATTTCGATTTCGACAGGGCCGCGAGGCGTCTGCAACATGCCCACATCCCCGACACGGGTTCGCATCAGGGCACGTGCGATGGGTGAAATGAGACTGACCTCCCCTCGCACCAAGTCCGACTCGTCTACACCGAGGATCGTTACGGTGTGTTCGACATCGTCCTCATCGACATAGGTCACGGTCGCGCCAAAAAAGACCCGATCCCGCGTGGTCTGCGCCGCTGGATCAACGATCACGGCATTTTCCAGTCTCTTTCCCAGAAACCTCAGACGGCGGTCGATCTCTCGCAATCGGCGTTTGCCGTATTGATAATCGGCATTCTCAGATCGATCCCCATTGCCTGCGGCCCAGGAGACGATTTCGACAATGCGCGGACGCTCTTTCTGCGCCAGCTCCTTGAGTTCCGCTCGCATCACCTCCGCGCCGCGCGGGGAAAGATAATGAGAGAGTGGTATTTTTTCAGACATCAGAGCGCCTGAACCCGAAAGCACATCCGACCACCAATCCGTGTTTTCGGTTTGAGGAAATGGAGCCCGCTGGCGACAACATCAGTCTGATTAATGGCGTCTGTCATGTTCGTAACGGGTTCCACAGCGACAAACGGGCTATCTAGGGAGGTAAAGACGACCACGTGCTTGAAGATTGGGTCTGCCTCAACCGTCACTGCCAGCCCATCGTCCAGACGCTTCAAAACAACCCGCCCGCCAAATCCTGCAAAGCAGTTATCGATAAAACGATCATGAGCAGGCTTGGGCGTATGAAAAGACCACTCCTCGTCACAGGGAACACTCTGCGCAGGCAGGCCATCCGGAGACGTCAGCCAGACCTTTTCAGCGTCAAATGACAGCGTTGCGTTTTCATCTGCGGCGAGAAATGGATGAAAACCAAACCCGACTGGCTGCTCCGCCTCACCCCGATTTTCAATGGCAATCTGCACGTCCAAACCTGCGTCTGTCAGTTGGTAAGACAGAGCAGCACGATAGGCGAAAGGCCACGCTTGATCATTGTCCTGCGGGACGTGATCGAGCGTCAGTACGGCATGGCCTTCCCCTTGATGAGCAACAGTCCAGGCCTGCTCCCAGGCATTGCCGTGAATCGTATGCGGATGATCCGCCATGTTCGGAGCCAGATCATAACTCTGGCCGCCGAACGAAAAGCGCCCATTGGCAATACGATTTGAATACGGAATCAGAGGATACGCACCGACTGCTACTCCGTTCAGTGCGCGCAAAGCGTCATTCGGGGTTGGAAGAAAAATATCTTTTTCATCCCGCTGCCAGAGGCCGACAGAGCCTCCGGTTTCGGGAAGAATAGTGAGCCGGCTCTTGCCGCAACTCAGTTCAATCATGACAGTCTGCAATCCTGATAATGGCGGTCGGTCATGGGCAACCCGGGGCCCTCATATAGCCGGATCAGCGACGCCCGCCACGTTTGCGCTTGTTCGGGTCATAACCGCCCCCGCCCGGCCCGAGGGGCGTTGGGCCTTTTGGCTTTTTCCCGCCCCCCGGTCGCCCGGCGGTAGACGTTGCCAGCGGCGGTGGCTCCAGCCCCATATCAATAGCTTCCAGACGCCGCACCTCATCACGCAGCCGGGCAGCCTGCTCGAAGTCCAGATTGGCGGCGGCTTCGCGCATCCGCTTTTCCAACTCCTGAATCGTAACAGGCAGAGACTTGCCAACGAATTCTTCCGTGTCGCCAGCATCGTCAGGCGCAACAGTGACGTAGTCCTGCTCAAAGATAGATGACAGCGCATCACCAATCTTGGAACGAACCGTCATAGGCGTAATCCCATGAGCGTCGTTCCACTCGGTCTGCCGGGCGCGTCGCCGAGCGGTTTCCTCAATCGCGAATTTGAGGCTATCCGTCATCTTGTCCGCATACAGCAGAACTCGACCATCTACGTTACGGGCTGCACGGCCGATTGTCTGGATCAACGATGTCCGGGATCGCAGGAATCCTTCCTTGTCTGCATCCAGAATGGCGACGAGGGCACATTCCGGAATGTCGAGACCTTCTCGCAGCAGGTTGATCCCGACCAGAACATCAAAAGCACCCAGACGCAGATCACGAATAATCTCGATCCGCTCCAGCGTATCCACATCAGAATGCAGATAACGCACTTTGATCCCCGCTTCGCCCAGATAATCCGTCAGATCTTCCGCCATCCGCTTGGTCAGCGTTGTGACAAGAATGCGTCCGCCCTTGGCAATCGTCTCACGCGCTTCGTGCAGCAGATCATCAACCTGACCTTCCACGGGCTTCACATCTGTTACCGGATCAATCAGACCTGTCGGACGAATAATCTGCTCGGCAAACACACCCCCCGTCTGTTCCATTTCCCATGGTCCAGGCGTTGCCGAGACAAAGATACTTTGCGGCCGGAAAGCATTCCACTCACCAAAGGCGAGCGGGCGATTATCAATGCAGGATGGCAGCCGGAATCCAAAGTCAGACAGGACAGATTTTCGCGCCCTGTCTCCGCGCTCCATGCCGCCAATCTGTGGCACTGTGACGTGGCTCTCATCTACAATCAGAAGAGCATCTTCCGGTAGATATTCGAACAACGTCGGCGGCGGATCACCGGGGCCACGGCCTGAGAGGTAACGGGAGTAGTTCTCAATCCCTTTGCACGCCCCCGTCGTTTCGATCATTTCCAGATCAAACGTCGTCCGCTGTGACAAGCGCTCCGCCTCCAGCAACTTTCCTTCTTCGGTAAACTGCGCAAGCCGCTGCCGGAGCTCGTTCTTGATCCCGATCATGGCCTGATTCAGCGTTGGACGCGGTGTCACATAGTGGGAATTTGCGTAAACGCTTATCTCAGCCAGATCAGCCGTTTTGTTTCCCGTCAGAGGATCAAACTCGGTGATCTGATCGATTTCATCCCCGAACAGAGAGACACGCCAGGCGCGGTCTTCATTCTGAACAGGGAAAATGTCGATCTGTTCACCGCGCACACGGAATGTCCCGCGCTCAAAGGCCGCATCGTTGCGACGATACTGAAGCTCGACAAGGGCTTTGATGAGCTTCTCGCGATCAATCTCGCCGCCCACCTCAAGCCGGACGACCATCTTCGAATACGTCTCAACCGAACCGATACCGTAAATGCAGGATACGGACGCAACGATGATAACGTCATTCCGCTCCAGCAGAGCCTGCGTTGCCGCATGGCGCATCCGATCGATCTGTTCGTTGATCTGGCTGTCTTTCTCGATATACGTATCTGACCGTGGAACATAGGCTTCCGGCTGATAGTAGTCGTAGTACGAGACAAAATATTCGACAGCATTATCGGGGAAAAACTGCCGCATCTCGCCGTAAAGCTGGGCAGCCAGCGTCTTGTTTGGCGCAAGGATCAAGGTAGGCTTCTGTGTCCGCTCAATGACCTTGGCCATGCTGAACGTCTTGCCCGACCCCGTCACACCAAGCAGAACCTGATCCCGCTCTCCCGCCTCTACACCCTGAACAAGCTCCCCGATTGCGGTGGGCTGATCCCCTGCGGGCTCATAGTCAGCCTTGACCACAAACTTCCGCGTCTTCGCCTTGGTGGGCTGCTTTTCAGGGATGAATGCCGTCAGGGGCATTTCGGTCGCATTGCGGAGCGCGGAAGGTTTTTTGGCCATAGGGTCCAAGATGGGAAAGAAACGGGAACATCACAAGAGCGTCTCACCGGGCCTGTCGTTTCGTTCTGCAATGACGAATGATGAAAATCGTGATGATTGCCAATCTTCTGTTTCCAGAACCAAAGCCACTGCGCCAAGCGCGTGTCCCGGGAATACAGAAATCTGCGAAACTCAATTTATGACATAACATTTCTAAAAATGGATAGTGAGACTCGTTTTCTCGCGCTATTGAGGCGAGCACATTTCGGAGGGAAGACCGATCATGGACGTCCAGACGATCGAGCAGACGTACAATCAGCTTCAACAACAGGCCCAGCAATCCGCCCAGGCGCTTCAGTCGCTGGGAGGCAAGATGCAGACTGCCGCACAGACCGGAGACTTGCAGGCTCGTGAGTGGTCTCTGGACCTGCGTGAGTTGGCTCTGTCCTTTCAGGCGGAGCAGCAACAGGTCACCAACCTGCTTCAGCAATTGCACGCTGCACTCGAAAATGCTGCGAACAGCCAACTAGAGACGATCACTGCATCATCGTCCTACACTGCTCAACCACCCGTTCAGGCTGTTGAACAGGCATCTGACAACGGATTTTTCTCCAATATCCTTAACTCCGGTTTTGCGCGCTCCGTGGAAGCCGGTGCAGGGTTCAGCATTGGAAATGATCTGATCAAAGAGATTTTTTAAATCTCCCAGTTCTGATGCAGAATGAAGGGGGCACGTGCGCCCGCTGCACAACGGACACGCTCCTTTGCCAGCATCTTCCGCCACAACATCATGCGCCCACGCATTGACCGTATTCAGCCTAAAGCGCTAACCCACAACAGACTCATGCGGCCAGATGACTGGCGCGGATCGGTACCAGAACCGAGATCAGGAAAACCATGACTACAGCCCTCATCACAGGAATCACCGGCCAGGACGGCGCATATCTCAGCCAGCTTCTGCTTGGAAAAGGCTATCGCGTTGTAGGTCTCCTGCGTCGCTCTGCCTCTGCAGATGTAGTCGGAGAGAGACTTCGCTGGCTCGGAATTATTGACGATGTTGAATTGATCGATGGCAACCTGACCGATCTTTCGTCCTTAATCCGTATCATGGAAACTGTGCGACCGGACGAGATTTACAATCTCGCAGCTCAGAGCTTCGTCGCGGCCTCCTGGCAGCAGCCGCTTCTCACGGGAAATGTAACGGGCATAGGCGCCGTCAACGTTCTGGAAGCGGCGCGTATCGTGCAGAGCAAGGCCAGATTCTATCAGGCATCTTCGTCTGAAATGTACGGCCTGATCCAGCAGCCGGTTCAGAACGAAAATACGCCGTTCTACCCCCGCTCACCCTACGCCGTTGCCAAACTTTACGCTCACTGGATGACAGTGAACTATCGTGAGAGCTTCGGGATGCATGCTTCATCGGGCATCCTCTTCAACCATGAGAGTCCCCTGCGCGGCATCGAATTCGTAACCCGCAAAGTCACGGATGGCGTCGCACGTATTAAACTGGGGCTGGCAAAGGAACTGCCGCTCGGTAACCTGGACGCAACGCGTGACTGGGGGCATGCCCGCGATTACGTTCGCGCCATGCACCTCATGCTGCAACAGGACACGCCGGACGACTACGTCGTCGCTACCGGCCGTACCACCAGTATTCGCGACCTTTGTCGCATCGCATTCTCTTACGCAGACCTCAACTACGAAGACCATGTGGTCACAAACCCGGCCTTCCTGCGTCCAGCCGAAGTAGAAGTTCTACTGGGGGATGCAAGTAAGGCCAAAAGAGTTCTTGGTTGGGAAGCCGAGACAACGCTTGAAAGCATGGTTGCCGAAATGGTGGACGCTGACCTCGCCCGCCATCGCAACCGGGCGACTATTTAAGGACGCTTCATGCGTATTCTTGTTACGGGCCAGCGGGGCTTTGTCGGGCAGCATTTAAAAGACCGGATGAAGGCTCGCTTTCCGCAAAGCGAGATCCTTTCTTCCAGTCCAGACATCCGTGACGCAGAAGCGGTTGATACCGCTATTGCGGCCTGTAAGCCGGACCATTGTATTCATCTTGCGGCCATATCAAGCATCGGCGACGCCAGGCAGGACCCTAATCATGCCTGGCAGGTCAACCTGCACGGCACGCTCCATGTTGCACGAAGCATGCAGCGCCATGCCCCGGAAGGCACAGTCCTTTTCGCCTCAACGGCTGAAGCCTACGGCTCCACATTCCAGCGCGGCCTTCCCGTCACGGAAAATGCTCCCCTTGCTCCTGGCAATACTTATGCAGCAACAAAAGCCGCAGCCGACCTTGCTTTGGGCGCCATGGCGAAAGAGGGCCTGAATGTCATCCGGATGCGGCCATTCAATCACACGGGTCCAGGCCAGTCAGTCGATTTTGTCGTCCCGGCTTTTGCCTCGCAGATTGCTCGCATTGCCAAGGGACTTCAGCCGCCGGAAATTCACGTAGGTAACCTTGATGCCCAACGTGATTTCCTGGACGTACGGGACGTCTGCGATGCGTATCTTGATGTCCTGATGACCGCCCCCTCTCTCGAACGCGGTACAATCCTCAATCTCTGCTCCGGACAGACACGATCCATTCGGTCCATTCTGGACGATCTGATCGCTATCAGCGGGATCAAGGCTGATATTATCATCGACCCCACCCGCCTGCGCCCTTCCGACACCCCTATCGCACGCGGCGATGCCACCCTCGCCAGAAGCACTCTCGGATGGGCCCCTCTTATTCCATGGCTGCAAACGTTGGGCGATATTTACAGAGACAGCCTACAGCAAGCTACCGCGAATGGTCTGTCACTATGAAGGACGTTACTGTTCGCCCTGTTCGATCACTCTATATTCCAGCATTTGACGGGAAACTGCTCGCTGGAGCAGGATGTTCTACCAACTCTGGTTCGTTGTGGAGATCTGAAGGGTCTGCCCTTCCCAGCGACATCCATGATCTCAGCGGGCCTGCAGATTGGGTCTTGGCCGAAAACGATGTACCGAAGAGACTACGCCGTCCAGCTGTGTTTATTGACCGTGATGGCGTTATCAACCGCGATCATGGGTGGGTTGGAACACGCGAGCGCTTCGAGTGGGAACCAGACGTTCTCGAAACCATCGCTCAGATGACGGATAGCGGCCATCATGTTTTTATCGTCACAAACCAGTCGGGCGTTGCCCGCGGCTTATACACTGAAGACGATCTCAAACAGCTTATGGACTGGGTCATCGAGAATATCCGCAAACACGGTGGCACCATTGATGACTGACGATACTGCCCCATGCATCCAGAAGCGGTGGTGGAACAGTATCGGGGGCAGAGTCCTGACCGTAAGCCAGCACCCGGAATGATTTTAGACTTAATCACACGATGTGAACTGGACCCGGCCCGATGTGTGATGTTTGGAGACCAGCCTACCGATATTCAGGCGGCTGACGCTGCTGGCATTGAAGGTATTCGCATTGGTCCGTCCACTCTCGCCGAACTGGCTTCCCACAGAGGCTCATTCCAATAAGTGCAAATATTCACGCCTCAGTAGTAGTGGCTTTGTGTGTCCATATCAAGAACCCAGTAACGGC
This sequence comes from Gluconobacter sp. P5H9_a, assembly GCF_018812085.1. NCBI lineage: Bacteria > Pseudomonadati > Pseudomonadota > Alphaproteobacteria > Acetobacterales > Acetobacteraceae > Gluconobacter > Gluconobacter sp. P5H9_a. The sequence goes on from NZ_JACRVW010000006.1 coordinate 180,841, forward strand.
GAGGCTTTTAGATTGGACTGTCACGCAGGCAGGTTGAAGAACACAGACCTTTCCCCATTCTCTCAAAGACGTCTAATATCTGCCTCTGCTTCAGATGCGATCTGATCGGTGGCGTCCTGATCAATTATGTCAAAAACAAAGTAATACCGAGAAATAAATAACAATTTATCGACACCTGGTAAGTTAGCCCCTCACCCTTGCTCACCCAAGGACACTTATTCTACAATCATCACTCAAAATACCTTGAATGACTGCCGTTTTCTTCGGCTCTACTGAAGCTAGCCTGGACCCATGAACAAAGATTACATTATCTGGATCGACGTTGAAGACATCTTTCAGTACTTCGAAAACAATGCGCGCCCCAGCGGAATTCAGCGCGTTGTCTTTGAAATACTGCATGTCATTCGGCAGCAGGCTGCCCAGAAACCTGGTATTGGCCGCATTGTTCTGACGCGCCGCGGCCAAGGGGAGACACACCTTCTCTCCTCCGTCTCTTTTGAGGAACTGGAAGCTCTTTTTTCTGTCCGTTCGGAAGAAAAAATTGCCTCTACACGCAAAACCGCACCCAAAAAACGACAGAATGCTCGTTCGCTCCTGCGCGGACTCCGTCACGCATTGATCCGGCGCCTTGAAAGTCTGCCGCCAGAACTCGCACGTCCTCTTCTGAATATTGCTGTCAATCAACTGCGTGCATTGCAGTTACTGAAACGTTATGCACGTTCGAAACTGCACCGCACATCTTCTGCGCCCGCTCAACCAGCGCCCGTTACTCAGCCTTCTGCTGCCTCTGTATCAGCGGATTCTGATGCCTCCCCTCAGCCGGGTGATATTTTCCTGATCCTTGGTGCCGCATGGTCCGAGCCAGACTTTGGAGAGCGTCTGGCGCGCCTCCGCAAGGTCTTCGGCGTTAAACCTGTTCTCCTTGTTTACGATCTCATTCCTGCCGTCAGGCCGGAATGGTGTGCCCTCTCTCTGATCTGCGATTTCCGACACTGGCTGGACACGACCCTGCCACAGTGCGGACGCCTCCTGGCAATCAGCCACTCCACAGCCAACAGTGTCGAGGAATATGCTCGCAAACAACGCCTGACATTGCAGGGCCCGGTCCAGACTATTCCGATTGGCAGTGGTTTTGGGCCTCCTCGACACGCTGAAGGCGAAAGACCCAAAGGACTTCCCGCAAAAGACAGCTATGTGCTGTTCGTTTCGACCCTTGAAGCCCGCAAAAACCACCTGCTGGCGTTTCGGATCTGGCGGCGTATGGTCATTGACCTGCCGCGAGATCAGGTTCCGACGCTCGTTTTTGCAGGACGCGTTGGCTGGCTGGTTTCTGACCTCATGCAGCAACTTGAAAACACGGAATGGCTCCGCGGGAAAATTCGCCTTCTGCGCGACCCCAGTGACGATGAACTAGCCCACCTTTACGACGGCTGCATGTTCACTCTTTTCCCGTCTCTCTATGAAGGCTGGGGCCTGCCGGTTACCGAAAGTCTCGTGAATGGCCGCCCCTGCGTGGCATCCAATTCAACTTCCATTCCGGAAGCTGGCGGTCCGCTGACCCGTTACTTTGATCCGGAAGATTTTGACGATGCCTATCGTGTTGTACGCGGGACAATCGAAGACAGGGCCGGCTTGAAAGTCTGGCAGGATCAGGTCCGCACGCAGTTCAAACCCGTTCCGTGGGAAGACAGTGCAAATGCCGTGCTGGACGCCTGTCATGCCGCCTATCTGAGCGGGGACCAATCATGACGCTCTGGGTAGATATTGACGACCTTCTGTTCCACCTTCTGCATCACAGTCGACCGAGCGGAATTCAACGTGTCGTTTTCGAGATCAGCGCAGGATTGCGGGAACTCCGCGGACATGAAGTCCAGTTCGTTCGCCGGGGCCCAGACTCCGAAGACCCTCGCGGTTTCCGAACTGTGGACTGGACGTCTATTGAGACCCTGTTCCGGCAGATCATGGAAGGCAAGACGGCCAAAACGGGCTCTTCCTCCCCCGGATCATTTCCCGTTACACCACCGATCGACAAAATTGCCTCAAAGGACGTTCTGACAACCTTCTTTAGAGCAGAAAGCTGGGCACTCCGGGAACTCAGCACGCTACCCCGCGCCCTTGCTCACCTTGCTCTGGACATGGGCCGCTCCAAGATAAAGGAACGTCAGAAAGGGCAATCCTCCATCCAGTACGATGAAGGGACCAGGCTAGCTGATGCCGCCCAGCCCGGCGATGTTTTTCTGACTCTTGGAGCGCCCTGGCATCATCCAAACTATGTTCAGAGCATCCGATGGATGCGTGATGAACTGCGTATGTCGTTCGGAATGCTCATGCATGATCTGGTTCCGGTTCGTCATCCCGAATGGTGCGACCGTGGGATTATCATGACCTTCAAGGCCTGGCACAGCGCAATTCTACCACTGGCAGACATGATTTTCGCAAATAGCGATGCCACAGCGCGCGATGTGCAGTCCTATCTGGCCGAACAGGACATTGGCACCAATGTCACCGTTCAGACCATTCCGCTGGGTACGGGCTTTGGTCTCGCGGATGCTCCCATGGCTCCTGAACCCGTTGTGCAGGAACCATACGTCCTCTTCGTCTCCACCATCGAAGCCCGTAAAAACCATGTCCTGCTTTTCCGGGTCTGGCGCAAACTGCTTGAGGACATGCCCGCAGAAAGCGTCCCCACTCTCGTCTTTGCGGGACGAGAAGGCTGGCTCGTTTCAGATCTCATGCAGCAGCTTGAAAACGCTCGCTGGCTGGATGGGAAAATCCGTTTCGTTCAAAATCCTACTGATGCCGAACTGCGACGTCTGTACGCTGATTGCAGCTTCACGATCTTTCCTTCATTTTTCGAAGGCTGGGGCCTGCCGGTGACAGAAAGTCTCTCCATGGGACGCCCTTGCCTGGCATCAGGGACAACATCCATTCCAGAAGCCGGGGGAGAGCTCACCCGCTATTTCAACCCCGACAATATCAACGAGGCCTACACGCTCGTTCGTAAGACCATTGAGGATGCCGATGGCCTGAAAGCCTGGACTCAACAGGTGCGTTCAGACTTCAAACCCGTTCCGTGGAACGAAAGCGCCAAAGCTATTCTTGACAAGATAAACTAACGATACCTTCGATCATCACCTTGAACAAAATTTAAAAAAGGGTGTTTCCGCATGGGAGACACCCTTTTTGCGTTCAGAGTGAGGATAGCGCAGGTGGCACCTTGGCTTTGGCCAAAGCTTCTTTCTGTCGCTCAGCCAGAGCATTCACATCGAAGCCTTCAATGAGTTCTTGGAACATCTGATGCCAGTTCAGACGAGCTCCCAGACGTAGGAAAGCGCTTCCCAAACCGATCGCCGAACGATCCATCAGAACAAACTCGCGCGGCAGCTTCACACCGCCCGTTCGCTTCAGTCCATCATAGACCCGTTCCAGAACCTGCTTGGCTTCCGCCGGATCATTGCTCTCCTGCATGGAGCAGACCCGATCCGTCATGAGCGGCCGATAGAAGAAGCGTGCCCACTCGTTCAGAACTTCAGCCGTCTCACGTGACAAGCCTTCAAAGCCCCATTTGCTATAGGCGTGGAAGGCTTTGTCTTCGTCGTTATCCCGAAGCGCCGCAAACAGATCCACAACACCTTCGACAAAGCGAGGGGAAAAAATGCGGACGGCCCCGAAATCCAGCAGGTTCAGACCGTAATCATCGCGCACGGTGAAATTGCCCATATGCGGGTCACCGTGAATGACACCATAGCGATAAACCGGTGTGTACCAGGCGCGGAACAACGCCCGCGCCATATCGTCCCGCTGTTCCTGTGTCGCCACAGACGCCAGAACCGCCTTCATGCCACGACCAGACACCCAGTCCATCGTCAGAAGACGCCCGGTGGACAGTTCCTCAATGGGGGCCGGAACGGTCACAGTCGGGGTTTCGGACAGCATGTCCCGATACAGGCGCAGATGGCTGGCTTCCCGACGATAATCCAGTTCTTCCCGAAGCCGGTCAGATAATTCGGTGTAAACCTCGTCCTGACGGATCGTTGTCTCAAACCGCTTATACACGCCTAGAGCCGCACGGAACTGCCGCAGATCGGAATCCACCGCGCCCTGCATGTCCGGATACTGGAGTTTGCAGGCCACTTCGCGTCCATCAACCAGACGGGCACGATGCACCTGCCCCAGAGACGCCGCCGCAACGGCTTCGTGACTGAAGGAGCGAAAGTTCTTTTCCCAGCCAGCACCAAGTTCCGCCATCATCCTACGGCGTACGAAGTTCCAGCCCATTGGGGGGGCATTAGCTTGAAGGTGAGCAAGTTCTTCCGCGTATTCATCCGGCAGGGCGCCGGGAATAGTAGAAAGAAGCTGAGCGGCCTTCATGAGCGGCCCCTTCAGATTGCCAAGCGAGGACTTCAAACCTTCCGCGTGGACACCTTTATCGGTCTTAATGCCAAGACGGTTACCAGCCAGGCGCGCAGCGATGCCGCCGACTGCACCAGATGTCCGAGCCATCCGGCGGAGTTCGCCCATCAAACCGGTATTATCGAGATCGCGCGCCATGGTATTTTCAGCCCTCCTGCTCGAGCTGATCAATCAGACCCGAGATCACATCCAGTCCTTTACGCCAGAAACCCGGATCCGTCGCATCAAGACCGAACGGAGCGAGAAGTTCTTTGTGGCGTAGTGTTCCGCCTGCTTCGAGCATGGTGCGATATTTATCAGCAAAACCGTCTGGCTGATCTTGGTAAACACCATACAGCGCATTCACGAGACAATCCCCGAACGCATAGGCATATACGTAGAACGGCGAATGCACGAAGTGCGGAATATAGGACCAGTAGGCGTCGTAGTCCGGTGTGAAGTGGAACGCCGGGCCGAGGCTGCGTTCCTGCACGTCACGCCAGATGGCACCAAGCTGTTCGGCTGACAGCTCGCCTTTAGCCCGTTCATCATGCACACGAACTTCAAACTGATAGAACGCGATCTGGCGGACTACCGTGTTCAGCATGTCCTCCACTTTCGCTGCCAGAAGATGACGGCGGCGCTTCGGATCAGTTTCCCGGTCGAGCAGGGACTGGAATGTCAGCATCTCACCAAAAACTGACGCTGTTTCAGCCAGCGTCAGAGGCGTCGCGGAGTTCAGATAACCCTGTTTCTGGCCCGCAAGGATCTGGTGCACCCCATGCCCAAGCTCATGAGCCAGCGTCATCACGTCGCGGGCACGACCATGATAGTTCATCAGAATATAAGGATGGACAGAGGGTACTGTTGGGTGTGCGAACGCCCCCGAAGATTTACCCGGCGCAGCTTCCGCATCAATCCACGGGTGCGTCAGGAAGCAGTTTACCAGATCGCCAAGCGCCGGATCGAAACCCGTATAGGCATTCAGGACGATCTCCTTGCCATTCTCCCACGGAATAATCGTGTCAGCCACGCCCGGCAGAGGTGCGTTCCGGTCCCAGTGTTCCAGCTTTTCCAAACCGAGCCACTTGGCCTTCATCGCGTAATAACGATGGGAAAGGCGCGGATAAGCCTCATCAACGGCGCTGACCAGCGCGTCCACAACTTCGTCTTCAACCATATTGCCACGGTTGCGACTGCTGGACGGGCGCGGATAACCACGCAGCTTGTCCCCGATCGCCTTATCCTTGGCGAGGGTATTGGTGATCATCGTCAGAAGGCGGGAATTGTCCGCCAATACAGTGCTAATCTGCTCGGCAGCCGTGGCTCGCTTCTCGCGCTCTGAGCTCGTCAGGGTATTGAACGCGGCGCCCAGCGGCTTGATCTCACCATCGAGCGTGACGGTCAGGCTCGCCATTGTCTCGTCAAACAGCCGGTTCCAGGCACTTCGTCCCGTTACGGACTTGTCCATCAGAACCTGCTCAACTTCATCCGAGAGCTGATAAGGACGGAACACCCGCAGATCCCGCAGGAACGGCTGCCATTTGGCCATTTCTGGCGCCGCTGACACTTTAGCAAGAACGTCGTCCTCCAGACGGTTCAGTTCCAGCGAGAAAAAGAGCAGGTCAGCGGAAATGTCAGTGACACGCTCCTGAACGCCCTGCGTGAAGCGGCCCCAGACCGGATCTGTCGTATGTGCGGCAAAACCCAGCTGGGCGAAGGAGCCGATGCGCCCCAGCCCTTCCTCGATCCGCTCATACTCTGCGAATGCCTTCGCCAAAGCAGCACCTTCTGCCTGACCGAGCTTGCCTTTCCAGGTTTCGCTGAAAGTCTTTGCCACAACCGTCAAAGACTCGAAATCTTTTTCAATCGCAGGGTCTTCCAGCGACGCATAGAGATCGGACAGGTCCCAGCGGGGCGGCGTAGCGCTCTCGGCAGGAGGAGCGGACGGGCCAGCAGGCGCGAAAGGGTGCAGACTGTTCATACCCTGAATTTAGACTGCTGAGCCGCTTGGTCAAACGGGTGCTTAATGACAAATCCGTAGTAATTGCACTCAGCAGATCGGAGAGCGCGGTTTCAATCTGCCAGACGCAACGCCGCTTCAAGATCTTCGATTGTATGTTGGCTAAAAACCTGGATGCCATTCTGCCGCAAGAGAGCTGCCGTTACCCCCGCACCGGCATGTTTATGGCCTGTAAAGCTGCCATCATAAATCGTCTGGCTTCCGCAGGACGGACTGCCCTCCATCAGTAATGCAAACCTGCATCCCTGCATTTGAGCAACGTTGAGCGCGATGCGTGCACCGGCGACGAATTCATCCGTAACGTCCGCTCCGGAAGTATCCATGACGCGCGCCTCGCCCTTCAGGACATTTCCGCCTGTCTGACACTCTTCTATCTCTGCTGGAGGCCGCGGCACAGACATGCCACCCGCCAGTTCCGGACAAACCACGATCAGTCGCCCCTCGTCCTGCCATCGTTGAAGCGCAGGATGCAGAAGGGTTTTTGCCTTACCATCATATCGGACTGGTTGACCCAACAGACAGGCACTGACCAGAATTCTATTATTCACAAGCGGCAATATCCTGCTCTTAATTCAAACCTTGAGGCATCTGCCCCAATACGAACGTCGCAAATTCATCCGGGCGGACATAGCTCTTAAAAGCATCACGAACGCTCTCAGGGGTCGCGGCCTGATAGGCTCTGGCAGCATCGTTCAAATGCTCCCAGCCAAGTCCGCGCAACATCAGATTTGCGTCCCTGCGACTGGGCGCCACCATGGTCGCGTTTGAGATAATCATTTCGCGGATCAGATGTGCTCTGGCCCTGTTCAGTTCCTCAACGGGGACTGGCTTTGCTGCCATGCTTTGCAGTTCTTGCAAAACATGCTGCCGCGCGACCTTCACGGAGCCCGGATCAGCCCCGAAACTCACACTGTAGGTTCCAAAATTTTTCTGGGCAAAGACCATCGATCCGACAGTATAAACATATCCCGTTCTGATCCGCAGATCCTGATACAGGCGACTGTCAGGGCCGTTGATTAACATGGTATCAGCCAGCATCATGTTGTAACGCTGAGGATCATTCCATCCGTGGGCATTCGCCTGTGCGATAATCACCATATTCTGTGACCGAACAGGATCATTGATGGACTGGACTTCCGGAAGGGTACGCAATGGAAGGGCTGGCAAATCCACATCTGGCTTTGGTCCACGGGCTTTCCAACCCCCAAAGGCCGCTGTGATCTTTCTACGTGCCTCTTCAACGGAAATGTCACCAACAACTTCTATCGTCGTCATATCTGGCCGATAGACGGACGTGTAATAGGACAGCACATCATCACGGGTCAGATCCGATAGTGTCTTCACGGTTTGCATGCGACGAGAGGGAAAACCCTCCGGCATCAATGTGTTCGTGATGCTTCGCTGGAAACGATAGGCAGGCATCTGCTCAGCACCTGCCTGCAGACGGATCATGTTCTGACGTATCAAATCAAACGCGTATTGGGGGAACGCCGGATGCAGTTCCAGGTCTGCCAAAATGGTAAGGGCGGCACCGAAATCCTGTGTCCGGCTCCGAATGGAAAAATTGGTACCGCCTCTTGCAGTAGCTGCCAGATCATCCAGATTTTTCTCCAATGTCTCCCGGTCTCGTGTAACTGAGCCGAACGAAAACAACTGACCTGTCAGGGCGGCAACGCCCTCTTTTCCGGTTGGGGCCTGCATGTCAGGGTCGGACTTTATGTACCCAAACAAAAACACCGTTGGACTGACATGCCTGGTTCGCACCAGCACCCGCAGACCGTTTGGAAGCATGAAGTCTGCATCCGGCGCGTCGTAGATTGGGGGCGCGGGAACATTCTCAATCGGCTTGGCCCAATCAGGCAGCGGCCCTGTCGCGCCCGCCTGACCGCCAAAGGATTCTGCACCACCAAAGCCTTTTCCTGCTGGCGAAACTGCATGATCTGATACCAGCATCGTCACCGCAACGGCACGTTCCGGATCCAGCAGTTTACGCGCCAGAGCATTGACGTCCTGCACAGTCACTTTCGCAAAACGATCGTAGACAGCATCGGGGCTATCGAAATTTTCTGCTGTCAGAGCGGCAGACCATTGGCTAGCGAGCCCTGCAATGGAGTTCTTTTCAAAATCTTTAGAGGAAAGCGCCCCTTTTTTCATACCCTCGAGCACATCCGCCGATACACCCTTGGCCCGAATTTCAATAAGTGTCGCCTTGAGAAGGGCCATAGCCGCCTTTGGGTCGCCCCCCTTGGGAATTGTCAAAGATGCTTGAACGGTTCCCGTGTGAAGCCCCCGGGCGATACCCAAGTCCGCCGACAGTGCCTTATGTTGCAGCACCAATTTGTAGAGGGGCCCACGACGGTTCGAAAGAACTGCGTCCAATAGAACTGCAGCCGGAGCATCACTATCGCGAAGAGTGGGCCCTCTCCAGAACAACCCAACCCCATCGACCGCATAATTTGACTGCATACTCAAGGACTGGGGAACAACCGGCGCAACAGGAGCCTTCGGGCGCTCTGGAAGCGGATGTGCGGGAATAGACCCGAAGATCTGTTCAACATGCTTCAGGGTCGCAGCCGGATCGACATCTCCGACAATAACCAGAACAGCATTATTGGGCACATACCATTTACTGTAGAAATCTCGTAGGAGCTTCACGTCTGTCGCCTCGAAAGACGGCCGGGTTCCTAACGGCGAATGATCGTAGCCACTGTTTTCAAACAGAATAGAATTCATTTGTTCTTTCAGCCTGAAATTAGGGCTCGAAAGATCCCTGGATACTTCCTGCTCGATCGCACCCCGCTCTTTCGCCCAGAGCCCTGCATCCAGTGAGAGATGCTGCATCCGGTCCGCTTCCATATGCAGGACAACATCCAGATCCTGCGCCGCTATCAAACAGTGGTAACGAGTCAGGTCGGTTTGCGTAAAAGCATCGAACTGACCTCCCAGCGTTCCTATAACTGTTAAAAGCTGATTTCCGCTGAGCGTTGGCGTCCCGCGGAACATCATGTGCTCAAGCGCATGGGCTGTTCCTGGAAAGCCTTTCGGAGCCTCAGCAGACCCAACCATATAGGTCAGTTGCACGCTGACAGCAGGCGCGATCGGATTGCGGACCACAACGACCCGCAAACCATTTGGCAAAGTTTCGCGCCCAACGTCTGCGCCATAAGCCGTTGAGCAGCCCAGACCCGCAAGCAGGGAAATCGCTAGAAATGTCTTTTGAAAAATATGCATCGACATGACTTCATCAGTGTATCGGTCAATGTAACGTAACAGTTACAAACCCCAAGTCATGTGGATATTTTGTGACCCGCCTTCTGCGGCGGGGCTATCGCCTCAGCATGCCAAGAACCATGCTGAGGCAACAATGTTCAGTGACGGATGACTTCGTGAGTGTTCTCGTCATCACCTTCATCATCTTCGTCATCGTCTGGAGGACCAGCAATCTCGTCGTCATCCACGAGACGACGCGGATCAATAGCGCGCCAGTCGCGCTCCATGGGTGTCGCCCGATTGGCAACAAAGTCATCCAGTTCCGTGGACGACTTCCAGCCATCATCTCCCGCATCAACAACTTCCGCGTTCTCACCAAAAGCCATCCAGCTTTCCAGCACTTCACGACTTGTCGCACCGGAAACACGGCAGCGCTCAATACTGTCTCGCACATAGGCGCGGGCATAAGCATTGGCGTGCATCAGGTCCATGAAGTCTTTTACAACTTCTACAGTGTCATCTTCGGATGCACCGGAGAGATCGATGATCCTGACACTCCAGGACTGGCCCTGCCCGGCGGTTTCTGTTCCGGGGTTTTCGGGTTCGTCACTCATGAGACCTCCTGTTCGGCTTTTGCCTTGTTCAGCAGAAATTCACGCCCAACCTTGACGCGAAGCGTGCCGTCATAGGCCACGATGTCTGCCGTTGCATAGGTTTCGGACCAACGATCCGGAATAAAAGAGCCACTGCCGACAACATCAATCGGCGCATGAGCATCCCGCATGCTCGTGCACTTGGACACATTGAACCCTGACGACACCGTGATTTTCACCTTCGGAAAACCGGCCTCGTTCAGAGCTTCGCGCATCCGCCAGATTGCAGCAGCCGAAACACCCGTGCCAACCAGATCCCGCAGTTCTGCGTCAGAGCGGTAACGACGGATCGTGCCCGGCGTGTAGCGTTCCAGCACGGCGTAAGACGACTGTGGGTCCAACCCTTCCAGAAAGCGCCCACCATGCGTATCGAGGCGGACACTCAACTGCCCGGCAGCAGCTTTTTCCGGGAAACGTCGACACACTTCCAGCGCATCCGTCACTTCCTGCCCGAAATAGTCTACCAGAATGGTCAGGGGGTCATTCGGGTACACCTCAGCATACATCTCGGCCGCCCGGAGCGTTGAACCGGCATAACCGATCAAGGCGTGCGGCATCGTCCCAAGGCCATGCTCCTGCCCAAAGAAGCCTGCCGTTGCGTCGTTGGCATTACCAATGAAACCACGCGCCCCTTCCCTTTGGGCGGCACGGGAGCCGACGGCTGCCGCATAGCCCATTTGTTCCTGCATCTCGTAGCCCGCGCAATGGCGCGCTTCCATCGCCAGAAACGGGACTTCCGGTAATGCCATGGCCATCTGGTAAGCATTGTGGGCAGCCACGCAAGCAGCGCCCAGGCGTTGAAGGACGAGAGTTTCCAGAGGAGCCAGTTTTGTGAACGGGCCAGTCAGATACAGAAGCGGTTCACCCGCGCCGACCCACTGCCCTTCTTCATAAACTTCGCGGATATGGAGATCGAAATTCTGGGCCTTGGCCACATTCCGCAGCCAGGTCACTGCTATGCCACAGGCCGCAATGACCGGGCGGCGGATAAAAACCGCATAGGTGACTTTCGCGTCACCAAAATGTTCGACGATTTTTCGGGTTCGCCCGAAGTAGGCGTCTGTCCTGGATTCAATTGTTTTTTGATCCAGCGGGCCAATGGCACCGCTGGACCGTTCTAATGCGCTTTGAGAAACGGAAGAATTCATTCCTGCTTTCCTGCTCGTCGGCCTGTCAGTTCATGCGCAAGTAGAAACGCCATTTCAAGCGACTGTTCCGCATTAAGGCGCGGATCACAGAATGTTTCATACCGATCACCCAGATCAGCTTCCGTCAGACACTGGGCACCACCAATGCATTCGGTCACATCCTGACCTGTCATTTCAAGGTGGATACCACCCGGACGACGGCCTGCGGCTTCAAACACATCGAAGAAACCAAGCACTTCACCCAGAATGCTCTCGAACGAACGCGTCTTGACCTTGCTGGATGTCGTGGTGGTGTTGCCATGCATCGGGTCGCAGAGCCATGTGACCGTACGACCCGTCTTGATGACGGCATCGAGCAGCGGCGGGAGATGCTCGCGAACCTTATCCTTGCCCATGCGCGAAATCAGCGTGATTCGGCCGGCTTCATCGTTCGGGTTCAGGATTTCGAGCAGCTTCTCCAGATCCTCAACTGTGGTTGTCGGACCAACCTTGATGCCGATCGGGTTCTGAACGCCACGCAGGAACTCGACATGCGCGCCATCCGGCTGACGGGTGCGATCCCCGATCCACAGGAAATGCGCCGAGCAGTCGTAGTAGTCACCACTGGTGCTGTCGATCCGCGTCAGGGCCTGCTCATATGGCAGGAGCAGCGCCTCGTGAGAGGTGTAGAATTCCGTCTCATCAATCTGGGATGCGGCACTGTCGAAACCGCAGGCGCGCATGAATGACAGCGTTTCATCAATACGATGCGCCAGATCCTGATAGCGCGCTGCGAGCGGTGAGCGCTCCACAAAGCCGAGGTTCCAGCTATGGACCTGATGCAGGTTTGCATAGCCGCCGTTTGCAAACGCACGCAGGAGATTCATAACGCCAGCGGACTGGAAATACCCCGTTTCCATGCGGGCAGGATCAGGAATACGGGAAGCCGCCGTAAATTCTGGACCATTGATGATGTCACCGCGGTAACACGGCAGCGTCACACCATCGATCGTTTCCGTATTGGACGAGCGCGGCTTGGCATACTGACCCGCCATACGGCCAATCTTCACGACAGGCACCTTGGCGGCGAATGTCAGAACCACAGCCATCTGAAGCAACACGCGGAAGGTGTCGCGGACGATATCAGCCGTAAATTCATCGAAGCTTTCCGCACAGGCCCCACCCTGAAGCACAAAGGCTTCACCGCGGGATGCTGCGGCCAGACGTGTCTTCAGACGGCGGGCTTCACCCGCAAAAACCAGCGGGGGATATCGATGCAGACGAGCCTCGACAGCAGCAAGCGCAGCTTCGTCTTCATAAGACGGGGCCTGGACGATCGGACGGGAACGCCAGCTTGCAGGAGACCATGACATCGTGTTGGTGGACGTCTGGGTCTTGGTCGAGGGGTGCATTGAATGCCCTCCGGGGGTCGGGAAGTGAACAAAATTGCGGGGCGCTGTTTATGGCTGAAAAAGCGCCGGGTTGATAGCGCGAAAAGTTAGATTGTAACGCATGGCACCTGTCTGCTGATGGAATGTTTCACGCACAGGGGAAACGCCATGCCACGCCAGCCGGGAAGCCCCACCCCAGACCACGACATCTCCATGCCTCAGATCAAAGCGCCTGAGCGGGTCTGTCTTTAGCATACCGCCAAAAGCAAATCGGGCTGGAACGCCCAGAGAAACAGACACAATCGGAGATGCCAGGTCGTCTTCATCCCGATCCTGATGGAGCCCCATCTTCGCGCCCGGCTCATAGCGGTTCACCAGACAGGACGTGGGAGAAAAATCTGGAAACCCTGCCTCAACTGCTGCGGCTACAGCGATGTGACGAAATATATCCGGCATCTCCGGCCATGGATGACCAGTCGACGGGTCTTGCCGAACATACCGATATCCGCGCTTGTCCGTGTACCACCCACAGGCTCCACAACTGGTCATGGCGACGGACATAGGCCGACCACCCGGCGTCATCATGAAGCGGAAAGGGGAAGCGTGAGAGAGGAGATGGACATGCTGCAACAGCTTTTCTGCAACGGAGTCGGCAAAGCTAGGGAGCCAGACCGCACCGCTTCCAAGGTCCGTACGGCCCCGCATTCCAGCAAAGAGATCCTCCACGTCTTCCTCCTGCTCCGATAATTCGAGATGAAAAGAACTCTTGAACCTCAGCCCAAGCGGACCAATTATAAAAAAATATGCGGTTCTGCTTTCCATATGGTGATGGGGCCGTTGATTTCCATGAATTGGCTCAGGACCAGATCCCATGCTGCCCTCTTCCCGCTTTTTCTGCCACGCCCTGCTGGCAACTGCTCTACTGGGAGGGGTGGCTCAGGCGCAGACTGCCACTTTCGGCCAGCCTTATGATGCAGCGCCCTCGCAGAACACCACTCAGTCCCAGGTGCCTGGCGCCGAACAGAAAGCCAATGGTGGCGAGCATTTCCGTGCCCGCGGTCATCGGTCCCTCCCGCCTGGTTACCAGGATGCCCCGAGCACGGAATTCGAGCACGGGCCAGATCCGGATCATGAAGCCGGTGTGGAGCGCGATAGCGTAACGGGGGCTAATCTTTCCAAATTCGGGTCGGCCTATCAGGGTAGCAACAACACCCAGTCTGGCCAGCTCGGTGATGCCACCGGCAACGGCTATGTGGCTCCACGCGGCAACGGCTGGTAAAACGAAACCAATCTTCAGCGCCGGGGTTCTGCTCTTCAGGATGCGGCTGGTATCATCCAGCCAGATCGTATGAGGAGCAGACTCCATGCCGTATATTACTGCTACTGACGGAACGAGCCTTCATGTGAAGGATATGGGCGTTGGACGCCCGGTTGTTCTGATCCACGGCTGGCCACTGACCGGCGACATGTGGGAAAAACAGACCCTCGCTCTTGTCGAAGCCGGCTACCGCGTCATTACCTATGACCGTCGCGGCTTTGGTCTCTCAGGCCACCCCATCAACTGCTACAATTATGACGTTCTGGCTGATGATCTTGCCGTCATTCTGGAACAGCTTGATCTATGGGACGCAACTCTCGTTGGCTTCTCAATGGGCGGCGGCGAAGTGGCCCGCTATCTGACACGCCATGGCCGAGCCAGAATTTCCAAGGCCGTCCTTTTGGCATCCATCGTTCCGTTCCTGCTGAAGACCGCCGATAATCCTGATGGGGTGGATATCTCCGTCTTTGACGGTATCAAGCAGGAAATCCGACAGGATCGTTTTGGCTTCCTGAAGAGCTTCCTTCCAGGTTTTTATGGCACAACGATGCTGCACCATCCGGTCAGTGAAGGCGTGCTCGACTGGTCCTTCACGCTGGCAAGCATGGCGAGCCCAATGGCGACGCTCGATTGTGTGGATGCCTGGGGAAAAACGGATTTCCGCGGGGACCTTCAGTCCTTCACCATTCCGACGCTCATCATCCATGGAACGGCTGACTCGGCAGTCCCGGCCGATATCGCCGGACGCCGGGCTGCCGATATGATCCCGGGATCGATTTTCCGTGAATATGACGGGGCGCCACATGGGCTGTTCCTGACCCATGCCGAGCAGGTCAATGCAGACCTGCTGGAATTCCTGGCGTCCTGACCTCCCGGCTCAGGTCGTTGCCCTGAGAAATGCCCTGCTGGTCGGCAGTTCTGACTGCACGATCAGCAGGGAACCAATCGCCAGAACCAGATCATGGCGAATGGACGGGTCCTGAGACGCCCGCTCAAGGGCATAAAGCTCTGTCAACGTGGGCTCAATTGTTGCGGCTGTATGGGTAAGCGGTAATTTCCGACGCAAGAGATTTCGGATCAGACCATCCACCGCTGCCACAGCGGTCTCCGGCAGACTGCCATGCTGAGCCAGCTTGCGCAGCATCAGCACGTTACGCCCCACTGTCATGACCGAGAGAGTGCCACGTAGCATTTCCTCCGCCCGATCACTCTCCAGAGAGCCAGCGAAGCGAACCGCACGTTCCATGCTCTGCGTGCCATCATTGATCCAGACATATTCGTCCATCACAACACCCGGTAACGCCAGTCGCCGCAGACTGCGCTTAAGCTGATAGCGAAGAACTTCCGCGGCCCGACGCGGCGTAAATGGCAGAACCGCACGGAAGATGACCACACCGGCCCCGAGACCGAGCAGCAGCGCAATGGTCGTATTGAGCCATGACAACTCATCCATACGCCCCTGATTGTCCATGCCGAGCAGGAAAGGAAAGAACGTGCCGTAAGACGCCGCCATCACTGCCGTGCCCGGGTTCCGGGTCGCAAGACCGCCGAGCATCATGAAGAAGCCCACTGTCAGACAGAAAAACGCATAGCTGGCTGTGACCGGCATCACGACAAAGACGGGAATGACACTGGCGAGTGCCGCGAAAACGGCTCCGTAGAAGAACGCCGCGCTGAGCAGGACGGTATTTTCAAAAGTTGCAAAGCGGGCACAGACCACCGCAATGAAGGTCAGGAAGACGCTTCCCTGCGGCCAGGCCGTCACTTCCCAGACATACGCCCCGAAAAGAAGCGCAGCCATGGTCCGCACCCCGTTTCGGGCAGCCGCTCGCCAGTCCGTATTCCGGGTCAGGCGATGACGTTCGGAAATCGGGGCACCATCTACGCTGGCGCGATAGGAACGCAGTGTTTCACAGAGGTCCGAAATCATGACCTCCACGCCGGTCAGAATAATGCCTTCATTCAGGGAATCTTCATCGTCGCGTGGCAAAACTGCCTGCATTCGGCCTCGACATTCAGCAAGTAAGGCTTCTGTCTGAACAAGAGCTGCAATGCCGCGACGATCGCTTTCCAGACGTGCTGGCAGCCCTTCAAGGGCAACCCCCATGTCGTGAAGAAACGGAAGAAGTGCTTCCGGAATATGAGACACAGACGTCATACGCGTCTTGAGCCCTAGTCCGCGCGACAGAACACGCGCCACGAGGCCCAGCGTCACATAGGCATGTTCGACCTCGTTGCCCTGACTGCGAATTTCGATCCGGGAGAACTCGATCTGATCGCTTGATGCCTGAAGCGATCCCATGAGGGCACAGAGCGTATCTGTGGCGTTGGCTTTCTGGTTCAGAACATCCGTCAGGGCACCACTGGCTTTTGTGAGAATAGCCTGTAACCGCTTTCGCAGTTCTTCCCGGGCGCGGTCTGCCACATTGGGAACGAACACCATTCCCATGACCGTCTCGCAGATCACGCCCAGAAAAATGTATGTTCCGCGCGCCATGGCGATATTGAACACATTGTCCGGCTCCTTGACGGCGCCAAGGGCAATGATGGTGCAGGTATAACCGGCAAGAACGAGTGCATAGCCTCGGAAGTTATGCGTCAGGGTGGCAAACCCGGCGCAAAGCCCGACCCAGATCGCCAAAGCGGGAAGAAATAGCCAAGGGTATTGCGGGAACATTCCCATCAGGGCGATGGCGGCAACCATGCCAACGACCGTGCCGACAAGACGCCACCGACCCTTGGAAATACTTTCTCCGCGGGAGTTCTGGGCCACAATCCAGACCGTCATGGCGGCCCATTGTGGCTCACCAAGCTCCATCCACAACGCAATGGCTAGAGCCAGCAGGGAGGCGATCGTCGTGCGCAGGGCGAACATCACGGACGTGATGGACGGCGCAAACAGCCAGCCGAGCTTCACGCCTGCACCTGCCCTGCTGTGTAATGGCTCATGATCTTCAGGGGCAACAAAGGATCGTCATGAGCCATCGGAGTATCAGTTCTGCTTGTCGGAGGAAGGAGGAACATGGCGCGTTGGCGTCCGCATGGTTACGAACTCCTCCGCACTTGTAGGGTGAAGGCCGATCGTGCGGTCAAGATCTCGCTTGGTCAGACCTGCTGTGACGGCAATGGCCAGCCCCTGAATGATCTCTGGTGAATCCGGTCCGATCATGTGGGCACCAAGCACGACCTGACTTTTTGAATCCACAACCAGCTTCATGAATGCCTTGCCCTTACGACCAGACAGCGACTGGCGCATCGGCGTGAAGGACGAGGTGTAGATATCAAGTGTGTGGTGTTCGGCAGCCTCTTCTTCGGTGAAACCCACCGAAGCGAGCGGCTGGCTGAAGAACACGGCTTTGGGTGTCGTGGCAAAAGACCACTCACGCCCCGTCTCACCGAACAGACGCTCCGCCAGAAGATGACCCTCGGCGATAGCTGTCGGCGTAAGGTTATAGGTATCGGTCACGTCCCCAATGGCATAAATGCCCGGAACGTTCGTCTTTGCATCTTCAATGCGCGTGACAATGCGACCGTCTGTAGCCTTAACCCCGGCCAGATCCAGCCGCAGGGATGTCAGGTTTGGATGGCGTCCTGTCGCCATGAAGACGCAGTCGGTTTCGATGACCTTTCCACCCCTTAGGTGAAGACGATACCCTTCAGAAGTCTTCTCAATCCGCTCCGGTGTGCTGCCCGGATGAGACGTGATGCCATTCAAGGGCACCAACTCTGCCATATGGCGACGCAGTTCCTCGTCAAACCCACGCAGCGGCAGATCCTGTCGATAAACGAAGTCCACCTGCGAGCCGAGGCCCGCAAAAATTCCTGCGAATTCAATTCCGATATAGCCGCTGCCAATAATGGCAACGCGCTCGGGCCGGTTCTCCAGATGAAACGCATCATCCGAAACAATCGCGTGCTCCGCACCGGGAATATTAAGGCGCGTCGGTGCACCACCCGTCGCAATGACGATGTTCTTTGCGCGAACGGTCTGAACCGCAGCATCCGGAGCAAGCTGGGACGGGCCGATTTCAACCGTGTTCGCATCCACAAAGCGCGCATCGCCCGTGAAAAGCTCAACGCCAGCTTTCTTCAGCATTGAGACGTAAATGCCATTCAGGCGCTCGATCTCGCGGTCCTTGGCATCAATCAGCGTGCGCCAGTCATGCGGTCCCGGCGTCACGTCCCAGCCATAGGCGCGGGCATCGTCGATCTCGCGGCCATACTCCGCCGCATAAACCATCAGCTTTTTCGGCACGCAGCCGAGATTAACGCAGGTTCCGCCCCAGTGACGACGCTCCGCAATCGCGACGCGCGCGCCGTTCTGGGCAGCAATACGCGCACAGCGTACCCCGCCCGATCCGGCTCCGATGACGAAAAGATCGAATTCCTGCATAAATCCCGGCCTTCCGTGCCTGTGGTCTCAGCGCTCTGCGAACGCCTTTTCGACAACGTAAGAACCCTGACGGCTCATGTTGCCTTCCTCAAAGCCCATACGCTCCAGAAGCGCTTCCGTATCTGCCAGCATTTCCGGCGAACCACAGATCATGACGCGATCATGCTCAGGGTCGAGCTTGTCGATGCCCAGATCCTCGAAGATCTTGCCACTTTCGATCAGCTTCGTAATGCGATCCGTGACGGCATAGTCTTCACGCGTCACAGCCGGATAGTACTTCAGCTTGTCGGCAACGAACTCACCCAGAAACTCATGCTCCGGCAGTTCGTGGCGGATGTGGTTCTCGTAAGCCAGTTCGCCCGAAATACGGACTGTGTGGCTGAGGATCACGTTCTCGTAACGCTCGTAAGCGTCCGGGTCCTTGATGAGGCTCATGAACGGCGCCAGGCCTGTGCCTGTGGACAGGAAGTACAGGTTACGACCTGGCTTCAGGTTATCAAGAAGCAGTGTCCCCACCGGCTTGCGACCGATCAGAACCGTATCGCCCACTTTCACATGACGCAGACGGGACGTCAGCGGCCCCTCCGGCACGGCGATGGAGAGGAACTCCATGTGGTCTTCGTAATTGGCCGATGCGATAGAGTAGGCGCGCAGAAGCGGCTTGCCCTCGACCTCAATGCCAATCATCGCGAACTGGCCGTTCTCGAACCGCAGGCCCGGATCACGCGTTGTGGTGAAGCTGAAAAGACGGTCCGTCCAATGATGAACGGTCAGAACCTTTGCAGGATACAGATGAGCGTATTCCTTGCTGGGTTCAGCCAGACGATACTGTTTCGGATGGCCTTCATACGGCGTCAGGCCCGTAATGGGTTCGTCGATCTCAGGAGTCGGGGCGGCAAAACTCGGGGTGGACATATCGGTTTCTGTCTCCGGTGTGGCACGGATAACAGGTCTCGGACCTGATAAGAGCCGGACCTTTTAGCGCAATCATCACGTTTCGGAAAACCCATGCGCGTTGAACCTGCTAGCCGAATGACGCAAAAGTCTTTTCATGACAGACGACTCCGTGAGCGACGCCCCCCTCTCTCCCGCCGAACGTGCCCTGAACCAGGCTGTAGCCGATTTCGGGACACCTCTGGATATTACCCCTCGTGAGCGGCCAGCCCTGCTCCGACAGGTCGCCCGGCGGCTTGAAGGCAATGAGGCGACCCTCCCCCACGAGGCCTTGATCGACGCGCTGTGCGTCGTACGGCGTAAGACATGGGCGTCCCAGCTCATGAACGTGGCCCGCCGTGCTGGTGAAATCTGGGTCACGAAGGCAGACACACAGGAAGCTGCCGCACGCACGCACGACCCCCGTGCCGACATCGCGGCTCTGCGCCTTACGCTAGAGGATGTGCTGGTCTCACGCTGGCAGGATCTGGGAGACTCGCCACGCAGCGTTCTCGAAGAGGTTCGTGCCGATCTTGCAGATGCCGGACTGATCCTGTCTGGCGGCCAGCTTGAAAAGCTTTCCCGCAGTATTGCGAGCGCATTCGGAAGCGTTGACCTCGGCTTCGAAGACGATCTCCGCCTGGCGGAAGAGCGCCGTGCCCGCGAACAGGCTGACATTCAGGCTCGTGCAGAACGTCGCCGGGAGCGTGAGCTCGAACGCCTGAAAGAGTGGGAAGCCAATCTTGCCGGGTTTGAAGAAGTCCCGGGCATTCTCCATTGTTCCCGGCGTGAAGCGTTGCGATGGGTGGCGGAAAACCGTCTTCCCATTGCCAAGCGCGAAACACGTGATGACGGCATCGAGCTGTTCTTCTTCGATCCAGACGAACTGAAGAAGCTTCGTGCACGCCTTCCCGAGTGGCGCAGCGGCACACCGGATCGTCCGGAGAAGCTGGAACGTGGCACCAAAGTCGGCAATGCCGCCATTGCCCGCGTTGCAGCGCTGGATCGTTTTGCAGCTCATTTCCGCACGGCGCGTTCTCTCAAACGCCGCATTACCCTCGTTACGGGCCCGACCAATTCGGGGAAATCCTACACAGCGCTCAATGCGCTCGCTAATGCAGAAAGTGGCCTGGCGCTCGCCCCTCTTCGTCTCCTGGCGCATGAATTCCGGGAAGCTCTGCTGACCCGTGGCGTCCCCGCATCTCTGGCCACGGGCGAAGAGCGCATTGAAATGCCCGGTGCCCGCCACCTGGCAGCAACGGTCGAAATGTGCCCGTTCCATAAGCCGGTGGACGTCGCTATCATTGATGAGGCCCAGATGCTGGCGGACCCGGATCGGGGTGCAGCATGGACAGCTGCGATCATGGGTGTGCCAGCTCGGCACGTGTACATTCTTGGCGCTGCGGATTGTATCCCGCTCGTCAAACGGATTGCCGAACTCTGTGACGATCCGGTGGACGAGATCCATCTCGAACGAAAAAGTCCGCTCAAAGCTGGCGGAACGGTTCATCTCAGCGAATTGACGGTCGGCGATGCCGTCATTGCGTTCTCACGGCGTGAAGTTCTGGACATGCGGGCCGAGCTTATGGCCCGTGGACGCCGGGTGGCCGTTGTTTATGGCGCCCTCAGCCCGGAAGTGCGCCGCGCGGAAGCCGCCCGTTTCAACAATGGCGATGCAGATATTCTGATTGCGACAGACGCTATCGGAATGGGATTGAACCTCTCCATCCGCCGCGTTGTCTTCAGCGCCCTACGCAAGTTTGATGGGCGTCAGACCCGCGATCTGATCTCGCAGGAGGTCAAACAGATCGGTGGTCGTGCTGGCCGCTATGGCAAGCATGAGGAAGGCCTTGTCTGCGTTCTTGCAGAATCTGGAAGCCCGACTTTCGTTCGCCACATGCTGGCAGCCCCTCCGGAACCCGTGACGGAGCTGCGGCCACTGGTCCAGCCAGACTCAGACATCGTGCGTGCCGTTGCTGAAGAAATTGGCAGCGACAGCCTCTATGGCGTTCTGACACGCATCAAGCACGCTGTTCTGCGTCCGGATGATCCAAACTACCGTCTGGCGGACATGGAACAGTCTCTCGAGATTGCAGCAGCCCTGGAGGGCGTAGAAAACCTCGATCTGACCATCCGCTGGACCTACGCCATGTGCCCGATTGATGAGCGGGACAATGGGATTCAGCGTCTGGTGAGCTGGGCAGCGGATCACGCTGCTGGCCGCCCTGTGCCGCCACCGGGAACGGGTCGCCTGCCTCATCCAGAGCAGGCAGGCCGTGAAGAGCTGGAACGAGCCGAAAAGCGCCATAAGCGCCTTGTCGCCTGGCGCTGGCTCGCATTGCGCTTCCCGGAAGCCTATCCCGCGCAGCAGAACGCTGAGATCAACACGTCGATCCTGAATGACTGGATTGAGCAGGTTCTGCGCACCCAGAGCCGGATGCGCGAAAGCCAGAAACAGCAGCGCGGCGGGTTTACGCCGAGAGGCCGGGGCGACAAGCCGTTTGCCGGAAAGTCAGGGCACCCGGCGAAGCATGGCTTCAAGAAAAAAGGGAAGCCTGGCGGCTTCCCCCGGAAACGAAGCTGAAAAACCGCTCCGAGGGGCACGAAACATCCTGCCCTTCGGAGTACCTTAGCCTTCGGCGGCTTCCTCAGCCTGTCGGACGCGCCGTTCTACCCATTTCTGGGCCTGCAATTTGATGAGCGGACTCAGCTGCCGATACAGGTTGAGGAACATGCTTTCATCGGGTGTCAGCGTTTCCTGAATTTCCTTGTACGCCATGCCGGTCAGGAGCACTTCAGCATCCACCCCGAGGGCCTCAGCCAGTGCGCCCAGATGCTTACCGACATGCCCGGAGCGCCCGGTCTCCCAAAAAGCTACAGCCGAGCGCGAAATTCCGACCCGATCTGCGAGCTGTTGCTGATTCAGTCCAACCATTTCCCGAAGAAGACGGATACGGCGTCCAAGCTCCAGTCCCGGGGAGACCCGCTCTGGCCCATTTTCTTCCGTAGGTTGAGTCATTTTTTTCATCCCAAGCATCACCGTACCTTCAAGCACCTGAAACGCACGCTCTTCAGATTGAGAAGGTATCAACAAGCCCGCAGCTATCGGAAAAACTTCATCAATTTGCAAATAATTTTTATCCGCCCCCGAAGTTAAAAATAATCTGACAGGTCGAATTAAAGCGCCAGATACTTAAGATTCAACAAAAATAAAAATATTTTTAAAACTGCTGTTATTTTTGACTATCAATAACTGTTGCAGTCAAAACAACCATAGCGTTTGCACTCTGTGAATTCAGAGACAGTTCTCCCCGCTGCCCAATAGACCAGGATCGAACATCCTCCAGATTTTTCACGAAATGACTTTCAACATCCATGCCTGAGCCAATACAGGCCATTCGGGTCATAGCCATAGGCGCAAACCGTATTGCATTGCCCTTAATCACGGCATGGCCCATCAGTCTGTTACAGCCCCCAAACCCTGAAACGCGACCATTTTGATCCAGCGTTAATATAGGCTTTCTAACCGCCTGCTCTAATGGCTTGCCATCCAGAGCCTGTACACTCCAGCTTCCATAAAGGGATGGCGCTACACTTGAATAGACGCGCCGAACGAGAATATTCGGCTGATCAGGCCCATGAAAATCTTCAGTGGTGAAAAGCAGCGTATTCCCTACGCGAATTTCTGCACGCAAAGCATATCGGAACCCACTTTTCAGCACGGGATAACGCAACGTGTAAGCAATCGGGCCCGGATGAAGAATATCCTGACGACTCTCCGCCAGAATAATTGCCGGAGCATCTGCGCGGGAAATATCTTCCAGTTGAACTGTCAGAACAGCCCCGGCCGGAAGCGCCATACGCTCCCGATACGTCACCGTCCCGCTCAAGGTTTCCAGAGGATCAGCCTTTGCCACCTGCACAAAGGCGCTTCCTGCCACAAGGGAAAGAGCGAAACGGCGTGTCATCATGTTAGAAACGGTCCTCAGCCAATACGAGTTAATCCACCCATATAGGAACGCAGCACTTCAGGAATGGTTATGCTGCCATCTTCATTCTGATAAGTTTCCATGACAGCAATCATGGTCCGGCCCACGGCCAGCCCGGAACCATTCAGCGTATTCACGAAGGCCGGACCGTTCTCGGACCGATACCGCGCCTTCATACGACGCGCCTGAAAGGCCCGGGTGTTGGAGCAGGAGGAAATCTCGCGCCAGGCCTGCTGCGCAGGAATCCACGCTTCCAGATCGAACGTCTTGGCCGCACCAAAACCCGTATCGCCAGCACACAGCAGAATACGGCGGAACGTGATGCCAAGGCGTTCCAGAATGGTCTCGGCAGCCTGCGTCATGCGCTCATGTTCGGCATCGCTGTCTTCAGGCTTCACGATGGAAACGAGTTCGCATTTCGTGAACTGATGCTGGCGCAGCATCCCGCGAACATCACGGCCCGCAGAGCCTGCTTCAGAACGGAAACACTGGGACAGTGCCGTCAAACGGATCGGCAGCGCATCGGCGGCCAGAATATCGCCCATTACAGAGGCCGTAAGCGGAACTTCAGCGGTCGGGATCAGCCAGCGACCATCTTCCGTACGGAAGGAATCCTCAGCAAACTTCGGCAGCTTGTCGGTGCCGTACATCGCCGCATCATTCACCAGAAGCGGAACACTGGTCTCGCTGTAACCAAACTCGGTCGTATGCGTATCCAGCATGAACTGACCCAGCGCACGCTCCAGACGGGCCAGCGCGCCACGCAGAACGACAAAGCGTGTCCCGGACAGCTTGGCGGCCGTCGGGAAGTCCATCAGGCCAAGAGCTTCACCCAGCTCGAAATGCTGCTTCGGCTCGAACGTGAATTCACGCTTCTCACCACGATAATGAACGACGACGTTCTCATCCTCGCTCTTCCCATCAGGAACAGATGGGTCAAGCTGGTTAGGCAGGGACGCCAGAACATCATCGATGTTCTTTTCGATGATGGCCGCACGCTCTTCCAGACCCGTAATCCGATCACGCAGTTCGACCGCCTGCGCTTCCAGAGCGGACGTATCGGCGCCAGTGCGCTTGCCCTGCCCAATTTCCTTCGCCAGCGTTTTGCGGGTCGCCTGAGCCTCCTGCAACGCGGCCAGAGCGGCGCGACGCTCTTCATCTTCCGAGACGATTTTCTGCCCCACCGGTGACAGGCCCCGACGCTCAAGAGCAGCGTCAAATGCGGCCGGATCGGCGCGCAGGGCTTTCAGGTCATGCATGGTTCAGGGCTCCGTCAGTCTTCTTCGTCAGTCACGGGCTTCGGCTCAACCAGCCGCGCCACAAGAATGGATACCTCGTACAGCGCCACAAGCGGAATGGCGAGGCTCAGCATGGTAATGGCATCTGGCGGGGCAATCACGGCCGCCACGGCGAAGGACGCCACCACCGCATAACGGCGGAATTTCTTGAGCTGCGCCGTCCCGATCAGCCCCACACGCACCAGCAAGGTCAGGATCACCGGAAGCTCGAAGCAGATCCCAAATGCGAGGATCATCTTCGTTACGAGCGTCAGATATTCAGACACCTTGGCTTGAAGTTCGATGTCCATTCCACCATTGCCCGATGTCTGGAACGACAGGAAGAACTTCCAGGCAAACGGGAACACGACGTAATAGGCCAACGCGGCGCCAATGGTGAACATGACGGGCGTTGCGACGAGGAACGGTGCAAACGCCTTCTTCTCACTGCGATACAGGCCAGGCGCGATGAAAATCCACGCCTGAATGGCAATCATCGGAAAAGACAGGCACGTCGCGCCAAACACCGCCACACGAATATACGTGAAGAACGCCTCATAAAGCGCCGTATAGATCAGGTGTGGCTGCTCACCCTTCTCGCGCATGATGTTGCCAAGAGGAGCCGCCAGAAACCGGTAAATATCGCCTGCAAAATGATAGCAGATCGCAAAGGCGATCACGAACGTGGCAATGGACCAGATCAGTCGACGTCGAAGCTCGACAATATGGTCGAGCAGCGGCATCGGGGTGTCCTGGATCGTATCGGAGTCCGTCATGCGTCTTTCTCCGCGCTCGAAATGGCAACGCGCCGGCCATGATGAAGCGCACGGACAGGCGGTAGAATATCGGGCGCCCGCCACCGGGGGCGCTCATGCATCAGGCGCCGTGCTGTTGCGGGTGGAAGGATGGATGGCGCGTCCACAATGTCATCATTGAGCTCTTCTTCCGCCTGATCCTGCACCATCGCGTTGTAGGGGCGGCTCTCACCACCGCCAAAAGACGATGGAGGCATCGGTGGAGGAGCCGGGACCCGTGGCAGATCGTTGACACTGGAGGACGACACTGCTGCGCCGCTGGTATCAATGTCCAGGCTACGGCGAATGGAATTATCGCTATCGATCGCCTTAGTGACACGGTCCCGCAGATTGAAGTTCTTCAGATCCCGAAACTGATCCCGCGCTTCAGACAGGTCCGCTTCCCGTACCATATCGTCAATATGAGACTGGAATTCACCAGCCATCCGGCGCATCGCCTTGATACCGTTCGAGAGTGTACGAATGGCAACCGGCAGATCTTTCGGCCGAATGAAAACCATTGCCACGACGACAAAAAGGGCAATTTCAGAGAAACTGAAGTCAAACATGCAACAATCCTAGCCCTTCCCGTCAGTCTCGCCTACGGGTGAAGACGCATCCGGTGCTGCTTCAGTGGGAGCCCTGTCCAGCAGGAAGTCTTCACGCTTCGGCAATGACCCGATATCGAGCAGTCCGAAACTCTCCAGAAAGATGGGTGTCGTTCCCCAGAGAACGGGACGCCCGGGCACTTCCTTTCGGCCTTTCGGCGCAATCAGACTATCTTCCAGCAGCGCATCCAGAATAGCCTGCCCCAGGGATACACCACGGATCGCTTCAATTTCTGCCCGTGTGCACGGCTGGTGATACGCAATAATTGCCAGCGTTTCCATTGCCCCCCGGCTGAGCCGACGGGGTTTCTCCACGATCTTGGTCAGCGCAGACGCATATTCCGCGCGCGTCCGGAACTGCCAGCCTCCAGCCACTTCAACAAGCTCAATAGCACGGGTCGCATAACGCTCTCCCACTGCTGCCAGAGCTTCCGTAGCCGCGATTTTCAGACCCTGTGTACTTAGAAGGTCCGCAATGATGGAAAGGCGCACCGGCTCAGGGCTGGCAAAAACAAGTGCCTCCACCAGCAGGCAGGCGCGCTCCATATCGGAAGCCATCACGAGACTGCCCGCCATTCAATTTCAGCAAAAGCCTCTGGCTGTCGGAGTTCCACCGCACCACCCTTAGCCATTTCCAGTCCGGCAAGTAGCGTTCCCGCAAGAGCGGCATTGCGATCATACGGACCGGCCTCCAGCCCTTCCCCCAGATGTTCGGGCAGAAGGGACGTCAGCGTCTGCCAGTCCGCCACGGCATCTGTGCCCAGCATGCGGCGCAGACGGGCTAAGGCATCCTGCACGCTCCAGTACCGGCGGGTGCGTGGCGCATAGACACGTTTGCGGTTCGTACGTCTGCGGGCAGAGAGATAAGCTGTAATCAGCGCTGACAGGTCCACTCTCAGACCCGAACGGTCAATCTCGGTGTGGTCTTCCCCTTCACCGCGACGGAACACATCCATACCAAGCCTGGGTTGTTTCATGAGCCAGGCTGCGGCTGCACGCATACGTTCTAGTTCGAACAGACGCTCCTGAAGCTGCTCCACCGCTTCTTCAGCGTCTTCCCCGTTATTTTCTGCGGGAAGAAGCAGTTTGGACTTCAACCAGGCGAGCCAAGCCGCCATCACCAACCAGTCTGCTGCCAGTTCAAGCCGCAGTGCCCTTGCTTCCACGCGGGCCTGCTCCACAACGGACAGATACTGCTCGACAAGCTGAAGAATGGAGATTTTTGCGAGGTCCACCTTCTGGGACCGGGCGAGGTCAAGGAGCAGATCCAGCGGCCCCTCGAACCCGTCCAGCGTCAGATGCAGAACCTCGCTCAAGCCCGGCCTCTCAGAACTGTGCCGGAGTGCAGGCGATGGACTGTGCGTGCAGCTTCACGCAATACGCCCGGGCAGCCTTCAGATCCGCGAAGCCACCAATACGCAGCCGCACAAACGTCTTGTCCCCATGAGCAGTCTTCTCAAAGAGCGGTGAATGACCTGCGAACAGTCCAGGTGCCTGATGGCGCAGTGTGTCCCACTCCTTGCGCGCTGCGGCCTCACTGTCGAGCGCGGCAAGCTGAACTTCGCGTGCACCGCCAGCCTCAGCCTTCGGAGCAGCAGCCGTTTTCTGCTGAGGAACAGCATTTTCTGGCTCAGCCACAGGCGCCGGAAGGGGCTTCTGCACAGGCTTTGGCGGAACAGCTTTGTGAACAGGCGCATCAGGGGCCTTAGGCTGCGGCTTGATGGCTGGAACCTGCTTGGGCGCTGGAGCCTCTTCAGGCGTTTCGGCGTCCGCAGGCGCTGAAGCGGCATCTTTGCTTTCAGGAGCCGCGGGAGGCACAGCCGACGGTTCAGCGGCAGCCTTGTCCTTGCCTGTTGCAGCATCTGGAGCAGCCGGAGCCGCACCGTCAGGAGGCGTAGCGTCAGCGGGCGCTGCTGGCTTGTCCGGCTGAGCCGCAGGAGGCGTCCCGGGCTGCACACCATACTGACGAGCCAGCGCCTTCGCGTCCGGCTGTTCCGGTCCCGGAGCAAGATGCGCTTCCCCGTTGCCTGTCAGATCCGTATCGCCGCTATCACTGCCCATGATCTGCATTCCTCCGGGATCGGTTGGAACGTCTTTCACAGGGCCTGGCGGTGGGCCGATAATGGGAATTCCGCCGTGATGGCCTCCTGTCAAAGACCATCCTCCGACAGCGAGCAGCAACACGGCGCCGATGCCGATGGCACCACCGACAAGCTTTCGCGTCGCCGGATCACTGCCAAGAAGGGACGCAAGGCCACCGGCGCGGCTCGCCGTCTCCGGCGCTGCCGCCGCACGACGACGCGGTGGGGCGTCATCATCGTAGTCGTTGCTCAGGCGCTCACGCTCCGCACGCGGGGCAGACGACGGGCGGGGAGAAGAAGGTCCCGCGCCGTAATCACCCGGATCCCGGAAATCGCGATCATTCTCGCTGTCAGGGCTCATCGCATTTCCTCCACTGGCACAACGCCAAGAATGGTCAGTGCGCAACGCAGGGTGCTGGCAATCGCAGAAACAAGCGCCAGTTTTGCCAGGCTCGTCTCACGATCATTCTCATGCAGAAAGCGCAGGGTCGTGTCTTCGCGTCCACGATTCCACAGTGTGTGGAAATCAGACGCCAGATCAATGCAATACGTTGCAATCCGATGCGGTTCACGCGCTGCAGCAGCCGCTTCGACAGAACGCGGGAAAGACGCGATACGGTGCAGAACGGCCAGTTCCACGTCTGATGTCAGACCGGAAAGATCAACAGTTACCAGCGCTTCAGGCGTCACGGATGCGGCACCAAACATCGCTTCTGCTGAACGCAGAACCGAGCGGCAGCGGGCGTGAGCGTACTGAACGTAAAACACCGGGTTATCACGCGTCTGGGCGACAACAGCGTCCAGATCGAATTCCATCTGTGCATCAGCCTTACGGGTCAGCATCGTGAAGCGCACGGCATCACGTCCGACTTCATCCAGCAGATCGCGCAGCGTCACGAACGTGCCCGCACGCTTGGACATACGGACTGGCTCGCCGTTCTTCACAACGCGCACAATCTGGCACATCACGACTTCAAAGCCGGTCTTGCCMTCCGTCAGCGCCGAAATTGCAGCGCGCATGCGGGAGACGTAACCGCCGTGATCCGCACCGAGCACGTCAATCAGAACGTCTGAGTTCTCAGCCTTCTGAGCGTGATATCCGATATCATTGGCGAAATAGGTGTTGGTGCCGTCAGATTTGCGAAGTGCACGATCCTGATCGTCCCCAAAATCTGTAGAGCGGAACAGGGTTTGCGGGCGCGGTTCCCAGTCTTCGGGGGTCTTGCCCTTGGGTGGCTCAAGCACGCCTTCATAAAGCAGGCCCTTGCTTTCCAGCTTGGCAATCGCGGCATCAACCCGCCCGCTCGCCAGCGTTTCCGCTTCACTGGCGAAGACTTCATGGGAGATGCCCAACCCTTCCAGATCCTCGCGAATTGCGGCCATCATCTGCACCAGCGTTTCAGCGCGAATGATATCGAACCAGACAGACGGATCAGCCGGGCTGCCATCATCGTTGGCGAGAGCGCGACCATGCTTTTCAGCAATACTCTCTGCAACCGGGATCAGATAGTCACCCTGATACTGCAAACCATTCGGGGTCAGCGGGCTGAACGTGTCAGCATCGATGTCCGTGCCGATAACCTGCAGGTAACGCCAGTAAGTTGCCCACGTCAGGGCAACAACCTGCGTGCCGGCGTCATTGATGTAATATTCGCGCGTGACCTTGTAGCCTGCCGCCTGCATCAGGTTTGCAAGCGCATCCCCCACCACAGCGCCACGACAATGACCCACGTGCATCGGGCCAGTCGGATTGGCGGAGACGTATTCAACATTGACGCGCGTTCCCTGCCCAATCGAGGAACGACCGAAGGCTTCACCGGCCTCCAGAACAGCCTTCGCTACTCCCTGAAAGACATATGGCTTGAGCGTCATGTTCACGAATCCAGGACCGGCGGCTTCAGCATGATCTATGTCTGGCAGGTCGGCGAGTTTCTGCACCAGTTCTGCCGCAATCTCCGCTGGCTTGCGCTTGGCTGGCTTTGCGGCCAGCAAAGCAGCATTGGTCGCCATATGGCCATGGGACGGGTCACGCGGCGGCGTCACTTCAACGCGCTGCACCACCTCTTCCGGCAGGCCGGGGACAACGGACCGCAGCGCCTCGCACACCTGGTCTCTGGCGCGGGCAAAAAGGCAGTCAGTCGTATGGGCAGTGGGTGCAGCGACCATTTCAGCTCGATTCCTGTAACCTGTATCGTCTTGGAGGGGCTTTATCAGCCCAGCACGGAGAGGTCCGTCAACCGTCGATGTTCTTCCATCGCGAAACGATCGGTCATTCCGGCGATATAATTGGCCACCAGACGCCGTCGTTCCATATCATCTGCGGCCTTGGCACGATCCTTGAGCGGGTCTGGCAGAAGGCCGGGCTCTTCTGAAAGGATCGTAAAGATTTCAGCCAGCGCGATCTTCGCTTTACGCGCCATGCGATTAACCCGCCAGTGGCGATACATGCGGGCATAAAGAAATTTGCGGATAGCCTTGTTCTTTTCCCGCATCTCGGGACTGAACGCCACAACCGCATGATCGGCATGGCGAATATCATCCGCGGACTGCGGATCAAGAGCCTCAAGATTACGGCGCGTCTGATCCGTGAGATCCGTCGCGAGGGCGTTGATCACCACGCGGATTGTCTCATGACGGACACGCTGTGCCTGATCCATCGCTTCGCGACCCGTGCGACGCTCCATCTCACGCGACGCCCGAAGCGCATCACCCACCAGGGGAAGATCTTCAATATCATCGAAGGTTAGAAGACCGGCTCTCAGCCCGTCATCCAGATCATGGCCGTGATAGGCAATATCATCCGACATGGCTGCAACCTGCGCTTCGGCTGACGCGTAGCTGCTGAGATCAAGATGATGGCGCGCATCATATTCAGCCAGATAAGGCGTTGGGCGCTTTACCGGGCCGTTGTGCTTCGCCAGCCCTTCCAGCGTTTCCCATGTCAGGTTCAGACCATCGAAAGCGTGATAACGCGTTTCAAGCGACGTCACGAGGCGAAGGGACTGCGTGTTGTGATCGAAACCACCCCAATCCTGCATGGCAAGGGCCAGAGCATCTTCTCCGGCATGACCAAACGGCGTGTGACCCATGTCATGGGCCAGCGCGAGAGCTTCTGTCAGGTCCTCATTCAGGTCGAGGCTTCGGGCAATCGAACGGGCAATCTGGGCAACTTCCAGGGAATGGGTCAGACGGGTGCGAAAGAAATCACCTTCATGATTGATAAACACCTGCGTCTTGTACTGAAGTGTCCGGAAGCCGGCGGAATGCAGGACGCGATCCCGGTCCCGCTGCCATGGAGAACGGACAGGGCTTTCTGTCTCCCGGTAGAGTCGGCCTCGCGCACCTTCTTCCTGAACCGCATAGATGGCAGGCATCAACACACTCCCCTGATGATCCTTAGGCGCGGAAAGCACTCTAATTGCTGGATCAAACGCCTCATTCTACGACAGGCTCCCTTCAGCGCAACTCTACCCCTTTGCCCCTGACCCCAGTCTGACCATATAATCAGGACCAGAACCGTCCTGCCTTTCAGCAGACCTCCAGAAACCGGGAACGAGCAATGTCCGAAACCCCTTCCTTCACCATGTCTGCCAGTGCGGCGGCACGGATTGTGGAAATCATTTCCGCCCAGCCGGAACCCGAAGGGCTGGCTTTGCGCGTCGCTGTTCTGGCGGGAGGCTGCAATGGCTTCCAATACCAGTTCAAGCTGGATCGCACGAAGAACGATGATGACGTTCTGATCCAACGTGATGGCGCGACTGTCTATGTCGATGAAACCAGCCTCGATCTACTTGAAGGCGCTGAACTGGAATTCGTCGACAAGCTGATGGGCGCGCACTTCACGGTCACGAACCCCAATGCCGCTTCAGCCTGTGGTTGCGGTACAAGCTTTTCGCTGGCCTGACAGAATGTCCTTTACCTTCGCAAGCTGGAACATCAATTCCATCCGCGCCCGCGCACATCTCGTTCAGGACTGGCTGGAGCGTCATCCGGAGTGCGACCTGCTCTGCCTTCAGGAAATCAAATGTGAGGACAGCCAGTTCCCGGCAGCTTTCAAGGACGCAGGCTATCACGTCGCCACGACAGGCCAGAAAGCTTACAACGGCGTAGCGTTCATTAGCCGCCGCCCATTTGACGTTACAACGCACACCCTGCCCGGCTTCGATGACCCCACGGCACGTTATATTGAATGTGAGCTCGATGGCCTGACGATTGGTAACCTCTACCTTCCCAACGGAAACTCCGGCGGAGAAGACGGGTACAGCAAAAAACTCGCGTTCTTTGAGGCTCTTGCAGTTCGGGGAAAAGAGTTTCTGGAAAGCGAAAAGTCATTCGCCTTCATCGGAGATTACAACGTCTGCCCCACAGATGAAGATCTCGCGCCCAAAGCCCTTTCGCCTACTGATGCGCTGGTGCGACCCGAAACCCGCGCAGCCTTCCACCGCCTGCAATGGCTTGGCCTGACAGACGCTCTACGCGCTATTCACCCAACTGGTCGTCACTACACATTCTGGGACTATCAGGCAGCCGCGTTCCAACGGAACTCAGGTCTGCGCATTGACCACGCCCTCCTCTCCCCGCGCGTCACCGAACGGCTTGTTTCGTTCACGATTGACCGTGACGAACGTTCGGCTGAAAAAGCTTCAGACCATGTCCCGGTCATTGTAACACTCCGCTAGATAAAAAAAAGCCGCCCCCTGAGGAGCGGCTTTTCCATTTCAACCCCGCGGCAGATATGGCGGCGGCCTGTGAGCTTGCACTCGGGCCAGATGGCCTGGCATCCACTGATAGCCATTTCCGACCCATTTCCACTGCCCCGGGACCCACTGCATGGTTCGTGCATGCGGCGGAATCCTTTCATTGGGAGGATGTGGCGGTGGAGGCGGCGTCTGGCGATACGGGCCCTGATAAGGAACGAATTGGGCTTGGGCCGTTCCGCTGATGGGTGGCAGAGCCATGGCTCCGACAAAAAGCGCCGACACGGCGAGCAAGCCCGACAGATGTTTCAACATAGCGTCTCACTCCTCTTACAAAAGGCGCTGCGTAGGAGTGCTACATTGCTGCCCTCACAAGGCAGTGATCAGGCGGAGTTGTGGCGGAAAAAAGATTCTCTGCTGCAATATGCAACAGCCGTTTCAATACTTTAGCCATGATGCCAGGCAGAGCCGGTGTAGAAAAACCGTCCCAGCCCGACCGTAAAAATCAGACACCCGTAAAGACTGTGTTCCAGACAGACCAGCTTCAATGACCGGTGCCGCCCGTAATCCCGGGCAAAGATCAGACCACCCAGCGTGGTCATGACAACAGCGATCCAGTTCAGGAAGATCACATGGGCAAACCCGAACGCCAGAGCACTCGCAAGAACCGTTCGTTCTGTTGATCCGAAGACAACGCTGTAACGCCGAAAAAGAAATGCCCGGTACAGAACTTCCTGAGGCCAGACGGATAACAGAGGATACAGCCCCATGATCATCAGCCAGAAAAGTGGCTTTTGCCGTGGGAGGCTGAGAAAAGTGTCCGGCCACAGACACCATGCCAGCAACACAACAAGCGGCGCGAGAAGCGCAAATCTCACGAGAATACCCCGCACCTCAAATCGAAACTGATGCGGGTCAGGCCGATCTTGCCGCATCCAGGCAAATGCCAGCAAAGCAGCGATCCAGATCAGCCCGAACAAGAGCCCGGCTCGCCGCTCCATCAAAATCAGAAGGGGGCCACCTCCGTAAAGGGCCAGAAATTCCGTCCCTAAACGAAGTCGATTTAGGATAGAGGGACCATGAGAAGAGGACATACCGGGATCTTCCAAAAGACTCTGTCACACCTCATGATCTCACAGGCTCCCTCCCCCTGACAGCACAACCCAAAGGCCAAAACCACGCTGGCCGATCATGCAGACAGTGACTCTGCCTCCTGCCAGTTCGTAGGAGAGGCCTTCTCAGGGCGGCTTGGCTGACCAATTTCCCGCAAGGGCATTCCCGCTTCGACCCGCTGCTCGATATCTTCTAGCGAGCAGTCTTTGGTTTCTGGCACAAACACATAGCCGATCACGAAGAAAACCGCATTGAAGCCGGCCAGTAGCCAGAACACGCCATAGTCGTTAATCGCCCCCATGACAGACAGAAAGACGTTGCTGATCAGCCAGTTCGTGATCCAGTTGGCGAATGTGGAACAGGCAATTGCGAGAGTACGTCCCTGCAGCGGCTGAATTTCCGTGCACATTGTCCAGGGAATGGGGCCTTCCCCAAACGCATATCCAAGAATGAACAGGACAAGCAGACTGACAATAGCGATCTGCCCAAACATCCCGCCAACATGCAGGTAAAGCAGAGTTCCAAATACGCCGAGACTTAGAGATGCCACGACAGTGCTGACAAGCAGCAGAGGGCGCCGCCCCCAACGGTCAATCAGAACAATAGCGGCAAACGTTGACACCATATTGGCCAGTCCAAGCAGCGTTGTGCACCAGACGGCAGCCGATGTGGAGAAACCCAGATGCTCCAGAATATGCGGTGCGTAGTACATCAGGATATTGATGCCCGCGAGTTGCTGAAAAATCTGTAAACCAATCCCCAGAGCAAAAGTCTTTCGGAACCCGGAAGAAGACTTCAGCAGAGCAAACCCGTTCCCCTCTGTTTTGCGCAGGTTTTCTTCAATGCGGTTGAGTTCTTCCGTCGCCCTTTTCTTGGAACCACGCACCTTCTGCAGAACCGTATGAGCTTCCTGTCGACGCCCACGCATGGCTAGCCAGCGCGGAGAATAGGGAACCTGCAAAGTTGCAAGAATGAAGACAACTGTCGGAACAGCCAGAATTCCGAGCATCCACCGCCAATGGCCGCCATAAGACAGCAGACTGTCTGATAGCAGTGCCAGCAGCATGCCTGCTGTAATGACAAGCTGATACATTGAGATCATCTTGCCACGTCGGCTTTTTTCCGTGATTTCAGCGATGTAAAGCGGGGCCGAAAAAGAGGCAAAACCAACCCCCAGCCCCAGACAGACACGTCCTGCAATCATGACGGGGATGGAAGAGGTCAGCGAGCATAAGGCCGTGCCGAGCAGGAAGAGTAATCCTGCATAAAACATCGCTCCGCGGCGCCCTCGATGATGAGACAGCGGAATGGCGAGTAACGAGCCAGCCGCAGCTCCAAGCATCAGGGAAGAGACGATCCATTCCAGCGCGCGTTCGTTGGCCTGAAGGTCTGCCCCCATAAATTTCAGGGCCCCAGCAATGACACCAGTATCCAGCCCGAACATCAAACCGGCCAGGCCGGCTGCACCAGCAAAAAGAAAAGCATTTCGCCGCCCCTGTTGCACCCGACCCTGCACAGTGACGCCGTCTCGTTCCGGAAGGGAGCTACTCACCGAAAAACCTTTCTTGATCGCTACAGATAGCTACAGAAACGGTCGTTCCATGGAAAAGTTTTCCATCAATGAAATCATATTCCACCCTTCTTCAGAGATACATTCCTTACACAAATACAGTTCAAAAACTCTACCAAATCAGGTTGGTTTGATACTTATAAAATTCTGAAACAGTGTTTTTATACCAACCAACTGCAATCTTATCTCCAATAAAAAAGCCGATACTCCATCAGGAGCATCGGCTTTTCCGTTCCGAAAGCTGAAAGGCTTACTTTGTGACGGCAGGCTTCGGCTTTGGCAGATCCAGCGCCAGATGCAGTTCCTTCAGACGCGCTGGCTCAACCGGAGCCGGTGCTTCCATCATCAGGTCTTCGCCGCTCTGGTTCAACGGGAAAAGAATGACTTCACGGATGTTCGGCTCATCAGCCAGCAGCATCACGATACGGTCCACACCCGGAGCGGCACCACCATGCGGCGGAGCGCCGTAACGAAAGGCGTTCAGCATGCCACCAAAGCGCTCTTCCACAACTTCCGGGCCATAGCCTGCGATCTCGAAAGCGCGCAGCATGACTTCCGGCAGATGGTTCCGGATTGCGCCGGAGGACAGTTCCACGCCGTTGCAGACGATGTCGTACTGGTAGGCGTTGATCGTCAGCGGGTCCTGCGTGTTCAGCGCGTCCAGACCACCCTGTGGCATGGAGAACGGGTTGTGGGAGAAGTCCACCTTGCCCGTCTCTTCGTTGAGCTCGAACATCGGGAAGTCCACAACCCAGCAGAAGCGAAACGCGTTCTTCTCGATCAGGTCCAGCTCTGTCGCGACCTTGGTGCGGACAACACCGGAGAACTTTGCAACTTCGTCACCCTTGCCAGCAGCGAAGAACACGGCATCACCAGCCTTCAGGCCGCAGATCTCGCGTATGCTCTCGACGCGCTCAGCTTCAAGGTTCTTGGCAATCGGGCCCTTGCCGCCTTCTGCCTCGAAAATGATGTAGCCCAGACCACCTGCGCCGCTCTCACGAGCCCAGGTATTCAGCTTGTCAAAGAAACCACGCGGACGATCACCCGCACCCGGTGCCGGGATCGCACGGATCTGACCACCGGAAGCCGCAATTTTGGCGAACAGACCAAAACCGGAATCCCGGAAAGCATCCGTCACGTCCTTGATGATCAGCGGGTTACGCAGATCCGGCTTGTCGGAGCCGTAGTCGCGCATGGCGTCGGCATACGGAATGCGCGGGAATGCGCCGTCCGTGATCTTCCAGCCTTCCGGCGTGAACTCGTTGAACACGCCAGCCAGAACCGGCTCCAGAACCGTGAAGACGTCTTCCTGCGTGACGAAGGACATCTCGAAATCGAGCTGATAGAACTCACCCGGGCTACGGTCAGCGCGTGAGGCTTCATCACGGAAGCACGGTGCGATCTGGAAGTAACGGTCAAAACCCGCCACCATGGCAAGTTGCTTGAACTGCTGCGGAGCCTGTGGAAGCGCGTAGAACTTGCCTGGATGCAGACGTGCCGGCACGAGGAAGTCACGCGCACCTTCCGGGGAAGACGCCGTCAGGATAGGGGTCTGGAACTCGGTGAAGCCCTGCGCGATCATGCGCTGACGCAGGCTGGTGATGACCCGGCTGCGCAGCAGAATGTTCTGGTGCATCTTCTCGCGACGAAGATCGATGTAACGGTACTTCAGGCGCAGTTCTTCAGGATAGTTTTCCTGACCGGCCACCTGAAATGGCAGAACAGCCGCGTTGGACCGCACTTCGAGTTCTTCTGCAAGAACTTCGATGTCACCCGTCGGCAGGTTCGGGTTCCGCTGGGAACCCTGACGGACCACAACCTTACCGGTGACGGTAATGACGCTCTCAACGCGAAGGCGCTCGGCCTTTTCCAGCAGGTCCGTGCCAGCCGGGATAACAACCTGTGTCACGCCATAATGGTCACGCAGATCGATGAACAGCAGACCACCATGGTCGCGCTTGCTGTGCACCCAGCCGGACAGGCGGACGGTCTGTCCGGCGTCCTGTTCACGCAGGGCGCTACAGTCATGGGTGCGGTATGGATGCATGTCGGGCCTCTTCAACGTCCTGGCGGATAAGTGGGCGCAGGAAGCCGGGACGGCCCGCTCATGTCAAGCTTCGTGCGCGGTTCAGACCTTTTCCTGCACAAAACCTTCGAAATCGACGGCGGCTCTGGCCATGTCATACGCATGACCCGCGCCCGCCAGCGCAACGGGCTTTCCATCCTTGAGATAGGTCGCAAGGAAGCTGAAGCCCTTGATATCCCCTTCAAGGCTGACGTTATCGAAGCTCTCGCCCCAGCCCAGCAGCTCAATTTTCTTGCCGAATTGCTGCGTCCAGAACCAGGGCGTTGGCAGATGGGTTGTTTCATGTCCCATCATGGCCAGGGCAGCGATACGCCCCTGCACCTGCGCATGGCGCCAATGCTCGATTCGCCGAGGTTTACCTTCATGGAGGATGGCAGACGCGTCACCTGCCGCATAAACACCGGGAGCAGCCCGCATTAGATGATCTACGACGATTGCTCCGTCATCATCCCGATCCAGCCCCTGCACAAAGTCCGTTACGGGCGTTACGCCGATGCCAGCCAGAATGAAAGAGGCTGGCAGCTTCATGCCGTCCTCCAGTTCCACCCCTTCGGCCTTTTTCTCTCCGTAAATTTTCACGACTTTTGCGTCGGAAATGAACGCCACGCCATTTTCTTCGTGTAACTGGCGCAGACGCGTTCCAATCTCTCGACCAAAGTGTTTTTCCATCGGCACGTCTGTGGAGGCGATGACAGTCACTCCCACACCGCGCTGTCGCAGGCATGAAGCCACTTCCAGGCCTATGAAACTCGCACCGATGATCGTTACGGCCTGATCCGGGTCAATAACCCGGGCAATGTCTTCCGCATCCTGCTCCCTATGCAGCGTAAAGACGCGCTTCAGATCTGCGCCAGGAATGTCCAGACGCTTGGACCGCGCGCCCGTTGCGATCAGAACATGATCGCCAGACACGCTCGTTCCGTCTGATAATTCAACCTTCTTGGTAGCGGGATCGAAGGTCTGGATGGTTGCGTGCTTCAGACCAATACGGTGCTGGCCATAAAAAGATTCGCTTCGGAGCGAAGGAGCATGCGCTTTCTCCGGCTCGCTCAGCAATACGGTCTTACTCAGCGCGGTCCGGTCATATGGACGGTGCTTTTCTTCCGTCACCATCGTGATTTTCCCGGCAAACCCCTCCTGACGGAGCGCCACCGCAGCCATCAGGCCTGCTGCACCGGCGCCAAGGATCAGGACGGTTTCATCCTCCTGACGCGCTGATGGCACATCCCGCTTCATGGGGCTGGTGCCGACCAACACACGACCGTCAACAATTTCCACCGGATACCGCGGCAAGGGCTCAAGGGCGAGCGGCTCTACGAGACTGCCGTCAACGGCATCGAAAACCGCCTTATGCCAAGGACAGACCAACACACTGCCTTTTTCCGTCTTGCAGAACGCACCCTGCTCCATCGGCGCTTCCTTATGGGGGCACTTGCCGCCCAAGGCATGCACCTCCTCGCCGTCCTTCACCAGAACAACCGAAGTCCCCTCAATGGAAAAAGAGGCAATCTGTCCCTCTTCCAGATCCTTGAAGGCGACTAGGTCGCGAAAATCATTGGTGCTCATCGGACAGCCCCTGAAAATAGTGGAAAATCTCGTTACAGAAACAAACGCAGCATAGGCATTCGGGTTGGCAAACAGCAAAAAACCCGCCGGACTAAGCCCGACGGGTTTTCGTGATGCGACGTCTATTTAGGCGTAACATTGTGCGCCTTTAGAACATGTCGTCGAAGCCACCGCCGTCTCCGCCACCACCGAAGTCTCCGCCGCCGCCGCCGCCAAAGTCGGAATCTGTGAAGCCACCGCCAGCATCCGTTCCAGCGCCACCAAACGGATCGGAACCAGCGTCACCATAGTTGTTGTTGATGATGGTTTCGCCACCACCGCCAAAAGCACCGGCATCTCCACCAGCATGATGATCGCTGAACAGACCTTCAAGCGCATTCGCTGCCATCATGCCGCCAGCCACGCCGGCAGCCGTGGTGAGAGCGGAGCCAAGGAAGCCCGATCCACCGCGCTGGAACATGCCAGGCTGATATCCTGGCGGATAACCATACTGCTGCTGCGGCTGGAAGTTTGGCGGAGGCATGGCGCCACCTTGAGCTCCCCAGCCCGGAGGCGGAGCAGAAGCCTGCTGGCGGTTGTTGTTGCCACCGCCGAACAGACCACCAAACAGTCCGCCACTTCCGGAAGGACGGCTCTGCTGAGCCTGCTGAAGCTGCTGCTGTGCCTGCTGGAGCTGAAATTCCAGCTGACGGATACGGTTCTGCGCCTGAGCAAGAGCTGCTTCCTGCACAACTGCCATCTGCGTCACGCGATAACGGGCTTCCGGATATTTCTGGAAGTTATCAGCAATGAAGCGATCAGCCTCAGGGTCGATCGGCGGAAGAGCTGGCATCTGCTGCTGGCTGAAGCCACCTCCCTGCTGCGCACCGCCAACACGGCCAATAAAGCGGGAAATGACTTCGCGTTCTTCGTTGTTCATCGTCTTTGATCCTTCCAGACGAAGAAGTTACGTTCTCCCCCATCATATGAGGCACCAGCGCTCAATCGACAAGGGATCGACCTGCAGCTCCATCAGGCCTGTTACTAAATTAGAAGTAACGCACCTGACTGCTTCCAAGGCTCACGACGACCTGCATATCATGCAGTCAAACACAGTGTCTGATCTTTAGTTTCATGCTGGGGCTGCCCGGGCCTTTCCAGCCATTCCCGTGTCATAGCGATTCGTCCATTTGACGAGGACATCCGCGATGTCACGGCTGCATCCAAGCCGACAGCAAGCCACGTCGAATCATGTGATGGCCGGAGCTTTCCCCTGAACGAAATTGCTGCGGATGTGTATTCGACCTTTTCCACTCTTGCGGCTCAGACAAAAGACATGCCTCCGTGCTGGAAGTAGCAACCGGAATAAGCGCCAGCTCTGGCTGATAAAGCCGCATTTGATAAGGCTGGCATCGAATTTTCAACGATCTAGCAGTCCAATAACCCCGCTCACTTCCGGTTATGGACCTCAGGCTGTAAGGTAACCGCCAATTTTGCCAACCGGAGCCTATTGAATTGTCTGCGACCCGGCCGCTCAGCTTTCAGGACCTGATCCTGCGCCTTCATCAATTCTGGTCTGAGAAGGGCTGCGCTATCCTGCAGCCCTATGACACAGAAGTCGGAGCCGGAACGCTCTCCCCTCATACGACCCTGCGCGCGCTGGGCTCGAAGCCATGGGCTGCGGCCTATGTGCAGCCCTGCCGCCGCCCGTCGGACGGTCGTTATGGCCAGAACCCGAACCGCCTCCAGCACTATTACCAGTATCAGGTCCTGCTGAAGCCAACCCCGGAAGAGAGCCAGAACCTGCTTCTGGAGAGTTATCGCGCCATCGGGATTGATCCCGAAAAGCACGATATCCGATTCGTGGAAGACGACTGGGAAAACCCGACGATCGGCGCCTGGGGGCTGGGTTGGGAAGTCTGGTGTGACGGCATGGAAGTCACGCAGTTCACGTATTTCCAGCAGGTTGGCGGTATCCCGACCGTCATGCCTTCTACCGAACTGACTTACGGGCTGGAACGGCTGGCCATGTATGTTCAGGGCGTTGAGAACGTTTATGACCTGGACTTCAACGGCAAGGGCCTGAAGTACGGGGACGTGTTCCTGCGTGCCGAGCGCGACTATTCCCGTCACAACTTCGAACTGGCCGACACGCAGATGCTGCTCACGCATTTCAACGATGCGGAAAAAGAGTCCATCCGTCTGGCAGAAGCTGGCGTCGCGCAGCCTGCATTCGACCAGTGCCTGAAGGCTTCCCATTATTTCAATCTTCTGGATGCCCGCGGCGTGATTTCCGTCTCTGAACGCGCATCCTATATCGGACGCGTCCGGACGCTGGCGAAAGCCTCCTGTGAAGCGTGGCTTGCTGGCGAGGAGGAGACGTCCAATGGCTGAACTGTTGCTTGAACTGTTCTGCGAGGAAATCCCGGCCGGCATGCAGCCCAAAGCTGCCAGCGAACTCGGTGCCCTGCTGACCAAAGCACTCGATGGCCTTAACCCGTCCGGTATTCAGACGTTCTACGATACCCGCCGCATCGCGACCGTCCTGAACGTCGATGCCGAAATCCCGGCTCGTACCGTCTCCGAGCGTGGCCCCCGCGAAGGCGCTCCGGAAAAGGCTCTGGAAGGCTTTACCCGCAAGCATGGCGTCACAGTTGATGAACTGACGCTGGAAAACGGCTTCTGGGTTCTCAACAAGCAGCTTGATCCCGTGAGCGCGGAAAGCCGCATCGCCGAAGCTGTGCCAGACCTTTTGTGGAAATTCCCTTGGGCCAAGTCCATGCGCTGGGGTGCAGGCTCAAACTTCTCATGGGTGCGCCCGCTCCGTCGCATCACCTGCCTTCTTGACGGCAAGGTCGTTCCCTTCTCGCTCGCCCGCGATGGCGACGATGCCCACGGCCTCAAGTCCTCCAACCTGTCCGAAGGTCACCGCTTTCTGGCGCCCGGCGGGTTTGAAGTCCGTTCGGCAGATCACTGGCTGGAAGAGCTGGAAACACGCTCCGTCATCGTTGACGCGGACAAGCGCCGCGACATGATCCGTACCGGTGTTCACCGTCTGGCTGAACAGCAGGGCATTACGGTTGTGGAAGATGAAGGACTGGTCGATGAAGTCGCCGGTCTTGTCGAATATCCAGTTCCGCTGCTGGGCCGCATCGACGACGCATTCATGGACCTGCCCGCCGAAGTCATGCAGGTCTCAATGCGCATCAATCAGCGCTATTTCGCCCTGCGCAATGCGGACGGCAAAGCCGCGCCGTTCTTCGCCTTCGTCGCCAACCTGCCGTTCAAGGATGGCGGCAAGCTGACGATCGCCGGAAACGAGCGCGTTCTGCGTGCCCGTTTCGCCGATGCCCGTCACTTCTGGGATCTGGATCGCAAGACAAAGCTCGCGGACCGCGTGGCAGCCCTCGATGCCGTGACGTTCCATGCGAAGCTGGGAACGCAGGGCGAGCGCGCCAAGCGAATTTCCGATCTTGCAGGAACTGTCGCTTCTGCCATGGGCCTGAGCGCAGAGCAGATCGCACAGGCAAAGCGCGCAGGCCTGCTATCTAAAGCCGATCTGACGACCGGCATGGTCGGCGAATTCCCCGAGCTTCAGGGCGTCATGGGCGGCTATTACGCGGCACATGATGGCGAAGGCGACGCCGTTTCAAAGGC
Organism: Gluconobacter sp. P5H9_a; assembly: GCF_018812085.1. Lineage (NCBI taxonomy): Bacteria > Pseudomonadati > Pseudomonadota > Alphaproteobacteria > Acetobacterales > Acetobacteraceae > Gluconobacter > Gluconobacter sp. P5H9_a. Next base: position 223,698 of record NZ_JACRVW010000006.1, read on the forward strand.
GGTGGCCGAGCATTACATGCCGCGCGGCCAGTCCGACGATACGGCAAAAGCGCCTGTCTCGATTGCCGTGGCCCTTGCGGACCGTCTGGATCTGCTGGCTGGCTTCTTTGCCATTGGCGAGACACCCACCGGCTCCGGAGACCCGTACGGCCTGCGTCGCGCTGCACTGGGTGTGATACGGACCATTCGTGACAACGGTCTGCGTCTGGATCTGACGGACCTCTTTGCCAAGGCGGCAAACGGTCGCACCGGCGGGGAACTCGCCAAGCTGCCGGACTTCATGGCAGACCGTCTGCGCGTTCAGCTCCGCAGCGAAGGCGAACGTCATGACGTTCTGGCCGCCACCCTGGCAGGCGGTCTGGATGGCGATCTTGTGCGCCTTCTGGCTCGTACCTCGGCCCTGTCGGACATGATCCAGACGGAAGACGGCAAGAACCTTCTCGCCGCAGCCAAGCGCGCCGCCAACATTCTGCGCATCGAAGACAAGAAGGACGGCCCTCACAAGGGAACACCGGATGCGTCTCTCTACGCACAGGATGAAGAGCGCGCTCTGGCAGATGGTCTAAACAGTGCCGTGCCTGCGATCGAGACGGCCCTGAAAAACGAGCGTTTCACCGATGCGATGCAGGCGATTGCAGCCCTGCGCCCGACATTGGACCGCTTCTTCGATGCTGTTACCGTCAACGCCCCGGAAGCCGACATTCGCGCCAACCGTCTGAAGCTTCTGGCGACTTTCCGCACGACCACAGCCCTGATCGCCGATTTCGGTCAGATCGAGGGCTGAGCCTGATGGGAGCGTGGTGGTCCGGCCCAGTCGCCACGTTCCTCAACACGGACCCGGATCGTATTGGAGAGCGCCTCGCCCATGAAGCCGCGCGCAGGCGCTTCTCCAGCGAGCCTCAACAACTCCGTGCCTGGGCCACCCAACTTGATTATCTCCGCACCACGCTCACCGCTCTGCCGCAAACGGCAGGCTGGCAAATTCTGTTCGAATTCCCCATTCCCCGCCTAGGCGGCCGGATCGACACTGTCCTCATTTCCCCGGATGCGACATTCGTTCTGGAATTCAAGGTTGGTGCTTCTCGATTCGACGCCGCGGCTCTTGCCCAGACTGAAGGTTACGCGCTGGACCTTCAGGACTTTCACGCAGGCAGCCGTCATCACCCGATCATCCCCATTCTAATTGCGACAGAAGCCGCACAACCCGCTCAAACATCGCCGCTCCTGTTAGGATCTGGCGTCACGCCAGTTCTGAAGTGCAATGCTACAAACCTGACGAAGCTTCTGTCGGATCTCGCGCGCCGGACATTGCACTCCGTAGCGCCCATGCGACCAGAGGACTGGGAAGAGGCCCCCTACAATCCCGTCCCAAGTATCGTTGAAGCGGCTCGCCTCATCTATTCCACGCACAGCGTTGCCGATATCCATACAGCGAGAGCAGACGCGACCAATCTGACCCTGACGTCAGACCGCATCACGGAACTCCTTGAAACCGCGCGAAAACAGCACCAGAAAACAATCATTTTTGTCTCGGGCATTCTTGGCGCCGGGAAAACGCTTTGCGGCCTCAAGGCTGCCTTCGGCACGGCGGAGCCCGATAACTCCGCCACTTTCCTCACGGGCAACCCAACGCTCGTCCATGTTCTGCGTGAAGCGCTGACCCGTGATGCCGTGGCACAGGGTCAGAAACGCGCAGCCGTAGAACAGCGCATGGAATCCACCATTCAGTCCCTGACCAAATTCCGGGATTACCATGTTGGGCGCACCTCAGAGTGCCCGCCAGAACGGATCATGGTCATCGACGAAGCCCAGCGTTCCTGGAATGCCGATCAGGCCATTCGCAAAAGCGCACAGCGGCCTGTTCGCCTGACGCAGTCTGAACCCGCGCATCTCCTCGACATCATGCACCGGCATGCCGGATTTGCGGCCATCATCTGCCTTATCGGACAAGGCCAGGAAATTCATGATGGCGAAGGCGGCCTGGCCTGTTGGGGAGACGCTCTGGCAAGCCGCCCTGAATGGCAGATCCACGCATCACCGGATGTTGTCAGCTCCACTTCTGCCCTCACCACCCTGTCTCCGTCCTTACCGGTTCAAAAAGAGCTCTCCCTGCACCTCACAGTGCCGGTCCGCTCCCTTCGGGACACTGCAACACCCCGATGGGTGAATGCTGTTCTGGACGGAAATGTCTCTCTCGCCCGCAATATTGCGGAGAACGCCAATCTTCCATTCCGTCTGACGCGAAATCTTCCGAAGCTACGCAAAGCCCTGCGAGAACGAGGCCGCCTGACCTATCGCTGCGGCCTAGTTGCCAGCTCTCAAGCCAAACGATTGCGTGCGGAGGGCCTCGGTGCAGAACTGGCTCACATGGACTCTAACGCAGTCGCTCAATGGTTTTTGAACCGCTGGGTTCCAGACAAAGACGTTCGGGCGTCCGATGCGCTGGAAACTGTCGCCACTCAATTTGCCATTCAGGGTCTGGAACTGGATTTTGTCGGCCTTTGCTGGGATGGAGATCTCATCCGTACAGGCTATCCACAACGTTGGCAGCCCCGGCGCTTTAGCGGGACCACATGGCAGACCGTTAAATCCTCGGAAAAAGCCCTCTGGTCCCTCAATACCTATCGCGTGCTGCTGACCCGCGCGCGCTATGAGACCATCATCTGGGTACCGGAAGGTAATCTCGATGATCCGACACGTTGCCCAGAGACACTGAATGGCATTGCTGACTTCCTGCTGGCATGTGGCATTGCCCCCTTAAAAGGTGCGGAAACTCTTCAAACAGTCGACAGACGCCTTCTGGATGTATGAAGGAATAATCAGGCGACCCGCGTCTCCCAAACGTGACTGCCTTTAGCGCACAAGATCGGCCATATCTGAGTACCGTCATTCACGCTGCTCAGATGAAAGAGGCACAGCCATGCCCGGCATTTCCGCCCCTCAGACAACCGAAGCTCTGGTTATTCATGAAAAGGGTGATCTGCGTTTAGAGACAGTAGCCGTCCCACCGCTCAAGACGGGCCAGGTGATGGTACGTCCAGCCTGGGGTGGGATCTGCGGGTCGGACATGCATTATTTCCTGCATGGCGGGGCCGGAGCATCCGTTCTGCGAGAGCCGATGATTCTTGGTCACGAGGTTTCCGGAAACGTAGAAGCTGTCAACCCGGACGAAACACGTTTCAGGATCGGGGATGCTGTCGCCATCCATCCGGCTCGCCCGTGTGGACATTGCCCTGAATGCGAACGAGGCGCGAAGCACCTGTGCCGGAACATGCGCTTTTTTGGCAGCGCCGCGTTTCTGCCCCATACGAATGGCGGTTTCCGGCGCGAGATGGTCGTCGAAACATCCCAGCTTTATCCCCTGCCGTCAGGGCTGGACGTGAAACGTGCCAGCCTTGCCGAGCCATTCTCAGTCGCTCTCCATGCTATCACGCGCGCCGGCAATGTCGCAGGCAAACGCATCCTGGTTCAGGGGGCTGGGCCCATTGGCGCCCTGATTGTCGCAGGCCTCAAGGTCGCGGGAGCTACAGAGATCGTCGCAACCGATCTTCAGGACTTTGCGCTTGATGTTGCTCGCAAACTGGGCGCGACCACGACCGTCAACACCGGCCGTGACAGTCATGATGAAGAGTACGAAATCGTCTTTGAGGCCACCGGAGTCATACCTGCCCTCCCGACTGCAATCGCTCGTACACAGAAAGGCGGCATTCTCGTACAAGTCGGGATTTTCCCACCGGGCGATGTACCTGCCCCCCTGGGACAAATCATCGCGCGGGAAATCGACTATCGCGGGACATTCCGCTTCGATGAAGAGTTTACAGAGGCTCTGAAAATCCTCGCGGGTAATCCATGGATTGCGGACGGTCTCATCACCCACAGCTTTCCATTGGCTCAGTACAAAGACGCTTTCGACGCCTCGCTGGACCGCAAAAGCTCATCCAAGGTTCTCCTGGAACTGTAAGGGATCAGTCGTCTTCGTCTTCAAAGCCTGGGTCGCGCTCATTGCGATGGACCCAGGCTGACATCAGAAGCCCAAAGCCGAACATCATCGTCAGCATGGCTGAACCGCCATAGGAAATCAGCGGGAGCGGCACACCACCGACCGGAATAGCGCCCATCACCATCGAAAGATTGACGGCACAGTACAGGAAGAAATCCATTGCGATGCCGAGCCCGAGCAGTCGCCCGAACTGATTGCGGCTACGCATGGCAATGAGCATTCCTCCCAGTGTGAGGGTGGTCAGCAATCCAATGACTGCGATGCCCCCTGCAAAACCCCATTCTTCGCCGATCATGGTGAAAATGAAGTCTGTCTGTTTTTCCGGAAGAAAGTTCAGCTGCCCCTGGCTGCCATGCAGATATCCTTCCCCCCACATTCCGCCCGAGCCAAGCGCAATCTTGGACTGAATGATGTTGTAGCCGGCCCCCAGAGGATCATGCTCCGGATGCAGGAAGGTATCGATCCGGGCCTTCTGGTAATCATGCAAATGGCCGTAAATAAATTTTCCAAGGAATGGAATTGGCGCCACGAGAAGAACGATTTGCCATAGCCGCATGCCTGCAGCGAAAAACAGCGTTGCACCAATAACGCCAATAATCGTCGCAGTCCCAAGATTGGGTTCCTTGAGCACCAAAACGACCGGCAGAAGCGTCAAAATGGCAGGCATTATCAGGCGCAGCGGGTTCCCCATCCGCTCGTTACCAATCCGGTGAAACCACGTAGCAAGCATCAGGATCAGGCCAATTTTGGCGAACTCTGAAGGCTGGAACTGCATTCCTGCCAGATTGATCCAGCGTTCGGCCCCCTTACCCACATGCCCCATTCGCAGCACGAGCCCAAGCAGCAGAATGGACAACAAATAGACGGGAACGGCCATGATGCGCAGAATGCGTGGGCTGACCAGCGCCACTGCAATCATCATGACCAATCCAAAACCGAACCGAACCATTTGCGGCCCAGCGAAAGGTTTGGCTGATCCGCCACCGGCCGAATACAGCGCCACATACCCAACACCTGCCAGCAAACAGACCAGCAGTACATACAGCCAGTTGACCTGAAGCAGCCGGGCCATAGGGCGGAAATCAGGCTCAGCACGCAGGAGCCGCTTGTCAGATTTCAGAAAGCCAAATGTGTTCATGACTCCGCCCCTCACCCTTGCTCCGGTTCTGCCTGCGCAACAGTCTGCCCGGGAGGTCTGGATTGATTGGATGGATCACGAAGCAAAGTGTCTGTCATGATCTGCTTGGCCAGTGGAGCGGCTTCATCTGCGCCTGCATTGCCGTGTTCCACCACGACTGAGACTGCATATCGTGGGTCATCATATGGGGCGAAACAAATGAATAGGGCATGAGGACGATACTCCCATGGCAAGCTCATGGAATTAAAGTGCCCTGACTCACGCAAAGCTCGGGACACGCGCCGCACCTGAGCTGACCCGGTTTTCCCCGCCATCTGGACATCGGGCAGATCCAAACGAGCTTTCGGGGCCGTGCCATGTTGCTCATTCACGACCGCAAACATACCTGCGCGAACAACATTCAAATGTTCCTGCGGAATATCCACTGTCGGAGCGGCATCCAAAGAAGCCAGTCCTGAAATCTGGTCATTCGTTGCGCGGATCAGATGCGGTTGAACATTGCGACCTGAAGCAATCCGGGACACGTAGGTTGCAAGCGCCAAGGGCGTGACCTGCACAAAGCCCTGACCAATACCCGCATTCACCGTATCACCGCCATTCCAGTGAAAGCCGTGCTGCTGTCGCCATTCCGGCGTCGGGATGACACCTGCGCGGACATGCGGCAGCTCAATATCGAGTTTCACACCCAGCCCCATGGCGTTCCCGACGGCCTTGATCGGGTCCATGCCACAGCGGCGGGCTACTTCGTAAAAATAAACGTCACAGGAAAATTTGAGGGCTTCACGCATGTTGATCATGCCGTGTCCCCATTTGTTCCAGCAGTGGAACCGCACGCCACCCATATCGAAATAGCCGGGGCAATTGAAACGGTCCTGCGGTGTCACGGCACCAGCCTTAAGGGCGCCCATCGCCACTGCGGGCTTGAAGGTGGACCCAGGCGGATACAGCCCGGAAACAGCCTTGTCTACGAGTGGCGTCCGCGGATCATTCGCCCACTCATTCCACTGCGCATGGCTGACACCGGAATCAAACAGGGAGGGATCGAAAGACGGGGTACTGACCATCGCCAGCACTTCACCATTCCGGCAGTCCATGACCACAGAGCTGGCGACGCGATCACCCAGCCGCTCTAAAACCTTTGACTGGAGGCCGACATCCAGAGTGAGGCGAACATCCTCCCCCTGCTGGCCTTCCACACGGTCAATCTCTCCAATCACACGCCCCAGCGCATTGACTTCCATTTCAACAGACCCCGGATCTCCACGAAGAACCGATTCCTGCGTCTGCTCTATGCCAGCGCGCCCCACGCGCATTCCTGGCAGAGACAACGTCGTGTCCTTGGCCACATCGTCTTCATTCGGCGGAGCGACGTAACCGACAATATGCGCCGTCAGATCCTGAAATGGATAGAGCCGGGTGGACCCGACATCGACGAGAACACCCGGCAATGAGGGCGCATTCAGCTCAATCCGCGCCATGTCATCCCATGACAGGAATTCATGGAGCGTGACCGGAACATATTTATGAACATGCTTCAGATCGCGCTCAATGCGAGCCCGATCATGCTCATCAAGCGGCACAATCTGTGCAAACCGTTCGATGACAGAGGCGATATCTGTCGTTTCTTCCGGCATCAGGAGCGCGCGCCAGCTAACCTTGTTATCAGCAAGAGCCACACCAAAGCGGTCATGGACGGTTCCACGCGCGGGGGCCAGCAGACGCTTGCTTGTGCGGTTACGCTCCGCAAGCTGGCGGAGATGGTCGCCCTCAACGGTCTGAATATTATAAAGCCGTCGCCCCAAAGCCCCTAGAACACCTGCCTGAACCGCCATCACCACAAGCGCACGGCGCGTGAAGACGCCACGCCCTGAGCGAACAGGCGCATCCTGGCTTCGCGAGCGCTGCAGGGTCCGAAAAGGGCGTTTTCTGGAAAACATCAGGTCAGGCGTTCAAGTCCGGAAAAGAAAGCGGCGATTTGCGCGGAGAGCGCGAAAATGCGCCGTCAGGCCTGATCGGGATTGGCAAACGTGCGGCGGCCCCAGACAAACAGCGCGGTAAGACTGGGATAGATACCGATTGTTAGCGCAGCCTGAAAGAGGCCTGGTGCGGGCGATAATAGCGCAAATGCATGCAGACAGACGAGAGCCCACTGAAAAAAGGATGCCAGCGCCGCCAGAAAGCTGAAAATCAGCCAGCAGGCTACGAATCCCAAGCGGGACAACCCATAGCGCCAGTGATGGGCCACTCCGTAAATCACGAGCAATGACAGAAGGATGGCACCCGGCGGACCAAAACTGAACAGTTCCAGAACGAGTCCGCACATAAAGACTGCCAGGGCCGGCATGGAACGTGGGCGACTAAAGGCCCAGAACCAGACTGTACACATGGCGATGCCGAACTGAAGTTCTGCCTGCCCGGGAATTCCAAACGGTGCAGACAGCAGAACCGCAACCAGAATGATGAACAGAGACGGCATGGCTGCGCGAACAAACATGTCCAGCCGTCGGCGGAGCGTCTGTTTCGGCTCAACAGCAGAATGCAAATGGGGGGTAGAGTTTTCGGCAACCATCCGATTATTGCCCTCCCTTCCCCAGAGGTTCAGACATTCCCGGCAATTTGGGAAACGACAATCCGCCCGGCAACGCAGGTTCTGAAGGAGGACGCCGGATCTTGACGCGCCCTGGCGCATCAGGGGCTTGGCCGCCATCGTCACCGTAGTCAAAGACGCGCACGATATCCAGACGGCGCAAGTCAGCGTCCGGCATTACAACCGGCCGGTTGGGAGCGAGGTAATGAACCGTTCCAATCGGAAGGCCCGCAGGCATTGCACTCTGCCCGCGCGTCTCCACACGTTCCCCTTCAATGGGATGGTGGTCCTGCGGGTAATAAATCAGTCGGGGTGTATCCGTGTCATCCCCGGCCATAATGGCATCTCCATGAGATGCCGCCAGCGTGACAGGAATTCGGCTGGCATCATCATTGATGAGCAGAACACGAACCGTATGAGGCCCGACCTCCGTGACACGCCCTAACAATCCAGACGAATCCAACGCTACATCACCCATATGAACCTGATGCCCGCTGCCAACATCCAGCAGAACAGCGCGTGAGTAAGGCCCACCATCATCACGCGTAACGCGGCCGGTCACATACTGGGGGATACTTTCCGGAATCCAGTGCAGGCTATTCTTCAGGCGGCCATTTTCGGCTGCCAGAGCCACAGCCACATCATACCAGTGCCGCAGAGCACGGTTCTCATCTCGCAGACGGGAATTCTCCCGCGCAAGATCCGTCGCACCCCGTAGATCCACAAGCCAGTCCCGCAATTTCGTCTGCGGCAGAACAAGAGCCTGATAAGCAGGCGCCAGAATATCGGTAGCCTGCAGACGTGCCCCATCCACTACCGGCCGCCGGACCAGCCCAAGCAGGACCAGTGCCACGGCGAAGAGGATCAGGATCGGCAGAGTTGCTCTTGCGAACACCTGCCGAGTGTGGATGGAGAACACTGGACTGTGTCCGGGTTCAGTACATGCTGCTCAGAACACTGCGCAGACGGCGCATTTCTTCGAGCGCACGACCCGTTCCCAGCGCCACGCATGACAGCGCATTCTCAGCCACGGTCACAGGGAGCCCCGTGTAAAGACGCAGAACCTCATCGAGGCGGTACAGGAGCGCACCACCGCCGGAGAGGACAATCCCTTTGTCCACGATATCGGCAGCCAGTTCAGGTGGCGTATTTTCCAGTGCTGTTGTCACGGCATCCACGATCTGCATGACCGGCTCTGCCAGACTTTCTGCGATCTGGGCCTGACTGACCATTACCTCACGCGGCACACCGTTGATCAGGTCCCTGCCCTTGATTTCCGTGATGGGGCCATCCGGATTGGATGGGTCATCCGGCATCATGGCGGCGCCAAGCTCGATCTTGATACGCTCGGCAGAGCTTTCGCCTACGAGAAGATTATAGGTCTTCCGGATGTAGGAGATGATGGCCTCATCCATCTTGTCTCCACCTACGCGGGCAGAACGGGCATAGACGATACCACCGAGCGAGATCACGGCCACTTCCGTCGTCCCGCCACCGATATCCACGATCATGCTGCCAGACGGTTCAGTGACCGGGAGGCCTGCACCGATTGCGGCTGCCATCGGCTCTTCGATCAGCATCACCTTGCGGGCACCCGCGCTCTCGGCACTTTCCTGAATGGCCCGACGCTCAACGGCGGTCGCGCCGGAAGGAACGCAGATGATGATCTGCGGACTCGCGAAGGCCCGGCGATTATGCACTTTACGGATGAAGTGCTTGATCATCTCTTCCGCGACTTCGAAGTCCGCAATAACGCCGTCTCGCAGCGGACGGATGGCGGTGATGTTGCCAGGCGTACGCCCGACCATCTGCTTGGCTTCGTTACCAACAGCCAGAACCTGCTTTTTACCGCGCACTTCAGCGATGGCAACCACAGATGGCTCATCGAGCACAATACCGCGGCCTTTAACGTAAACGAGCGTGTTGGCAGTGCCGAGGTCGATCGCCATGTCAGCAGACATGAGACCCAGCAGACGAGAAAACATCCAAAACTCCTGGCGCGGCTCTGTGCGGCAGACAGATTATATATCGTTAAGGTGGGGCGGGCTCCCCGCGGGTGGACTTAACGATGCAAAGGCCGTTCAGCAAGGGTAACAGTCCCGATAATGTCATTAGCGACGAACAACTTTTCATCACGGGAGATCAGGACATGGAAAAAAATCTTTCCGCGCCTCAATCTTGCCACCCTTCAGTCACGTTCTCCACGTTACCACTATATGGTCTTATCCGACATTCCTTTCCGAAAGCAGAGGAAGCGTCGGAGAAACCAAACAGAAACAGGACATAAAAAATGAATATGACCAAGACTCCCCGCCTGATCGCCGTCCTGACCCTCTGTGGCGCTGCTCTTGCGGGCTGCGGTAGCCCGTACGACAGTGGAGCTCGTGCAGGCTCTGGCGCCCTTGTCGGTGCAGGTGCCGGCGCTGCAATCGGCGCCCTGGCTGGCGGCGGTCGCGGCGCGGCTATCGGTGCACTCGCAGGTGGTGGTACAGGCGCTGCTGTTGGTGCAGCAACCACGCCAAGCCAGCGTTCACGGAACGGTTACTGAGCCTGTTATCGGGCTAGCGACCATGAATTCTAAGGATTTGTGACATGAGGTCCGTTATCGACCGCTCTGCTTTTCGGGGCGTAGCTCTGATTGGCGCTTTTGCGACCGTTCTTTCCCTAGGCGGTTGCCAGGGAAACTATGACCCGGGATCGCGCGCCCTTGGCGGCGGTCTTCTGGG
>NZ_JACRVW010000051.1:0-699 GCF_018812085.1 Gluconobacter sp. P5H9_a
GAGCGTGGCTATGCGCCAGAATGGAACGGTGTAGGAGACGGGCCGGGTGAGGCGTCCGGCGCATCATCCAACGGCCCCTCGCTCGGTATGTGACAGGTCACGAAAATGGGGCAGCTTCCACACTACCCCAGAGGAACTGCCTCATATTTTAGTAGGCATAACTCAGCACAAGTAAACACAACKCGATACGAGTTAGCGGTCTATCGGTCTTGAGAACTGTGCCAGATGCGCAGGATTTCGACCGTTGAATCTGCGATGCGATAGACGATTACATACGGCCAGCAGGACACCAGTGCTCGCGTGCCAGGGACAAGGCCCGGTCGGCCTCGTTCCGGTAGATATTCGAGACGGTCACAGGCTGCGACTATCTGAATAGCAACACGGCTTGCTGCTGCGGGGTTKTCTTCCCCTATGTGATTTCTAATACTTTGGAGGTCATCGACCGCTGGATCGGTAATATCAACGATGAAATTTTGCACGAKTACCCGCGCTGTGGTGCAGGTTTTTCGTGTTCCGTACCCCAAGAGAGGAGCCAGTTACGCACCTCAGAATAGGGACGCTTGCGCCCTTCATCTGCGGCGCGGATTCCGTCTCGAACGGCGTCAGCAAAAGCTGTCGTCTCGGCGTCGTCATGCTGGACAATCGGGTGTGCGCTCATCATGCCGCTCCTGTCGCTCAATCAAGTTCAGACATTGATAC
>NZ_JACRVW010000052.1:0-681 GCF_018812085.1 Gluconobacter sp. P5H9_a
TGACCTCCAAAGTATTAGAAATCACATAGGGGAAGAAAACCCCGCAGCAGCAAGCCGTGTTGCTATTCAGATAGTCGCAGCCTGTGACCGTCTCGAATATCTACCGGAACGAGGCCGACCGGGCCTTGTCCCTGGCACGCGAGAACTGGTGTCCGGCTGGCCGTATGTAATCGTCTATCGCATCGCAGATTCAACGGTCGAAATCCTGCGCATCTGGCACAGTTCTCAAGACCGATAGACCGCKAACTCGTATCGAGTTGTGTTTACTTGTGCTGAGTTATGCCTACTAAAATATGAGGCAGTTCCTCTGGGGTAGTGTGGAAGCTGCCCCAGTTTCGTGACCTGTCACATACCGAGCGAGGGGCCGTTGGATGATGCGCCGGACGCCTCACCCGGCCCGTCTCCTACACCGTTCCATTCTGGCGCATAGCCACGCTCAACAGCCTCTGACCATTCGGCCTCGAACTCAGATCGGGCGGAAGGGGAAAGGTATKGCAGAACCCCATTAACCAKTTCCTCAACCTGCTGCGCCATGAAGCCTACCATTTCCCCGACACTCTGAACGCATGCTTGCAGCCGGTTCTTCCGGGCAACTGTCAGGCCCTCAGCTAACCACCAGCGCAAGTCCCCTGACGTGCTGACGTTATAGGTCGCCGCATTGCGCACCCATGCCCGCTTGAG
>NZ_JACRVW010000053.1:0-681 GCF_018812085.1 Gluconobacter sp. P5H9_a
TACTGTGTTTTGGTTTTGTTTTTATTGTTGTCTGAGCATCTAACCATTCATACGCCATCCTAATACAGTCTTCATGCTCGTGAAGAATGTCTGATGGATGTTGGTACTTGAAGCCAATTTTGGCATCGTTAATTTCTTTGTCAGTAAGCACTGTCTAATTTCCTCTTATCAAAATACTTAACCAAATATGCTCATGTTAGATGTCACTAAAATGGGGCGGCTTTTACACCGCTCCAGAGCAACATCCGCAGTATTTTCGTGGCTAAACTACTCCTTGTCCTCTGAGCAAGCAGATGATCATAGCACAGAGCAGAACAGACCCGGCGCGAGCGCAGCGCGGGAGCGGCGTAGCCCGCCCGTCAGGGCGTCTGGGTGGGATTAAGCCGTAAAATCGAAGATGACTTTTCCTGCGCCTGCGTGCGCTATTCCCTGCAATTCTAGGGGCGATTTTGTATCTGCATCAGTGATAGTTAATGACCCACCGGCTTGAATGCTTTTCGCAATTCCTTGCAGTTCCAGCCTACTTCTTCCTTTAGCGGACATTTTGATGCTGGCGCCTGCTTTGGCTATCCCTTGCAGTTCTAATGGCGATTTCATTTTTCATATCCCATTGCGTTTTTTCAGAAATGGGAAAACACTGTCCCCATAAACGGCGAAAGGCCGGAGCAGCGAACTCCGACC
>NZ_JACRVW010000054.1:0-675 GCF_018812085.1 Gluconobacter sp. P5H9_a
GGTGCAGCAGCTCGTCGATGAAGCGCAGGCATGGGCCGAAAGTTGGGGTGGTGCCGGTGCCGTCTGGGGGCTGCGCTATGACACCGACGAAAAAGGCTCCGGGGTGGTTGATGTGTTCATGTCGCCAGTCCGGGAACAACGGCACAAAAGCGGGAAGGCCAAGCCGGTTATGTCGTGTCGGAAGGCGAAGGAGGAGAAGTGGCCTCTGAACGTGCCCGAGAGCCTGATTTTAAAGACCTCGGGGGCTGCTATGCAGTCAGTTGGGCAAAGTTGGGCGCGGGAGAGGCTGGATCGCCGTCTAGAGCGCGGAAAACCGAAAAAAGAGACGGGTGCCGTTCATCAAAATGCTGACCTGTATGCCCGGATTGCCGAGCAGAAAGAGGCTGATCTTCGGAGGCGGGAAGAGGCTCTGGCAGAGCGGGAAGCGGCCTTTGCGGAACGGGAGCAGAAGGCGCAGGAGGTTCGGGCTGGCTCAAACCAGGTTGCTGCGGCATTCCGGGGCGGTGAGGTTCGCAGGGTTTGCCCGTCACCGAAAGTACCTGACCGGCTGGGGTGGTGGGCAGCCAAAGATATGCCAGAGGCACGACGTGAGGAGTTGCGGGCGGCATGGCGTTTAACTGCCCTGCCTGTGCGGGAGGCCTTGGCAGAGGTGTCCAGTGCTGCGCTGGCGGTTGA
>NZ_JACRVW010000055.1:0-662 GCF_018812085.1 Gluconobacter sp. P5H9_a
TCGTCATGCTGGACAATCGGGTGTGCGCTCATCATGCCGCTCCTGTCGCTCAATCAAGTTCAGACATTGATACTACCGGAAAACGGTAGTTTTAGCCGCTAAAATTTCTTTGCTTCATGAGCAGACAGAATAATCAGAAAAAAACATTGGTGCAGACCCAGAGCGAATGCAGCGCGCTAGCGCCGCAGGCTGCTCAGGTATAAATATTACTCGGATTTAGAATATACCTTAGGATCAAATCGGTCTCTATAATCTTGAGTAAAAGCTTGGCCTMTACCATTTAATCTTGAGTCTAGTGGGCGTGTAAACTTGGCGCTTAAATTAAAATTTGGGTATTTCCCTGTTATTTTTGGATGTAAATAAGCAGCTMTTTCTACGTCTGATTGAGATATATATCTTCCTGCCCATTTTTCTATAATATGCTTTAGAGCTCTACTGTGTTTTGGTTTTGTTTTTATTGTTGKCTGAGCATCTAACCATTCATACGCCATCCTAATACAGTCTTCATGCTCGTGAAGAATGKCTGATGGATGTTGGTACTTGAAGCCAAKTTTGGCAKCGTTAAKTTCTTTGTCAGKAAGCACKGTATAATKTCCTCTTATCAAAATACKTAACCAAAKATGGTAAGGTTAGATGTCACGAAAATGGGGCGGCTTTTACAC
>NZ_JACRVW010000056.1:0-658 GCF_018812085.1 Gluconobacter sp. P5H9_a
AAATCCTGCGCATCTGGCCCAGTTCTCACGCCCGATAGACCGATAACTCGTATCGCGTTGTTTTTACTTGTGCTGAGTTATTCCTACTAAAATATTAGGCAGTTCCTCTGGGGTAGTGTGGAAGCTGCCCCATTTTCGTGACCTGTCACATACCGAGCGAGGGGCCGTTGGATGATGCGCCGGACGCCTCACCCGGCCCGTCTCCTACACCGTTCCATTCTGGCGCATAGCCACGCTCAACAGCCTCTGACCATTCGGCCTCGAACTCAGATCGGGCTGACGGGGAAATTTATTGCAGAACCCCATTAACCATTTCCTCAAACTGCTGCGCCATGAAKCCTMCCATTTCYCCGACCCTCTGAACGCAGTCTTGCAGCCGGTTCTTCCGKGCAMCTGTCAGGCCCTCAKCTAACCCCCAGCGCCMGTCCCCTGACGTGCTGACGTTCTAGGTCGCCTCATTGCGCACCCCTGCCCGCTTGATAGTGTCCAAGTCCTCTCGACGTGCTTCCCTCCCCTCACCTTTTGCCTTCTCCATCGCTACTTCCGGCTCCTGTAGCGCTGGGCTTCGCTCCTCAACCGCCAGCGCAGCACTGGACACCTCGGCCAAGGACGCCCGCACAGGCAGGGCAGKTAAACGCCATGCCGCCCGCAACTCCTC
>NZ_JACRVW010000057.1:0-616 GCF_018812085.1 Gluconobacter sp. P5H9_a
CTATTATGCATGTACTCCGTCGGTTTCATTGGCGGTCAGGTTACTTGAAAAAGCCATTTCTTTAGCCTCCATAAAGTTTAGATAAACCCGCTTACTTCTTCTGGTCCGCCGCCCAGCTAGATTCAGTTGAATGAGCGGGTTTAGTTTTTCCACGTTTCAGAATCCCGATGCAACGAAAGGTGACTTTGCTTCGGGATTTTCTTCGAGAGTATTTCGCCATGCGATTGCTTGCTCACGGACCGGCTCTAGTTCGCGTTGCCATGCTGAGAGATCCTAGCCCGTTGCAATGTCGTATGGTCTCCGCCACGTGTTAGCGAAGTCTGGCGCGTAGTGCGTATTCACGTCAGTCGGGGACAACTCTCCGGGCTTCGCTGACTGATGCCCAGCGTCGAGTTTCTTCGACGCTGCCAGATAGGCCACCCGCGCGGCCTCTAGGTCAGCGCAGACGGCCCGCGCTTCATCACATACCCGCTCCCACGAGGCCGCGTGTCCCTCTGCCAGCGCTGCTTCTAGTTCGACCTCAACACGTGTGATCTTCTCTTGCTGATGTACGATGGCGTCCTTCGCCGCATTAATCGTATCCTGTACAGATTCAGCCTGTCTCTTATACACMTCT
>NZ_JACRVW010000058.1:0-614 GCF_018812085.1 Gluconobacter sp. P5H9_a
GTATCAATGTCTGAACTTGATTGAGCGACAGGAGCGGCATGATGAGCGCACACCCGATTGTCCAGCATGACGACGCCGAGACGACAGCTTTTGCTGACGCCGTTCGAGACGGAATCCGCGCCGCAGATGAAGGGCGCAAGCGTCCCTATTCTGAGGTGCGTAACTGGCTCCTCTCTTGGGGTACGGAACACGAACAACCTGCACCACAGCGCGGGTAATCGTGCAAAATTTCATCGTTGATATTACCGATCCAGCGGTCGATGACCTCCAAAGTATTAGAAMTCACATAGGGGAAGAAAACCCCGCAGCAGCAAGCCGTGTTGCTATTCAGATAGTCGCAGCCTGTGACCGTCTCGAATATCTACCGGAACGAGGCCGACCGGGCCTTGTCCCTGGCACGCGAGAAATGGTGTCCGGCTGGCCGTATGKAATCGTCTAGCGCATCGCAGATTCAACGGTCGAAATACTGCGCATCTGGCACAGGTCTCAAGACCGATAGACCGCTAACTCGTATCGAGTTGGGTTTACTTGGGCTGAGTGATGCCTACTAAAATATGAGGCAGGTCCTCTGGGGTAGTGGGGAAGCTGCCCCATTTTCGTGACCTGTAACATAC
>NZ_JACRVW010000059.1:0-614 GCF_018812085.1 Gluconobacter sp. P5H9_a
AACTATCACTGATGCAGATACAAAATCGCCCCTAGAATTGCAGGGAATAGCTCACGCAGGCGCAGGAAAAGTCATCTTCGATTTTACGGCTTAATCCCACCCAGACGCCCTGACGGGCGGGCTACGCCGCTCCCGCGCTGCGCTCGCTCCGGGTCTGTTCTGCTCTGTGCTATGCTCATCTGCTTGCTCAGAGGACAAGGCGTATTTTAGCCACTAAAATACTTCTGATGTTGCTCTGGAGCGGTGTAAAAGCCGCCCCATTTTCGTGACATCTAACATTACCATATTTGGTTAAGTATTTTGATAAGAGGAAATTATACAGTGCTTACTGACAAAGAAATTAACGATGCCAAAATTGGCTTCAMGTACCAACATCCATCAGACATTCTTCACGAGCATGAAGACTGTATTAGGATGGCGTATGAATGGTTAGATGCTCAGACAACAATAAAAACAAAACCAAAACACAGTAGAGCTCTAAAGCATATTATAGAAAAATGGGCAGGAAGATATATATCTCAATCAGACGTAGAAATAGCTGCTTATTTACATCCAAAAATAACAGGGAAATACCCAAATTTTAATTTAAGCGCCAAGTTTACACGCCCACTAGA
>NZ_JACRVW010000060.1:0-612 GCF_018812085.1 Gluconobacter sp. P5H9_a
GGGAATAGCTCACGCAGGCGCAGGAAAAGTCATCTTCGATTTTACGGCTTAATCCCACCCAGACGCCCTGACGGGCGGGCTACGCCGCTCCCGCGCTGCGCTCGCTCCGGGTCTGTTCTGCTCTGTGCTATGCTCATCTGCTTGCTCAGAGGACAAGGAGTATTTTAGCCACTAAAATACTTCTGATGTTGCTCTGGAGCGGTGTAAAAGCCGCCCCATTTTCGTGACATCTAACATTACCATATTTGGTTAAGTATTTTGATAAGAGGAAATTATACAGTGCTTACTGACAAAGAAATTAACGATGCCAAAATTGGCTTCAAGTACCMACATCCATCAGACATTCTTCACGAGCATGAAGACTGTATTAGGATGGCGTATGAATGGTTAGATGCTCAGACAACAATAAAAACAAAACCAAAACACAGTAGAGCTCTAAAGCATATTATAGAAAAATGGGCAGGAAGATATATATCTCAATCAGACGTAGAAATAGCTGCTTATTTACATCCAAAAATAACAGGGAAATACCCAAATTTTAATTTAAGCGCCAAGTTTACACGCCCACTAGACTCAAGATTAAATGGTATAGGCCAAGCTTTTACTCAAGAT
>NZ_JACRVW010000007.1:0-142819 GCF_018812085.1 Gluconobacter sp. P5H9_a
GACCAGATCGGCCTGCGGTTCAGGCACTGACAGATCAGCGGTCCGATACTGCGAAATCCAGTGTCCCAATGTCGATTTGCCAATCCCCAGATCCGCTGCCACGCGGGTCCGTGACAAACCGCTGCTCAAGGCAATCCTTACCGCCTCACGGCGGAATTCTTCTGTGTGCGTCACTGCCATGGTTCCGTGCCTCTCCCGATGTGAGCTTAAAACGCTCAGTCAACCGGCACAAAACCGTAGCAAGTCCAGTTTTCGTAACGCACGATCAGTGCCATCGTAAGGAACACGGCAATGCCGAGTGCGAGGCCCGCCAGATTGAGAAATGTATAGCGTTTCTGACCGGCAAGAGTGCGCCAGGTGGCTCTGAGAGTATCGGCGAACATAATCAGGTTCTCCTTTCTTACCAGCCAGCCTTGTCGATAGCGGAGATCGGCGCCTGAAGAGGTTCCCAGCCGCGTGTCCGCGCATGCTGAAGTTTTGCCGCAGCGTCATAATGAGGCATTCCGGGTAGGAGATCCCCACTCTGAAGCCGTCCCATCGCGGCGAGGAGCGTTGCTTCTGCGACGATGGTATCATGACGACTGCTGGCGAGTTCCACCTGGGCTGACCGCAGGTTCTGATCGGCATAGAGGACGTCGGTCGTGCTCCGCAGACCGTAGCCATATTCGATCTGGTATCCCTTGAGAGACGTCTCACCGGATTTGACTTCGGCAATCCCGGCACTGATAGCCTGTAATCCGTTTTCAACGGCATGCCAGTTGGTTGCCACGTCCTGAAGCGCGGTCCGCCGCGCGAGTTCAATGTTCTCGCGGGCCTGTTCGTCTATGTTGCGAGCCTGGCGGATCTGGGAGTTGTACAGATCTCCGTTGTAGAGGGGCTGGACGAGTTGCACGACGCCAGTCACCTGTTCGCCATACTGTCCACCCCGGAACGGTGAGGCGGGACCGATCGTTCCGAAAGTGCCCTGAACCTGAATTTGTGGCCCCCACTGTGAGCGGGCGGTGTCGATGTCGGCAGACGTGGCTTTCTTTGTTTCCTGCATCTGGGCGAGCTGTGGATTCAGTGTAAGCGCAGTTTTCAGCGCCTGATCGAGCGTTGCAGGCAGGCCCGGCAGGCTGTCTGGCATTGTGAGTTCACTGGGATCTGCGCCAATAACCGCGCGAAACTGTGCCACGGATGCTGCAAGCGTGGCCTGAGCCTGTGTAACGGCAACCTCTGCTGACCGTCGGCGCGTCTCCGCCTGCTCGACATCGGTGCGCGTAACCTGTTCGGAGGGCTGTCCGCCGAGATTGTAACGCGAGGTTGTCAACTGGACCTGCCTTGTCAGCATCTCCAGATCTGCGCGACGGACGCCGAGTATGTTTCGATCTCGCAATACATTCATGTAGGCCGTGACGACATTGGTAAAGACCTGCGCCTCGACGAGCCTCAACTGATGCTGCTCCGCCTGGGAGCGGGCGTCCGCTGCACGGACCTGATTGGCGACATGGCCGAATGAGTACAGCGTCTGCTTGGCTGATACATAACCTTCAGCAGAGTTGGACGTATAGGAGCCAAGCGCAAAGGCGCTGGTGTACGGCCCCTGTTGATAGGAAGCGTCCATGTTGAGCTGAACGGTTGGCCTCCAGCCTGATCTGGCTTGCGCTGAGTTTTCGGTAATGGCGCGCTGATTGGCCTGCTCACCCCGCAGTGTCGGATTGCTTCGGTAGGCGAGAGCCAAAGCCTCCTGCAACGTTTGAGCATCTGCAATGACTGGGAAAGCGGCCGTGGACGCGACCAGCAGGGCAAGAACGAGGGGCGTGCTGTGTCTCATGATTCGGGCAGGGTCCTGAGTGGTGAGTAGAGCAGCGGTTCATGAAGAGCCCAGAGCGATGGCCGGTGCACTGCGGGCACCGCGGCGGATCTGGAACAGAGTGGTGAGAACGGCGAGCGCGAGTACGATCAGGGCAGTCAGAGCAAAATAGAGCGGAGAAAGGCTGATCCGCCGGTCAAACCCGGACAGCCAGTTACGCATCACCCACCAGGCAACCGGCCAGGCGGCGATGTTCGCAATCATGACTGGCCGCAGGAACTGGAGGATCAGAAGGCGCGTCACCTGTTGGGCTGTTGCGCCGAGCACTTTGCGGACCCCGATTTCGAATAATCTGCGGCGGACGTTGAACACGGCGATGCCGTAGAGCCCGACGCAGGAAATAGAGAGAGTCACAAAGGAGGCGACAATCATCAGCATTCCGCGCTGCTGTTCTGGCCGGACATCCTCATCAATGATGTCACCGACACTGCGCAGATTCAGCGCGCTTTCCGGGTAGACCTGCTTCCAGATCGTAGCGATTGCTGCTCGCGTTGTGTTTTCAGGAGCGTTTCTGTAGCGGACAGAGAGTACGCCGTACCCAATCGGTCCTGATATGGCATAGTAAAGCGCAGGTGTGACGCTGGCCCGACTGTCCTTGAAACGCATGTCGGCAATGACGCCGATGATCGTCTGGATATCCTTTCCATGCAATGTAATCGGCGTTCCGATGGCACTTGCATCATTAGCGAACCCAAGCGCTCGCACTGCGGATTCATTGATGACGACATTATGTGTGCCGAACGCCAACGCCTGGCCGGTGAGGAAACTGTCGAATGGGGCCGCGGGCATAGGGCGACTGTCGTAATCATGAGAGCTGTCGAACAGGCGCCCGGCGAGAAGGTGTGCCCCCCAGACAGGAAGCGTCGAGGATTGTGTTCCGATCACAGCCAGTATGGCAGGCGTTGCATTTCCTGGGCGGGTTGTGTCGAAGGTTATACCTGCGCTGCCTCCACCGGGCGCATCATCTGAAACCGTGGCGCCAGTGACACCTGGAAGGTCACGTACAAGATCGCTTAATCGCTGCTGGCGCAGACGCTCGGTCGGGTCATTCGGCAGATGGCTTACGAGAAGGCCGGATTGATGGAACCCACGGTCCATGGTCTGGAGCAGGTGCGTCTGGCGCCAGATGACCAGCGTGCAGATTGTCAGTGTCACAGCGAAGGAGAACTGAACGATGGTCAGCCCTTCGCGCAGGCGGCTCCCGAGGCGACCGCTTCCTGGCAGGCGGGCTGAGGAGAGAACCGTAGCCGGCCGGAAGCGTGAGAGGACCCATGAGGGATAGGCTCCTGCGCAGGCCCCTCCGATGACGGAGGTAATGATAAGGAGAGGCACTGCAAAGCCGAAATCGAGCCGGATGGGCCAGCCACTCAGCGTCGTGATCCAGGGCAGCGTCAGTTCAGTCAGGGCGAGGGCGACAAAGGCCGCGATCAATGCCAGCCCGATGGCTTCTGCCGTAAACGACAGCCCCAGCATCAAGACCGTCGCTCCCAGCACCTTGCGCATCGCGACTTCACGGGCCCGGGTTGCCGCAAGAGCCGTGGACAGTGTGACGAAGTTAAGCAGCCCTGCGCCAAGTGCCAGCAGACCAACGATGCCGAGGATCACTGGCAGGCGTTTATCAGTCCCTCGCATACCAATGGTGGCGTCGAAGAAGTGCAGACTGGTGAGAGCACGTCCGCGGACAACATATTTTTTAGCGTCTTGTTCCGACAGCCCTGCGGCATGTCGCTGTACGAGACCTTGGAGGAGGGTGGGGAATTGAGATGCGACCGATGGCGAGACCCGCAGCCAGATTTCAGATGTGGCCATTGGCCAGAGATTATTGATGTGCAGGGCTGCCTCCGAAGACGGAACAATGATGTCCAATCGTGGTGTGGTATTCGCGGGAAGTTCCTTCAGAACGCCCGTGACATGCAGTCTGTGAGTCTGCCCTTTCTGGGTCAGGTCGAGTGTTTTTCCAAGAATGCTATGGTCGGTCCCGAAGAAGCGTAGTGCTTCTGCCTGTGAGAGGACCACGCCGTCTGGGACCAAAGCAGTTGCGGGATCTCCTTCCAGAAGCGGCAGGGCAAAGACATCGAAGAGATGCGGGTCGGTGCGCGCAATGAAGACGTCCCAGGCGTTTTCATTGACGCGAATGGTCGCTCCGGAAAAGCCTCGCAGGACGGCGGTCGCGTTCCAGTCCGGATGTTCGGCGCGTAATGCGTCGATGAGGCGAATGCTGGAGACGGACGCCTCGCTGTCATCGAACGCGTCCAGCCGGTAAATGTCCGCAGCGCGTGGAATCCAGCGGTCAAAGCTGAATTCGTAGCGTACGATCAGGGCCAACGTGAGAAACGTTGCCATACCCAGTGCCATGCCAAGCACGTTCAGTGTTGTGAACAGACGGCGCTGGACGATGCCGCGCCAGAAAACCAGGGCGATATGGGATAGCATGACGCTTACTCCGCTCTGAGCGCACGGGCAGGTTCGGCGCGGGCGAGACGTAATGTTTGTCCAAGGACGGTAAGGGCAGCGATGGCAATCGTTCCGCTGACGACAATCGCGAAATCGAGCCATGAGACGGCGATCCGCTGATGGAAGCCTGAAAGCCAGGACTGCACCACGAGCCATGCCGGGACAGCGGCGAGGGCGCAGGCGACAAGCACGGGCCGCAGGAAATCACGCAACATGAGCGTGAGGACCTTCTGGCTCGTCGCCCCCAAAGCCTTGCGGATGCCGACTTCATGCGTTCTGCGAAGTGCAATAAAGGACGCAAGCCCATACAGCCCGAGGCACGCAATAGTGACGGCAATTCCTGAGGCAATGGAGAACAGCCAGCCGCGTCTCTGTTCCGTGATGTAGAACGTTGACATACGTTCCTCAACTGTCTCGAAGCTGGAAGGGGCATCCGGGAAAACCTGATCCCATGCCGACTTAAGACGTGTTCTCATGATGTTTTCAGAGGCACCAGAAAAGCGGACCGATGCGTGCGGATAGGTCTGAGGAGCGGTGGAATAGAACGTGATCTGGGGTGAGACGTCTTCGCGTGCGGAAATGAAACGCATGTCTTCGGTCACGCCAATGACCCGTAACGTGACACCTCCGCCCTTGACCAAAGCACCAACAGCGCTTTCAGGCGTGACAAACCCCAGTCGGGACAGGGCGGTATGGTTGAGGACTACGTTCCAGGTTTTACCTGGCGCCTTATAGAATGCATCGTCCCCGGGGCTGTCGTCTTCACCGTGGCTGCTGTCAAACCAGCGCCCGGCAAGCAGGCGGGGGCGATAAGTCGTAACATAGTCGCCAACGATCGTATCTCCAAGGACGTGAATGTCTCCGCCGTGCGATCCAACGGGTGTGACATCAAATCGGTGACGATTGTCGATATTCGGGGTGAGTTCAGAGAGACATGTGGACACCACGCCAGGGGTGTGACGCAGGGCTTCGATGAGGGCACGCTGCTTTCCGGCATCATTCGCCATGTCACCGGAACTGATAAGCACGCCTTCACGTGCGAAGCCCAGATCCAGCGCCTGCATGAAATTGGCCTGCCGGTTCACCACGAGCGTACAGATCGCGAAGGCCACGGCGAATGCGAACTGTATGATGACGAGCCCATTCCGCAGACGCACCGCGCTCCGGCCGCCGGACGGCATCCGGGTTGCGGCAAGGACGTGTGCCGGTTGGTAGGACGAAAGAATGATCGCCGGGTAGAGGCCGCAGGCAAGGCCAGTCAGCAATACGACGCCGAAAAGGAAGGGAAGCGTAAAGCCATAGTCCATATGCAGGGTCGTACCGGTGAGGGCAGCCGTGAAAGGGAGGGCAACTTCACACAGGGCGAGCGCGAGTGCGCCCCCCACGGCGGTATTGACTATGGCTTCCCCTACGAACTGGACGAACAGTACCATTCGCGTGGCGCCCAGTGTCTTACGGATAGCCACCTCTCGTGCGCGCAGACCAGCCCGCGCCGTTGCGAGATTGATGGCGTTGAAAACGGCGAGCAGGAGCGCCAGAACACCGATCAGTTCAAGAATATTAACGACCGATCGGTCGGTTGCCTCATCTCCGCCAATGACCTGTAGATCGTGAAAATGTGTTTCGCGCAGGCTGACCAGTGAAAGGCGGAAGTGGCGTTCGGGATGGATACCTTCGCTGTTGTCGTTATTCGCATCTCCGGATGCGTGATCGATCACAAAACGGGTCAGGTTTTGTGAGATTACACTGCGATCGACGGCATGATGTACCCGTATGAAAATATTGCCTGCACTGGAGCCCCAGCGTGTGAATTGCGATTTTTCCATCTCGTAAGAGGGGATGGGCTTTACAGCCTCCGGTCTAATCGTCACAGGCCCGCTTGGACGAGCGAGTATGGCCGTTACCGTCTGGCTGACTCGGTGGCCTTCATGGTCTGTCGTGATGATGCGTCCGAGCACGTCGGTCGTACCAAACAGGGCCTGTGCCGTATTGGCTGAAAGGACGATCGCGTCTGGCCGGGTCAACGCCGTGCGTGCATTGCCGCGTTCGAGCTTTAGAGTGATGACATCGAAAAAAGATGGATCGACCATAGCGGTGTCGGCCGTGACCCTGCGATCGCCTGCGCGAAGCTGATAATCCGCTGTTTCGTAGCGTGTCGTGGCAAGGATCTGAGGGAAGTCCGTATGCAGGAACGGAAACGCGATGAACGGCACATCGGCGTTCTCCTGCGGAGCGTTTCCGGGATTCATGTGATGAGCGTCAAGGCGCAGAACATTCGCAGCATCAGGAATGGATGTGTTGAAGCTGTATTCATACCGAACCTGCAACGTCAGCACGAGGCAGACCGCCATACCGAGTCCCAGCCCGATCACGTTGAGAGCCAGATAAAGAGGCTGACGCCGGGCCTGACGGACGATATTGCGCAAGATGGTGATGAGCATGACGCTTACTCCACCTCAGATAGCGTTGCGGACGGAGACCACGACCTGACCGTCGAGCATGTCGATGCGGCGGCGCGCGAGGTCGGCGTGGCTGGGGGAGTGTGTGACCATGATGATAGTGGCGCCTTCGTCATTGAGGCGCTGGAGGATATCCATCACCTGTGCGCCGTTATCGGTGTCCAGGTTACCGGTCGGTTCGTCGGCGAGGATCAGGCTGGGCTGGCCTACAATGGCGCGCGCAATGGCCGCGCGCTGCTGCTGGCCGCCTGAGAGTTGAGAAGGATAATGCCGTGCACGGTGCGCGATGCCGACATGGTCCATGGCATGCGCAACGCGGTCCCTGCGCTCGCTTTTGGGCATCTCACGGTAGATGAGGGCCAGTTCGATGTTTTCTTCGATCGTCAACTCATCGATCAGGTTAAAACTCTGGAATACATATCCCAGATGTTCCCGGCGGAATTTAGCCAGTTCCGCTTCGTTCATTGCGGTCAGTTCCTGTGTGCCGAAGCGATAGGAGCCACCGGTCGGCCGGTCGATCGTGCCGAGGATATTGAGCAGGGTGGATTTTCCGCAGCCTGAAGGCCCCATGATTGCGACGAATTCGCCGGTCTCGATCTGAAGGTCGATGTCCTGCAGGGCCGTGGTTTCCACCTCGTCAGAACGGTAGAGGCGCTGGATTTGAGAAAGTTCGATCAGCATGATGTTCGGCCCTGTCAGTGGATCGAGAGATGGTTGAAATTCTTGTAGGAATTGTAGGAAGAGACGATCACCCGATCTCCATCATGCAACCCGCCGGTGATTTCGACCTGCTCGGGATTGCGACGCCCGGAGGTGATTGAAMCCCGGTCTGCGCTGTGATCTCCTGATGCCATGACAAAGGCCGAAGAGCCGCCACTCGCCTCCAACCACGCGCCATTTGGCAGGACGAGAGCACGATGAGTTTCACCGAGCGTGATGCGCAGATCGACGCTTTCTCCGCGCCTTAATCCCACTGGTGGAGGACGGTCGAAGGTGAGTTCCGCACGAAACTGGCCGTTCGTGACCTGTGGATGCACGCGGGATACGGTCATTGGCAGTTTTGTGTCGCCAAGATCAGCCTCGGCCCGTTCGCCAATTGCGACGCGACCTAGATAGAACTCGTCAATGTCCGCATCGAGACGGTACTGCCCCTCGCTGTCGATCTGGCCGATCTTATCTCCAGCTTTCAGTGACTGCCCCGGCTGAAGGTCAAAATTGGTCAGTCGGCCATCCAACGGCGCACGAAGGACGAGTGCATTGAGGCTGGTCTCCACGACGTCCAGATTGGACCGCAGCCGCTGGGCTTCTTCGTCGATCTCGTTTCCCTGCCGATCCGCGACCTTCAGATCCAGTGTCAGTGCATTTTCAAGGCGTTTTAGGCGCTGGGCGTAATAGTCAGCTTCGTCACGATAGGACTGAACGTTCGCGTCAGATTCAAAGTCTTGTCCGTGAAGTTGCTGGCGGATGGAAAGCTCGCGCTGGGCCTTGAGGAGATTATATCTGGCCTCGGCAAGCTGCGTTTCTTCGCTTGTGCGGGTCTGTTGCAGGGTCAGGCGCTGGGCACTAACTGCACCGAGTTGGCTTGCGATCTGCGCTTCTCTGGATGTGACGTCCAACTGGAGCTGAGGATTGGTCAGATGTGCCAGAACGTCCCCCTTTTTCACGAGGGCACCATCCTTTGCCACGACTTCAGAAACTTCTCCGCCCTGTATGGCGTCGATAAAAGTGACATTGAGTGGAGCAACGGTGGCGCGGACTGGGAGGTAATCGAGAAATGGTGCGGACTGTACTGTCGCGACTGTGAGCCGGTCCTGAGATACCGAAAGCGTTCCCGACGCGGGTACGAGACGCCATCCAGCCCAGAGAAGACCGATGACTACCACAGGAGCGCCATAACGCAGAGTCTTCCGGAGCACGACTTTACGCCGTGAAGGAGGAACCACCCGATCCATAACGGCGCCTGATGCCGGGCGCATCGTAGTGTTCGACGACGCTTTGGAAACGGGTTGATCCATGCACTGTTTCTCCTGTTCGCAAACAGTGTATCATGGAGATGATTGAATTTATCTTATTGATAAATAAGGAAGAAATTAAGGTATCTATCTAGGATATGTCCGGTTTCGAACGTGGTGTCCGGAACCGGACACCTCTGAAAGGCCAGTCAAGATCGAAATGAATGACTTCCGCAACGAATCGAGAGAAGGAAAGTCGTTAGTGCCCCGCCTTCTCTTCGTCGATGATGATCGCGATGTGCAGATTGCTGCGAGGCTGTTGTTTCGCCGAAGTGGGATCGAGATGCTTTCCGCGTATGGAGCGGAAGAGGCTCTGACACAGCTTGCATCTTTTCCTGTGGACCTTGTGCTGCTGGATCTCAATTATAGGAAGGGCGAAAGTAGCGGCGCAGAGGGACTGGCCTTACTCAGAGATATCCTGGTTCTCCGTCAGGATTTGCCTGTGATCGTCGTAACCGGTCATAGCGGCGTAACGATTGCGGTTGCAGCGATGCGAGCAGGCGCTGCTGATTTCGTTATGAAGCCTTGGAATAATGAACGCCTTCTTGCGTTGGTTGGCACAACCCTAAAGGGGCGTCGGGCCGATCAGGCGGCTGAAACCGATCCTGTTATGATCGTGGCATCGGAAAAACTGCGCCGTATTGTCACTGAAGCCGATCGCCTGGCCGTTACTCGTGCTCCACTAGTCATTACAGGGCCCTCCGGGGTTGGAAAGATGCTTCTTGCACGGCGCATTCATGCGCTTTCTCAGGAGAGCAATTCTGCAATGACGATCCGCGCGGAAGATTGCGAGGAACTGCTGGAAGAAGGCGGAACGTGGATCTTTCGCAACTTTGAAGCGCTGTCTGCACCCATGCAACGACATCTGGCAGACAGGCTGGATGAACCCACGCCCCCACGGGTCATTGCCCTTTCATCTGTGGATCATACTGGTTTGGAGGCCGCTCTTGACCCGCGACTGATGCTGCATCTTGGAATGGTAGTACTGGCGCTGTCGCCTCTCCGTGAGCGACCTGAGGATATCCTTGCCCTGAGTGGACATTTTTTACGCTATTTCTCAGTCCGGCACGGGCTTATGGAGCCCGTGATAGACGAAGAGCGGCGTCAGTTGCTCTGTGGAGAAGCATGGCCGCAAAACGTGCGAAGCCTTCGTGCAACCGTTGAGCGGGCGGTCCTCACGGGAACATGGAGCTGGACATCATCTGACGGGCAGGGCGGGGCTTCAAAAAGCACGCCGACACTGCGCGATACAGAGCGGTCCCTGATCGAGGCAACTCTTCGCAAGCACGGATTCAATGTTACGCAGGCTGCGCGAGAACTGGGCCTGACACGACCGGCGCTCTACCGCCGGATGGCAAGGTATGGGCTTTAGATGCGGGTTGCGATTGAAACGCTTCTGCTGCTTTCCGGCATTGTAGCAGCCTGTCTGATCACGGCTCCGGCGTGGCAGCACGGGTTTTACGCGACGGCTGTTCTGCTATCGTGCTTGGGATTATTTTGTGCTGGCTCTGTCGTAGAGGCACAGATCCGTATGGCACGACGCCTGAAACGACAGGAACCTTCTGTCGTGCGATCTGTGGATCGGGAAAAACTGCGCAATCGGGCGCTGCTGGACCATGCTCCAGTTCCGCTGCTAATCCAGTATGTTGATGGCACCCTGCATGCCGCCAATCGCGCGGCGCGGCGTCTGTTCATGACGGACGGTGTCCTCCGCGATCCACCACCGCCACTTGTCATGGCATTAGAAAATGACAAGACCGGGCCAGAAAAACGTCTGATCCGGCTAGCGTCCAGCGGAGGCCCATCCCGGGTCTACGCGTTATCGGTAGGGAAGGGTGGTGGCGCCGGAGGCATCGTAGCGTATCTGGCACTGACAGATGTTGAAGCCGGACTAAACGCTGCTGAAGCACAGGCACTTCGTGATCTGTTGCAGATTTTGAGTCATGAAATCATGAATTCTCTCACACCCATCGTTTCTCTGTCGGCGACGGCAGAGGATCTGTTTGCCGAACGGTGCAGCTTGAAGAGAGAGCGTTATGAGACAGACGATCTGATCATCGAGGCGCTTGGGACAATCCGTCGCCGTACTGAAGGGTTGGATCGTTTTGTTCGTGGGTACCGTAATCTTGCCCGCCTGCCAGAGCCGGATCTGAAATTAACGGACCTTGGTGCATTAGTTCAGGAGATTGTCCGAATTTTTACTGCGCGATGGAAAGGATATGTGGCGCTGGATGTCGTCTTACCGTCCGGCCATATCATGGTTCGGCTTGATGCCGTGCAGATGGAGCAGGCGCTGCTAAACCTTCTGAACAATGGCGCGGAGGCTGCTCTCAACCAAAGCGCTCCTCGTGTGCAATTGGCTGTCAAAACTGCGAATGACGCGATTACTATCCGTGTTTGCGATAATGGACCGGGTATAGACGTGGCTCTACGGGAGAAAATCTTCGAGCCGTTTGTGTCATTCAAGTCCGGAGGAAACGGGATTGGGTTGCCTCTCGCACGCCAAATTATCAGAGGTCACGGCGGCAGACTGATACTATGGAGCACAGGCGAGCAATCGCATTGGAATACGACGTTTGAGGTGCAGTTATAATATCTTCCGCGAGGAAAAGCAGGTTTGCAAACGCCACATGAGATAGGCAGGTTTCTTCATTTATAAGCTCCGTAACCCTCTCAAATTACCACTATAATATGTTGGATTAATATCCGGGGCATAATTAGGGGTATTATAAAATACTCATCGAAAATTTTCTTTGAAAATCATACAATTAACCGTTCAAATACATTGACATCCCTCCGCCATTCAATGCGTCCCACAATAATTCATAGTGATTTTAGTGTCATCAAACTGGCGATTTTTGCTGTTTGTGTACTTTATAATGCTCCGTGATAGTCCTTCACGCTCATACAGCGTCGAGATATACATGGGGGTATCGATGCTGATGGATATTCAACTGCATCGCCTTGCACCAGCAGAAAAAACCTTACAAACGCGCTGATACGGGCGGCTTGTCCATTCTCGTACAGCCCAACAGCTCGCGACTATGGCGTATGAAATATCGCTTCAGCGGCCGCGAGAAGTAAACTACGGGCCGTTCGTGATCCTGCCTTGACCAGAAAGCGCGTCGGGCCGAGGCGCAGAGAGCAAATCGACAGTTACAGAGCGTCGGATAGGACTGGACTACAGCACAGAGCGATCAGTGGACGGAGCACGACAGAAAAGATGTGGCAACCAATCCGCAACGTTTCTTATGGCCGCCACTTGGTCGGATCAATCTTGATGACATCATACCTCCCATAGTTGCTGGAGGTGATCCGCCGGATTGAGGCCACGAATGCAAAAGAAACCGCACGTCCGATCCGGTACAAAACCATAGCAAGTCCAATGGGCCTGACAGAGGGATATAATTGGAAGACCGCCTTCAGCCGTTTTTTAGAAAAATGAGTAAATTTTTAGCTCTTTCTAATTTTCCTTCAGACGCTAATTCATATTATCACTTTTCGGATGCATCATCAGAATTACGGGAATATTATGCCGTCGTAAAAAGAGAACGCCGCAAAAAAATTATAGAAAATACAAACTAAAAACGAAGAAAAAATCAGAAATTATTTAAATGAGAATATTTTACCACACAATTACGACCCGATGCTTTAGCCTCATATAATGCCGCGTCCGCTTTCGTAAGAAGAGACTGAAAGTCTTTTTCACTTATACAGCCTCGATAAACAACTCCTATACTGACAGTCATCTGTAATCCTGATTCAGCAAGAAGGCAGGGAGCATGCTCTACCGTTTGGCGAATTTTCTCAGCCAGATCGATAGCCATCTTTTCATCAAGAGCAGCAACGGTAATCGCAAATTCTTCTCCGCCGACGCGGCCAAAAATCTGGTCGGGACAAAGCACATCAGAAATAGCAGCAGTCACGGCGACAAGAGCTGCGTCTCCCGTAAAATGGCCATACGTGTCGTTGATATCCTTAAAACGATCAAGGTCTATCATAAGTATGGCAACGCCGTTGTTCTTCTGGTTTTCTACAACGTCCTTAATCAAGGCCGCGCTTCTCTCCAGATAGGCCTGGCGGCTCAGAACATGCGTTAGACTATCCCAAGTAATGGATTGATTCAGTCGCGCTACCAAAGCGCGTTGCGTGTTCATGATAGCTGCTACTGTAAGGGGGCCAAGTACCAGAAAAGAAAGACCAAGCCGAAAGGAAACGGTTACACCAATAGTCTCATGCGCCTGATGGAAATTCAGAAGCCCGGCTTCTACAATTCCCATCACCGTGACGTTAAAAATCAGGACGACAAGACACATAGGCAGAACGCTGTAGGTCAGGGCACACCACAGCAGGGCAGGGACGGGAAAAGCAATTGCGCCAGGACCGCCAGTGAGGGTAGCAAGAACTACTGATGCTGCCAGACTTACAATCGGCGCGATATTGAAGCCTGACGTTACCAACACACTGCGCCAGCCTGCATTCGCAAGATCCGAAAACCATTTTTTTCCTGCAAAACAGACAGGAAGCAAGACGAGATAGCGGTTCAGCTCACTACTGAACCACAAAATAAAGCGCCCCCACGGGGTACTGCCAGGAAGAGAAAATGCAATTCCTGTTCCCACTAACGCTGCGGCCCCTGCCGCGCCTGAACAAACCAGCAGTAAGGCGAGAACAGACTGGGGGCCATCCAACTCTGTCTCTTGTCGTTCCAAGCGCCGAAACAAGATGTACCCCATACCAACGCCAGCCAGGTTTGCCGTTGTGAGCCAGGCATTTGTAAAAAGCGGATCAGCCATTATCCACCCAGCCAGTAAGTAACCGACAGAGGCACTGATCCAGCAACTTTTTTGGCTAAAGCGAGGGTAAGTAATCATCAGCCACAGCAACAGTGCATTTGCTGGCCAGATCTGAGCAAGCTGCCCGATATAGCGCGAAGATATACCTACTGTTGCTGCAACGAATACAACGATACCGACAAAAAGAAACGGTGGGCACTTTTTTGTCAGACGTAAAAGCATGAAAAAAATCAGACTATCCCAAATTTACAATAAGCGGACCCTTTGAAGTCTGCATCAAACATGTTTTCCAAACCATTAAGAAGCGCCTATGCGTGCCCGAAGATACCCCGATAAAGACTTACAAACAGAGCATGTCATATTCTTTGACCTAAAAAATAACAAAGTCACTTTTCATGATAGAGTATTTCACCATCCTCCCAATGACCCGTATCTCCCTAGCTCATTTGAAGCTCGACCGGCCCCAAAGCCGGTACTCATTGACATAGAACCGTGTACTTTTCCGTCCTTGAGGCCATCTTTCCCACTGCTCTCTGGAGCAGCAGAATGAACAGGTTTCAAAAGGTCGTCCCGCACATCTCGATGGGGAGAAGCTGCACATCCCGCCATAATACTCAAACAGACAATGGCCAGCCTGTGAAATCGCAAGGCAGTAACCTTTCAAGATGATAATCCTGCCCGCGGGCGCTCTCAAAGCTTCTCAGCGAGCATTTCCCATAGCTGTATCAAAGAGAAAGGCACGTTTTAATGGCTCAGACGCCCTGAGAGACGTTTTGCTGCTTTTCGAAAAGCTTCATAAAAATCCGGGTCAATAGAGATTTCCCCGCCCGAGAAGCCGATGAAGCCGTCTACCATGCCATTTTGTAGAAGACCTTCAGAATGAACCAACATTCCATCTGGATCTTCCTGACTGCCTGAAGCGGGCGCCCCTTCCTCGGCCCTCGGTCGAAGCGACTGCTTCCAGGATTTTTCCCAGTATGCTTCAACTTTTTCGGGATACAGTCGTCCGTCAACTGTATAGCCCTCCATCGGCTTGCCCAAACCGTGCATGTAACCGATTTCCACGGCAGTGCCTGGATCCATGTCCGCCGCACGACGGAACGGATCCACACAGAACAGGCCTGCATCACACTGATCCATCAATGCTCGGTCAGCGCGGACAAATGCCAGAATGGTCTCCCGTCCTGGCGGCATCAGACGAGCTTCTGCTTGCCCGTCAAACGGAGCAATCCCTTCAAGCCCATACTCCGCACAAATAGCTTTGAGGCGCTCGAATATGGAGAGAGCATCAGGTCGAAAGACGAGATCTCCAGCAAGATAGACGGAAGGAATTTTTGTCTGCATGACCATGGGCCCTACCACGCGTTTTCCGCAGACAAAACCTCTTCTTTTTGCGTTACCAAAATTAATTCACGCATCCTGAATGTTACGAAGCGCTGAATATATCCGACGGTACCTGCAATAGGCCGCAGCATATTCATTTTGAAGGCCAGCTTCAGGATCAGTTGCCGAGACACGTTCTGGAGACGTGCAGACGCTCTCTACACTTTCACCCGTTGCCGCAAGACGCGCCAACCTGGCAGCCCCGAATGCGCCACCATGCTCTCCATGTGCCAGGCAATGGAGCCGTAAATCCAACACAGACGCCAGAATGGAAATCCAGAATGGGCTGCGCGATCCCCCGCCGATGACATCAGCTTCCTGAATGGACGATCCTGACACCTTCAGACCCTCAAGGGCGTCCCGGAAAGAGAATGCCACCCCCTCTAATACTGCCTGCGTCAGCTCAGCACGGCTTGTGTCCTGTGAAAGCCCGATAAATGCCCCTCGAATGGTCCCATCGTTGTGAGGCGTTCTTTCTCCAGACAAATAAGGGGCAAACAAGACTGGAGAAGGGTGGGACGGTTTTTCCGGAAGTTCAGCCAGCAGATCAGCTTCTTTCATCCCACAGGTTCTTGCCCACCAGGCAAGCGAGGCCGCGGCAGACAGAGTGACGCCCATCTGATGCCAGGTCTTGGGAACAGCGTGACAAAATGCATGGATGGCAGACTGATGCTCCGGACGAAATTCGTTGGTCGTTACCCAAACAACACCAGACGTTCCCAGCGAGATAAACGCATCGCCATTGCGGATTGCGCCCAGCCCAACAGCTCCCGCAGCATTATCGCCCGCACTGCCGGCAAAGACCGGGGAAGCAACCATTCCCCAACGTTTGGTGAGCTCTTCATTCAGATATCCTGCTGGCGCAGTCCCCTCACGGAGCTCAGGCATGTTGGCACGTGTCAGGCCCGTTGCCTTCAAGGCTTCAGGTGACCATTCACGTTTTCCCACATCCAGCCAGAGAGTGCCTGAAGCATCGGACATGTCTTCAATCATCTGGCCCGTCATTCTGTAGCGCAGCCATGCCTTGGGAAGGAGAACATGCTGAATACGTTCGAAAATTTCAGGTTCATGCCGCGCAACCCACAGAATTTTTGGAGCGGTAAAGCCGGGCATTGCCACATTGCCCGTAATCTCTCGACTGCGGGGGAAACGCTCTTCAAAAAGCGCACATTCCGCCTCTGAGCGGGTATCATTCCAAAGAATACACGGGCGCAGAACCTCTCCCGCAGAATCCAGCAAAACTGCACCATGCTGCTGGCCGGAAAGACCAATGCCCCGTATGGCAGAAACAGCTTCTGGAACTCTGGACTTCAAGTGGTCGATGCCACGACAGGTCGCAGTCCACCAGTCTTCCGGAGCCTGTTCGCTCCATCCATCGTATGGCCGACTGACTGTCAGACCCTCTGTATGAGACGCAACTTCCTGTTGGTTCTCGTCCACCAACAAAACCTTGATTCCGGAAGTTCCGACGTCAATTCCCAGAAACATGCCTATGTCCCAAACCAGAGTTTAAAATCCGGAGCTTAGCGCATAGTTTCAAAGAATAGGCAGGGCACAATCTAGTGACCGGTTTCTTGAGTTCGTAACCATAAAAAAGCCACCGGGATTATTCTGCCACAGCAGCCTCGCTGAGCTGAAAGGCGTGACATGCAAGATCAGCCAACTCAAGCACAAGGCCGTCTATATCGTTTTTAACCTGTTCAAACCCACGCGACGGCTGAAGGGTGGCCGGATTCAAATAACGGGATCGGCATATTTCGAGCTGAAGGACATGAATGCCCTCAGATGGCTGGCCATAATGTCGCGTGATGTAGCCCCCCGCGTAAGGCACATTTCTTCGAACAGCGTATCCTCTGCCTGAAAGATACTGCTCCACACATTCTGTGAGAGCGGGGGAACATGATTTGCCATGCAGATCACCCAGAACCATGTCGCAGCTTTTCGCCTGATGCAGGCGGGGCATGGAATGAGCCTCTAGAAGAATTACTGACCCAAACTGTTTCTGCATTTCATGCAAAAGATTCTGAAGGGCCTGATGATAGGGGACCCACGACGCAACCAGGCGCCTTTGAACTTCATCCAATGGCAGGCAGTGCGTATAGATTGGTCGTCCTTGCGTGGCGCAACGCGGAATAACCCCGAAACCTGCACGGACTTTTGAGGTCTGCAGCAGACCAGAGGTGGAAAGAGAAGGTTTGAACATTCCCGAATCCAGTTCACGACAATCCCGATTAACGTCACACCAGATCCGTGGAAATTCGGTTGTCAGCAATGTTCCCCCGATGGATGGAACACATTCGAACAACTGATCGACAAACCTGTCTTCTGTCTGCTGAAGCTCCCACAATGAAAGCCGACTGCTCTCCAGAAAATCCTGAAAATATTTCTGTCCGGAATGCGGAGAAGAAACCACAAGAGGAATGGCCGTTTTCTGAGGCTTTTGAATGATTACAGCAGGATAGGGGGAAGGGTCAGTCATAACCTCAGTGCATTTTTTTTGTTCAAGGGGGTTGTCACCCACATTCCAGACAGTTAAACACCGCCTCACCGGATCGGGGGCGCATAGCTCAGCGGTAGAGCACTACCTTGACATGGTAGGGGTCACAGGTTCAATCCCTGTTGCGCCCACCACCCGATCCGGTCAGATATTCTCAAAAAATCAATAACTTCAATCATCCTCTACTTTTCTGTGCTTGGTATACCGCTCAGAATTAGAGCCCTCCAAAAAAATCACCGGGCTGACTTTTCGCAAGAACTGAGACCCCATCACTCAAAATCCCACCGCAAAATAACAGAGTGATTCAGCGTAAGTCCTTGCTGCGCGCAATTAAACTTCGCTACGCGGAATAATCCAGAAACGGCCCTCCCAGCACATTTTAGCTTTATCTGGCCCAATCAATTATCGGCAACATTCATTTTCAACCGCCCTTTGAGGCGGTTTTTTCATATCTAGGGACTTTATTATATGCACTTTCTCAATCGCATCGCTGCGTTTGGCCTGTCGGGTATGCTGCTCGCTTCGACAGTGGCCTGCTCGACGACGAGCAACAGCACCAGCTTCAACACAGCCGCCCTGAACAAGGATGCCGCGGCCATCGCTTATGCGGTTCAGATCATCGAAACAATGCCGGGTGTAATCAATCACCTGTCCACTGATGACAAGGCCAGGTTCGATAGCCTTGTAGCCCAGATCGAGAGTGTTACCGCCTCGATTGAAGCCAGTTCTGGCGGATCCATTACGGTTGATACCGGGAAAAGCTGGGCAAAATCTCTTGGAGCCGACCTCAATACGCTGCTGACAATCGCGACCCCGATTGTGCAAACCTATTGCCCTTCAGCTGCAAGCTATATGCAGACCGTCCAGTCCATGGCTCCTCTGGTCGAAATGCTCGCTGGCCTGGTTGCAACTCCGTATGCAGATGCATCAACAGACAATGCTGATTTGATCCGCGCTCGTATTTATCGGGGTATCTAAACCAATATGGAAACCCAAAATTAAGGGAGAGGCGCCTTGGCTATTTACTCCTTACATTTTTGGTTTTTGATGCGATTTGGAATCCAGCACCTTCCATAAAAAAGCTGACGAAATGGGTATGCGATCGAAAGCAAGAACAGCTTTCGATTTCAGATTTCTGATAAGATTTTAAGCCATTGTGACGCTCATGACATTTTTCAGGGCACTTTGCGATTGTTCCCGGATTTCTCAAAATGACGGTTTTCGCTTATCGAGAGGAAACCCGACCCTTTAAAGGAACCTCCACGCTGTCGATCAGTGCCAATTTTGACCCATTCGAGGTCTTTCGAGCTTTCTGGACACTTTTGAAAGAACTCTACTGGCTTATGCTGTATCTCTATCATCTTTTGACAGGTTTCTCCCCGCAACGTTGATCCCCTCTAACGCGTTGTCGTCAGCCTCCTGCTGCTAGGCTGGCTATATCGTGGAGAGAAATTATGAGGTTCCGTTTTCTTTTGGGGCCTATCCTTTTGGCCTTTGGGCTGACAGCCTGTGCTCACGACCATCACTCTGATCGTGTTGATCGCACTCACTGGCGCCAAGGCGATACGCCAGGTCCATATTCCGGATACAAGCACAATAACTGGACCGCACCCGGCAGGTAGTCCAACGCCTCAGTTTTGTCGCCAGGCCATCTTGACGGGACTTGCACGATAAGACATCAGGTCGCGGCCATGGCTTTCAGTTCCTCCTCCGTTATTTGTCACATGATGAATAATGCGCGGAGGAGGAGCGTAAGCAGTATGGCTCACAGTTGATGGCGGGAATCTACTAGAAGTAGTCGTTCTCGCCTGCAAGGAACTTCTTGGCACATTGGTCGCTATTCGCTCATCAGACTGCGGCACGATAACCCGCAGACCTGAACCAGTCATAACCACCTGCGGCAAGAAATCTGGCGGCCTGTAAATGTCATTCTTCCCATTCCAGACTGCCATGACATGCTCTTCATATTCCGCGCCCAAAGCAGGCGTTAAAGAGTGATAGGCAGCCGTTGCCGCATTCCAGCCACGCAATTGCGTGAAAAGATTTTTTAGAAAAGAAGCCCCATATCTGACATTGGTGAAGGGGTCGAAAGCCTCTTCTAACGAGAGAAATGCATTCGGGTGATGATGAAGATTGACCTGCATGCAACCAACATCAATCGATGTGATACCTGCACTCTGAAAGGCCTCGACCGCAGCAACGGCCTCGACTTTTGAAGGATAAAAATATCCTTTCCCAGCAGCATTCACAGTCCAAGGCCAAGCGACCGTCCGGCCCGATAATGGGTCCCGACGGCCACTCTCTACACGGCTGATAGCCCCCAAAAGACCGTTCGGAATACCAACCTGCGGCTCTGCAATAGACACGGCCTCGCTACATGCCCGCGCCATATCCCAGTCATTGGCGCCTGCTGATGACGTAGCAACACTTATACAGAATAGAAAAAACAGGAGCTTCCCGGTCATACCAACCTTATGACCGGGGAAAATGAATAAACGCTTACTGGATACCGGTCGTTTCGCGCATCATTGGCGCACAGACCTTCTCAAGCCACTCCTGAACATCAGGCTCAACAACCGGTCCTACGCGCGTCAGAACGTCTGCGTGATACGCATTAAGCCATTCGAGTTCAGCATCATCCAGTAGCGTCACATCAATGAGCTCTCGATCAATTGGCGTGTAGCTCAGGATTTCAAATTCGAGAAATACGCCCTTCGCCCCTTGATAGGAGGAAGACTTAACAAGCATCAGATTTTCAATCCGAATGCCATAAGCCCCCGGCTCGTAATACCCTGGCTCATTGGAAACAATCATACCCGCTTCCAAGGCTGTCGGACGCGGTGCCGGTGAAATATTCTGCGGGCCTTCATGCACTGACAGATAACTGCCAATGCCATGTCCGGTCCCATG
Source organism: Gluconobacter sp. P5H9_a (assembly GCF_018812085.1). Lineage (NCBI taxonomy): Bacteria > Pseudomonadati > Pseudomonadota > Alphaproteobacteria > Acetobacterales > Acetobacteraceae > Gluconobacter > Gluconobacter sp. P5H9_a. The sequence goes on from NZ_JACRVW010000007.1 coordinate 20,364, forward strand.
ATCATAATCCAGCCCAACCTGCCAAAGAGCAGCACGCGCCAGAACATCCAGACGATGCCCCGTGGTTCCCGGCGGGAAACGCACGCGCGATAACGCGATATTTCCCTTCAGAACACGCGTGAACGCTTCTTTGACGTCCTGAGGAGCTGACTCCGGCCCAATCCAGAGCGTCCGTGTGATGTCAGTCGTCCCGAACGGATACTGCCCACCACTATCAATCAGATAAACGCTATTGGCCGGAAGCACGCGGTCCTTGCCGACTTCTGCACGATAATGCGGATATGCCCCATTCGGTCCTGAGGCCGAAATCGCATCAAAACTCTGTTCCCGATAGTCGGCAGAGCGTTGGCGGAACATCCCAAGGCGCTCCACAAGATCCGTCTCCCGTTGTCCCGCAGCAGATATCGAAACGGAATGGAGGAAACGTGCCATCGCAATACCGTCGCGCTGGTGTGCCTGACGTGCACCATCCTGTTCGGTCAGGTTTTTGACAGCCTTGGGTAGCGTGCAGGGATCATTCCCATCCACCACTGAAGCGCCAGCGGCTTTCAGGGTCGTTTCGAACCAAACTGGCGTCGTCACAGGATCGAGCCGTACGACCCTGCCACCCAGCGCTACGAGGCGTTTTTCCAGTGTACTCGGTGCCTGAACAGCGACCTCTTCATCGAGCGCTGTAGCCAGATCGTCTTCAAGGCGGGCAGGGTCCACAAACAGCTCTGCCCGACCATCAGCATGCAGCAGGCTATATCCATGGGCCACAGGCGTTAGCGGGACATCACTGCCGCGAATATTCAGGAGCCAGGCGACGGACGTGCAGTCCGCCAGCACCACAGCATCCTGTCCGGCTTTCCGTAACACGGCGGCCAGGCGCTGGCGCTTACTTGAACTTGCTTCCCCCGCCAGTTCCACACCGTGATTAATGACGGGATTAGCCGGCGCAGTAGGGCGGTCGAGCCATGCCTGGTCAATCGGGTTAAGTGCCAGTGGCACCAGCTCAACCCCGGGAGCACTCCAGGATGCCAGCATGGACCGACTGACCAGTTTGGGGTCATATCCGACGCGCAGGCCTTGAGCTTTTTCTTCCAGCCAGTCTGACGCAGGCTCCATGCTCACATGTCGCCGCTCCCAGAGATCATGGGGGACCTGTTCCTCCATCTGAACGGTATACCGTCCATCCGAGAAGACTGCAGCAGCGTCCTGAAGAATAACCGCCAGACCCGCGCTTCCCGTAAAGCCCGTCAGCCAGGCCAGGCGGTCGGAGCAGGGGGCAACATATTCCCCAAGATATTCATCCCCCCGCGGGATGATGAAACCTGCAACGCCCAGCGCCTCACACGCCTTGCGAACAAGAGTAGGGCGCTCTTTGAGCGGAATGGAGGAAAGGGTCATGGAAAGTCCTTTTCCGGTTTGGAAACAGCCTCAAGGCAGAGCGTCATGAACAAAAGATCCAGCCAACGGCCACCCTTGCGTCCAACCTGAGGCAAAATACCGTTATTTTGAAAGCCTAAGCGATGATGCAGCGCGATGGATGCCTCGTTGCCAGCCGTAATCCCGGCCACCATTACGTGAAATCCGGCCCTTTTTGCGTGCTGGATCAACTGCTTTAGCAAAAGCCTGCCTAGTCCGCGTCCCTGGCACTCGGATGAAACATATACAGAGTGTTCGACTGTGCCAGCGTAGCCTTCGAAAGCCCGGAACGGCCCATAGGATGCGTACCCACTGACCACGCCATCTCCATCAACGGCCACGAAAACCGGAAAGTTCTGAGCCTGTCGATCAGCAATCCATTTTCGACGCTGCTCCATCGTGAACGGCGTGCTGATCCAGAGTGCATCGGTATGCTCGATGGCGTCATTCGTAATCCGCAGAATTGCGGGAAGGTCGGCCTCCTGAACCTCACGGATTACGACAGACATCTTAGCCTCTTTTACGCAGAATCAGAGTTGCCCAGTCGCCTTCACGCAACAGACGCTCAAGAACAAGTCCCTGACGGCGATGCGCAGCCAGAACCATATTCGCCTGTGTGTATAACAGCCCAGCAAGAATAGCCGTGCCGTTCGGTGCCAGATTGATAGCGAGAGACTGCGCCATCCGGCAGAGGGGACGCGCCAGAATATTGGCAAACACGAGATCATACGGCGCCTTGACGCGCACCTGAGCCGTATTCCAGCCATTTCCGAAGCGACAGTCCAGCAGGTTGCCCTGTCCGTTCAGACGGGCATTGGCTTTAGCTGTCCGCACAGACCATGGCTCAATGTCGACAGCCAGAACCGGGCGATGCAGCAGCTTCGCCGCAGCCATTGCCAGAATACCAGAGCCACACCCCATATCCAGAATATGATGAGGTTTGCGGTACGCCACCATTTCCAGTGCTCGCAAGCATCCCCGCGTTGATCCGTGTTCACCCGACCCAAAGGCAATACCGGCATCAAGGGTAATGGTCAGGCGAGAGCGGTCAGGCTCGCCATGCAGATGGGTCCCTCGGATGGCAAACCGCTTGCCAACGTCCTGCTGCGGGAAGGATTCATAGGTTCGTGCCAGCCAACCTTCGGCTTCCGTTGCCTCACGAAGCAGTTCTGCCTCACAGCCCGTCAGAAGACGCGCAACGGACAACGCACTGTCAAGCTCGTCTTCCTTGTAACCAGTGTCTTTGACACCTTCGATACGCCAGTATTTCTGCGCATCATCAGCCTCAAAAATCCCGACAGTCTCACAGACACACATCAGGGCCTGCTCGAAAAGAGGAACAAATTCCTCCTCCACCGTAATGGACAGGGTTTCAAGCGCACTGGCATGGCGTCGGCCAATGCTGCGGGGTGCCATCACGATCTGATCTCCACGAAATTTGCCATGACGCGCTTGATGCCGCCATTTTCAAAGTTGATTTCCAGCCGGCTGCCATCCACCGCAATCACGGTGCCTTCGCCAAACTTCTGATGAAAAACCGTTGCTCCAAGAGGGACATTTGCCTGCGGCTGCACGTCCGTAACGCGCGGGCGAGGGGTCTGAGGCCCCCCTGAAGAACGACGCGTACTCGTAAACGGGCCGGACGCAAACATGGAAGGCGATGCCGCAGCCTGCCTCCGGCTCTCAAGAGACTGCCCGCTCGTCTGAACGTACTCGGATGGAATTTCCTCAATAAACCGGCTCGGCATGGAGGCTTGCCAGTTCGCGTAAATGCGGCGGCTGGCCGCATGAACAACGATGGCCCGAAGCCTTGCCCGTGTCAGCCCGACATAAGCCAAACGCCGTTCTTCCTCCAGCGCCCGGTTGCCGCCTTCGTCCAGGGACCGCTGAGACGGGAAAACGCCTTCCTCCCACCCAGGAAGGAACACAGTATCGAACTCCAGCCCTTTGGAGCCGTGCAACGTCATGAGGCTAACTTTGTCGTCGCTCGTCTCGCTTTCCGTATCCATGACAAGCGCGACGTGTTCCAGAAAACCTTCGAGCGTCGCGAACTCGCCAATCGCCCGCAAAAGCTCACGGATGTTATCAAGCCGGCCCGGAGCTTCCACAGAGCGGTCATCACGCCACATTTGCAGATAGCCGCTATCTTCCAGAAGCTGCTCAACAGCCACGACCTGACCTTCGGTCTCGAGCGTCGCTTTCGCGCGCTGAAACGCTTCCATCAGACTGGTCAGGGCTTCCTTGGACTTTCCCTTGAGCGCACCTTGTTCAATCTGCGTCAGAACACCAGCAGTTAACGGGCCGGGCAGGGTACGCGCTACACCATGTAGCTTCTGCACAGCCACAGCCCCTACGCCACGCTTCGGAACATTGATGATCCGTTCAAACGCCAGATCGTCCGAAGGCTGCGACAGAACGCGCATGTAAGCCAGACAGTCCCGGATTTCCGAGCGTTCATAAAACCGCAGACCGCCAACAATCCGATAGGGTATGCCTATCGTCATCAGACGCTCTTCAAATGGCCGCGTCTGGAAGCCAGCACGCATCAGGATCGCCATTTCAGACAGCGGATGACCATCGCCATGAAGGCGTTCAATCGCGCCACCAACAATCCGGGCTTCCTCATCGGAATCCCGAACCCCGATGATCTGGACCTTCTCGCCCTGCGCATCCTCACGGCCGGGACGGAGCGTTTTGCCTAATCGTCCTTCATTGTGAGCAATCAATCCCGCCGCCGCCGCCAGGATTTGCGCCGTCGAACGATAATTCTGTTCCAGCCGGACAACAGCAGCGCCGGGAAAATCCTTCTCAAACCGGAGAATATTTTCAACTTCGGCCCCACGCCAGGAGTAGATCGACTGATCGTCGTCTCCCACACAGGCAATGTTGGAAGGACCCTGCTCACGCTTCGCCAGCAAACGCAGCCAGAGATACTGGATCGTGTTGGTGTCCTGATACTCGTCCACCAGAATATAGCGGAAGATCCGATGATACTGCGCGAGCACATTCGGCTGGGACCGCAGGATCTCCACCATGTGCAGCATCAGATCGCCGAAATCGCAGGTATTCAGTTCGCGCAGCCGCTGCTGGTAGCCGCGATAGATGGCTAAGGCCTGCCCATTGGCAAAATCCGTATCTTCGGCAGGCGTCACGCGATCCGGCGTCAGGCCACGATCTTTCCAACGCTGGATAATGCCCATGAGCTGGTTAGGCGGCCAGCGCTTCGTATCCAGCCGGAAGGGTTCCATAATCTGCTTCAACAAACGAAGCTGATCATCCGTATCCAGAATATTGAACCCGCTCGTCAGGCCCACATACTCCGCATGACGCCGCAGCATCCGCGCGCAGATGGCGTGGAATGTGCCAAGCCAGAGCCCTTCGGCAGGCTCCCCCAGAAGAGCACCAACACGCTCGCGCATTTCACGCGCAGCCTTGTTGGTGAATGTCACGGCCAGAATCTGACTGGGGTAAGCCCGTCCGGTCAGAAGAAGATGGGCAAAGCGCGTCGTCAACACGCGCGTCTTTCCCGTTCCTGCACCGGCAAGAATCAGCAACGGGCCTTCGGTTGTCTCGATGGCACGTCTCTGCTCCGGGTTCAGGCGGGAGAGATACTCGGGGGTGGGGATGAGAGGGTCTTGCGGCACACTCCCGATATAGAGTGTGATGGCTCTATGGCCAACACATCATCTCCCCGGATCACTCTGACACGCGGCACCGGACCACAAGGCCATCGAGCCAGAATGCGAACCCGCGTCCTGACCAACGGCGCAGAAACCTTGGCAGATTACGAAATTCTGGAAATGCTGCTGTTCTTGGGCATCGCGCGCAAGGATACCAAGCCGCTCGCAAAAGGCCTCATCAGCCACTTCGGAAGCCTGATCGACGTCTTCCGCGCACCCACACAGGATTTGAGAAGCGCAGGCCTCAACGACGACACCATTCGTGCACTGAGACTGCCAGCCGTTGCGGCAGAACGACTGGCATCTGCCGAACACCGCGAAAGACCCGTTTTGGGGGATTGGCCTCAGCTGATGAAATATCTTGAGACCGCCCTGGCGGGAGCAATTCGCGGGCAATTCCGCCTTTTTTACCTGGACAATCGCAATCGTCTTTTATCCGATGAAGCAGCTCCAGAACTCGAAAATATTACCGTCCTGAATCGCGCTATCGCAATCCGCGCACTTGCCCTGCACGCCACCGCCATCATCGGACTTCATGTTCAGCCAGCTTTAAAGCCAGCCGCGCTTTCAACCGCTGCTCGAACGCTGGAAACCGCACTCAGGCCACTTTCGATTGTTCTGCATGATATTCTCTTGGAGGTGCCCGACACCCCGGTTTGCAGCTTTCGACAGGAAGGCTTGCTATAAGTTCGGAGGAAATCGTAAATCTACGACCACTACCATGACAAGGAAGTGGTCGTAGCCTTATATCCAGCCCGTACCTCAAGGCATATTCTGTGGCTTGATATCAACATCCGGGAAATGCCACAAAAACACATGGACGATATGCTGGCAGCCGAAGACGGATTTTCTGAAGTTCTGAATAGCTCTCTGCTTCAGACCATAAGATCCGCGGCCGTGACCACTCAGCGATCAACCGAGTTACCCGAGCCTTCAAGGGCATTGCTGAGCGGACGAGGTCGTCATCTGGATGACGATACTCTTCTCAGAATGGTCGTCACTCTTTTCACCGGCGACGAAGCAAAAGCAGAGACTTTAAGCCCCTTATTGCTTGAACGATTTGGATCGCTGGCGGGCATTCTGGCAGCCACAAACAGGGAATTGGCCAGCATAAAGGATATGGGATCACACATGGTCCCGATGATCCGGGTTCTGCATGATGCTGCACTTCGTTATAATCGTGAGCGGCTACCAAAAGTTGATCTTCTCGATAGCGAGCAGAAACTTCTGGACTACCTGACAGCCAGACTTGCGCGAGAAAATATCGAGCAATTCCGCATTCTTTTTCTCAACGAGAAAAACAGCCTGATCGCGGATGAAGCTCAGGCACGCGGTACGGTCAACCACACCCCTGTGTACCCAAGGGAGGTCGCCCGCCGCGCGATCGAAATTGAAGCCACATCACTTATTCTGGTCCACAATCACCCAAGCGGCGATCCGACACCTTCACAGACCGACATCCAGATGACCCAGCAGGTTCAGGCTGCACTGGATGTTGTGGGCGTCCAACTCACGGATCACCTCATCATCGGCAACGGCAAACATACCAGCTTCCAACGGCTTGGCCTGATCTAGCGCAAGCCACTCTCAGCCCCTCGGAGGCAGTAGTCCTTCAAGGGCGAGTTCGCCCGGCAATGCGCCACGCGGAAAGAGCGTGTTGACGTGCCCCATCTTCCGGCCCGGACGTGCCTCGTGCTTGCCATAGAGATGCAGTGATGCACCGTCTGTGGCCAGTATGGCAGGAACCCGCGCCATATCTTCCGGCCCGACAAGATTATGCATGACAGCGTCCGAATGACGTCGCGCAGGCGGAAGGGGCAGCCCCGCCACAGCCCGAATATGCATTTCAAACTGATCGATCAGACAGGCGTCCATCGTCCAATGCCCTGAATTGTGGGGCCGGGGAGCAATTTCGTTGACCAGCAACTGACCATCAGCAGCATGGAACATCTCCACTCCCATGATGCCAACCAGCTCAAGATCCGTCGCAATGCGTGTTGCGATAGCCTGAGCGTGCTCTGCAATATTCGGCATAATAGGTGCGGGAGCCAAGGTGATGTCCAGGATACCGTCGCGGTGGCGGTTTTCCACTGCGTCGAAACACCGTACTGTGCCGTCAATTCCGCGAACAACCATCACACTCAGCTCACGCTGAAAGTCGATCATTTTTTCGGCAACAAGCGGGTACGGCAAGTCCGTCAACGCAGAAAGTGCTTCAGCACTTTCAACCCGGAACTGCCCTTTCCCGTCATACCCAAAACGGGTCGTTTTCAGGATGAGAGGAAAACCCAGTTCTTCCAGCGCAAAGAGATCCGCCGGCTCGGATACCGCTTTCCACGGTGCCAGTTCCACGCCAGCCTGAGCAAGCCGGGTTTTTTCCAGAACTCGGTCCTGACTGATCCTCAGGATCTCGCCACCAGGACGGACGGGGCGACGTTTTTCGAGCAGTGACAGACCATCAACACTGATATTTTCGAATTCGAAAGTCACTACGTCACAGCGAGCAGCAAAATCTTCCAACGCTATTGGATCATTGTAAGACCCAACTGTCGCAGAAGCTGAAACTTCGATAGCAGGGCTCGTGGCCGCCGGATTCAGGATATGAACACGATAACCAAGCTTGGCGGCCGCCATTGCTGACATGCGCCCCAACTGGCCGCCACCAATAATCCCGATTGTACTTCCAGGTGCAAAAACCTGATTATTCTGAACCGTCATTCGACAGGAATGTCCGCAACAGCTGCCGTCTGGGTGCCGCGCCACGCGTCAAGGCGCGCAGCCAGCTCCGGATCGGCCAAAGAGAGAATGGAAGCCGCTAACAGGCCAGCATTCTTGGCTCCAGCCTTACCAATCGCCAGCGTTCCAACAGGTACGCCACTTGGCATCTGCACAATGGATAGCAGACTATCCTGCCCCTTAAGCGCATGACTTTCCACAGGAACGCCCAGAACGGGAAGGGACGTCCACGCCGCGCACATGCCGGGTAGATGAGCAGCCCCGCCAGCACCTGCGATAACGACATGCAATCCACGGCTGCGGGCCGTACGCGCATAGTCCGCAAGACGATCTGGCGTCCGGTGCGCAGAGACAATCCGACGTTCATGGGCAATACCCAGTTCGTCCAATATGTCACAGGCGTGCCGCATGGTTTCCCAGTCAGACTGGCTCCCCATGATGACACCAACGCGCACAGCGTCTTCTGCTTGAATGGTCTCGCTCGGAGAAAGGATCTGGCTCATCAGGCAATGTTATCCGGAATCAGACGGGTCTCGATCCAGGAAATCTCGTCTTTTAGCTGCAGCTTGCGCTTCTTAAGGCGCAGAATCTGGAGCTGATTGAGGGGATGGTCCACCAGGCGCTCAATAACCGTATCAAGATCGCGATGCTCGCTCCGGAGTTCGTGGAGGCGGCGGAGCATGGCATTGTTATCGGTCATCATTGCTATCGGTCCCGGAACTCTGTCACGGCATGATGACGAACAGAATTCATTCCGTCCATCGTCATGAATCCATATCACGGCTGAGGCGGCCTAAACCAGTCAGGCCCGCACCAATAAAAAAGGATGCAGCTTCGTGAAAAGCTACATCCTTGATCTCAGCTCAGTGAGCGCTGTCTTCATGAGCGTCGTATGCACTCACCACAGGAAGCGTCTGACCTTCACGGGCAAGACGGTCGTTGGCAGCTGAAACCGCTGCGTTCAGATCCATCTGGGTGCAAAGACCGAGAATGACGGGATCGCGCGGCTTAATGTTCGCGCTATTCCAATGCTGGCGGTCACGCACCTTGATGATGGTGTCCTTCGTCGTGCCCAGAAGCTTTACGATCTGAGCTTCCGTCAGATGCGGGAACTGACGAAGAACAAACGCAATGGCGTCAGGGCGGTCATTGCGCTTTGCAACAGGCGTATAACGCGCGCCCTTGGCGCGACGCTTCACCGGGCTGCCAGACGACAGGATCTTCAGCTTGGAGTCCGGGTTCGCTTCGCAGCGCTTGATCTCTGCGTCAGACAACTGATGATTTTTGACCGGATCGTAGCCGTTGATTCCGGCTGCAACTTCACCATCGGCAATTGCCTGAACTTCAAGCGGATGCATGCCACAGAATTCAGCAATTTGAGTAAAGGTCAGGCCGGTTTTCTCGATTAGCCAGACGGCCGTGGCCTTGGGCATCAAAGGCAGGGTCATGTCAGTGCGTTCCTTTTGGGGCGCTAAGGGGCCGGCGAGAGCGCAGGCACCGATTGGCGTACCCGGAGAGGAACGAAAGGCCGCTCGGGATATGATCGCGGCACCTGCTGGATGCACGGCGATAATGAGAAACGGTATGGGGCACCATCACACATCTGGTCAAGGTCGAAACGGCAGGGCAAATCCAAAAACCGCCCTGCCGATCCACCGTCATGCAGCGTGCTGCGTGCCAGCGTATGTGGATGCCGCTACGTTCTGATGACCATGAACACCGTTTCCTGTGACGATCGGGATACGGCGCGGCCGGACAGCTTCAGGAACAACCTGCCGCACCACGATGGTCAACAGACCATTCTGAAGCTCGGCCTGATCAATTTCTGTGTGATCGGCAAGCACGAAGCGCCGCTCAAAAGCTCTCGTCGCGATACCGCGATGAAGCCACTCACGATCCCGGGTATTTTCTGGAACGCTTCCCCGGATGACGAGCGTATTGTCTTCCTGAAGAACCTCAACATCATCCGGGCCAAAACCGGCAAGAGCCATGGTCAGGGCGTAGTCTGTCTCAGCAGTTTTTTCGATATTGTAGGGGGGGTAGCTCGGCATAGCCTGAGCATTGGCAGCGTTGCCAGCCATACGGGCAAGGCGATCAAAGCCAATTGCGCTGCGGAACAGCGGCGTAAAATCGTATGTCATGAAAACCTCCTCAAGGCAGGGTTCATCTGATGCAATCCCCAATTGGCAGACTGCGCTTGGTTTACCGGCCATGACCCCGAAGGCATCATGACCGATATTCCAGATGGTACCTGTCCTGCGCCCCTTCAAGAGGGGAGCGTGGAGGCAGACAAGCTTACTTGCGGGTACCGATACCAGCGAAGCGCTTGTTGAACTTGGCAACCTGGCCTCCGGTGTCGAGCATACGCTGCACGCCAGTCCAGGCCGGATGGGACTTCGGATCAACGTCGAGACGCAGCGTAGCACCAGGCTGACCATAGCAGGAGCGGGTCTTGTACTCGGTGCCATCGGTCATGATGACGTTGATTTCGTGGTAGTCGGGATGAATGCCGGATTTCATGAATTCTCTACTCCAGGAAAAAAGCTCCGATACCGACCGGAGCGAATCATGAGGCGCGTATAACGGAAACCGCTCAAGGATGAAAGCACACTTTACGGGATCACATGAGTCCGTTTATCCCTTGGGCGATGCAGGTAGCGCTTTTCCGGCCTGCAACCGCAGTGATGCGGGTTCCCCCAAGAGAGGTTCGAAATATGAGCGAAACGAAACATGCCCTGCATACTCCGGGCTGGCTGAGCGACTTCCAGAAATTCATTATGCGCGGAAACGTGCTGGATCTCGCCGTCGGTGTCATCATCGGTGCGGCCTTCACCACGATTGTGAACAGCGCCGTCAAAGATGTCCTGACGCCTTTCATCGGCCTCCTGACAGGTGGTGTGGATTTCTCTAACCTCTTCATCACCCTGAAGGGCCCGGTCAAGGATACGCTTGCAGAAGCACAGAAGGCCGGTGCGGTTACCGTCAATCTGGGTGTTTTCCTGAATGCTGTCATTCAGTTCCTGATCGTGGCATTCTTCATCTTCTGGGTTGTGCGCCTCATCGGCAAGCTTCACCGCAAGGAAGAGGCTGCACCAGCAGCGCCGCCAGCACCGACCAAGGAAGAAGTTCTTCTGACAGAGATCCGCGACATTCTGGCTACCAAGGCTTCCTGATGTCACGGCAGGCTCCTTTCGGAGCAACCTTCACCCGCAAACTGACAGGTTTTGTTTTGGTGGGGAGCCTGCTCTGTGGATGCGTGGCACGTCCTTTCGAAGGCGTGCCCCCATCTCCGAATGCCAGACTTTATGCGTATCTTATTGCTCACGGCATGGCACGAGGGGCGTTAATGAGGGGAAAAGTTACCCCCCAGAATGTTCAAAAGCTCATAAGCCTCGACCATGATGCTCAAAAAGCAGTTCTGAATGCTACAAGGCTTCAGACATCATCGGAAAATCGTCAGGCAGACGCCGCAATCGCAGCATTTCTGACCAGCTTCGATAGCTAGACATTCCGCCTCACGGCACAAAAAAACCGGCTCTGACTGAGCCGGTTTTTTTGTGCCTGATAAAGTCTTCAGAGCGTCATTCCGTATCGGAAGAAGGAGTTTTCCGAAGTCGCTTTTCACCCATCAAAAGCAGCAGGGGAGCAGCGATGAAGATGGAAGACGATGTTCCAACAACGATACCGAATAGCATGACCGTTGCGAACCCGGTCAGCGTGCTGCCACCAAACAAAGCAAGCGGCAGGGCCGCCAGAAAGACGGTCATGGAGGTGCCGAGCGTACGATTCAGGGTCTCATTAATGGAGAGATCCAGAAGCTCCCGCAGCGGCATCGTACGGTATTTGCGAAGATTCTCACGGATACGATCATAAACAACCACCTTGTCATTGGTGGAATATCCGAGGATCGTCAGCAATGCGGCAACCATCACCAGATCAAACTCAAAACGCGTAATGGCGAGGAAGCCCACGGTTTTCGTCAAATCCAGAATAAGTGTCACCACAGCACTAATGGCGAACTCACGCTCAAAGCGGATCCAGATGTAAGCCAGAATCATGGCCAGACTGAAACCGAGCGCCAACAGGCCATCCCGGAAAAGCTCGGAAGATACCGAAGCACCCACAGCATCAGCCCGCAGAACCTGCGTACCGGGTTCAGCCGCTGAGATGGCGGTCTTTACGCCATCAACAAGCTTCTGTGTCTGCGCTTCACGATCCGCACCTTCCGGCGCATTGATTGAGATGCGGACATCCCGCGGAGAACCGAAGGCCTGAACAGCATCTGGATGAATGCCGGCCTTTTCCAAAGCAGAGCGCAGCTTACCAAAATCTGCGGCTCCCGGCGTCTGGGCTTCGACGATGATGCCACCCCGGAAATCGAGGCCGAGTTTCAGGCCCGGCTCGAAAAACAGGATGACAGAAGCAAKGGAGAGAACCGCCGAAACGATAAGCCCCATATGACGGCCGCGCATGAAGTTGATGCGCCGATCGTCACGGACAAAACGGAGAAGGGGACGTGACAGCATGACGTTCAGACCGGCAGTTCTTTGGGACGGGCAAGGGCATACCACCGCACGACAAGGAAGCGTGACAGCAGCAGGGTCGTGAAGAGAGTGGTCACGATGCCGATGGTAATCGTCAGGGCGAAGTTCCGCACGGGACCCGTGCCGAACACGAACAGCATGACATGGGCCAAGAAAGCCGTCGCATTACTGTCAACGATTGTGCTGGTTGCGCGCTCGAAGCCAGCTTGCAGCGCTTGAAGCGGCGCACGCCCGCGCTTCACTTCCTCACGGATACGCTCATTGATGAGGATGTTGGCATCCACAGCCATACCAAGCGTCAGCAGCATACCCGCCATACCTGGCAACGTTAGCGTCGCCTGGAAAAGAGACAGGATCGCTACCATCAGGATCAAGTTGGCGAACAGCGCAATATCCGCATACAGGCCAAAGCGACCGTAGAAGAGCACCATGAACACCACGACCAGGACAAATCCAGCCGCAAGGCTGAGAATGCCAGCGTGGATGGACGCAGCGCCCAGGCTCGGACCAATCGTGCGCTGCTCAATAACAGCCAATGGAGCGGGCAGAGCACCAGCACGCAGCAGAAGCGCAAGATCGGACGCACTGTGGGCATCAAAGCCACCTGTGATCTGACCACTCCCTGCCGTAATCGGATTAATAATGTTCGGCGCTTCGATAACCTTGTTATCAAGCACGATCGCAAACCGCTTACCCACATTAGCGCGGGTCGTATTGGCAAAAGCCGTTGCACCAGCGCTATTGAGTTGGAACGTCACGGCCCAGCCACCGCTCTGCTGATCGATCACCGCACCTGCGTTCGTCAGATCCGTGCCGTCAACATCTACATGATCCTGTACGGCAACCTGAGAATGAGTGCTGATGTCTTCCAGCATCGCCGAACCGGGGCTGGCAACACTTGGGTTTGGCGCCAGCAGCCGGAAGGTCAGACGGGCAGTTGTTCCCAGAAGAGTCTTGATCCGCTCGGGATCACTGACACCAGGCAGTTCCACCACGATCCGGTCATCGCCCTCACGGGCAATGCTTGGATCAATGGCACCCGTGGCATCAATACGGCGGCGAACGATCTCAATGGACTGAGCAACAGCGTCCCGGGCACGCGCCAACATGGCATCATGCTGAAGCGTAAGCACGATGCGACCGTTGGCCTCAGTGACATGAAATTCATCAGGCACAACGACAGGAAGATCCTGCATTGTCTTCAGAGCAACAGCGCGCTCCGCATCTGAGCGTGGCTCAAAGCTCAGGCTGGCGGTCTGATCATCCTTTTGGAAGTCACGGTAACCGAGAGATTTGTCCAGAAGGGTCTGACGTGCCTGATCCTGCAAGGACTGCAGACGGTCATGCTCCAGGGACTTCAGGTCGAGCTGCAGCAGCAGATATGAACCACCACGGAGATCAAGGCCAAGGTGGATCTGCCGCCAGGGCAGGGACTGCGTGGGGGCACGCATGAAATTGGGCAGACAGAACAGGAGGCCGATCAGGCAGATGCCTGCGACGCCCAGCAGTCTGAGCCGGCTATAATACATCATAACGGGTCGAGATGTCCTCGGCGGGTTTGGACGGTTCGAGTTTCTTGCGCGGGACCATGCCGCTTCCGCAATGCCGATGCAACCTTTCACCAACATTCCGCCCCTGACGGCTTTGCGAAGCCGTGATGGACTGGTAATCCTGTCACTCATGAACACTCGGCGACAGCTTCGGGTCGGCATCGTCGGTGCCGGTCACTTCGGGCGATTTCACGCCCTCAAATCAGCCGCAAATCCGGCTGAAAATCTGGTGGCGCTTTTCGACCCTGACCCGGCTCGCGCCGCTACAGTTGCTCGTGAGGCACGTTGTGCCGTTGCAGAAACTTACGAGGCCCTGCTAAATTCGGTCGAGGCTTTGATCATTGCGGCTCCAGCCGAGCATCATTTCCGACTTGCCAGCAAAGCCCTTAACGCGGACCGTCATGTTCTCGTTGAAAAGCCGATCGCAGCCACTTTGGAGGAAGCTCGCAATCTGGCGGATCTTGCATCCCAGACGGGCAAAGTTCTTCAGGTGGGCCATCTGCTGCGCTACTCCGCAGAGCACAGAGCAATCACAGAGCGCATCGACAAGCCGCTCTATATCGAAGCCACACGCATCGCGCCTTTCAAGCCGAGAGGGACAGATGTGTCTGTCATTCTGGACCTGATGATCCATGACCTGGATCTGGTTCTTGCAATCGTAGACAGCCCGATCACAGACATCGATGCCATTGGCGCAGCCGTTTCAAGCGAACACGAAGACATTGCGAATGCGCGGGTCCGATTTGAGAACGGATGCGTCGCCACAATCACAGCGAGCAGAATTTCCCTTAAAACAGAACGCCGTATGAGACTTTTCTCACAGGAAGGCTACCTGTCAGCGGACTTCATGGAGCGCAAACTCAGCTTCATTAACAGAGAACGCGGTCTCCCTCTACCGGGAACCGGAGGCTTCAAACGCGAAGCCATCAGCTGGCATGACCACGACAACCTTGCCGTAGAGCACGAAGCTTTTGCTGAATCATGCCTTAACGGCGCACCAGTGCTGGTTGATGCCCAAGCTGGAATCCGAGCGCTCGATGCGGCAATCCGCGTCACCGAAAGCATCCATGCGTCTCGTAAGGCCATGGAGCTCTCAGGCCTTATCCCGGTAGCAGATAAGGCCTGAGAACCTTATTTTTTACTGACTTTCCAGCCCTTCTTTTTTGGCTTCAAGTTCAAGCCATTGCTCTTCGGCGTCAGTCAATTCACGCTCTGCCGCCTGAAGCGCATCACTGATCTTGGTGAATTTTGCTGGGTCCTTGCTGTACAGCACGGGGTCAGACAATGCCTCGCGATACGTGACAATAGCCTTTTCCAGCTTAGTCATTTTTCCGGGAAGAAGGTCAAGGGTCCGCTTGTCATTATAGCTAAGCTTCGTCTGCTTCTTTTCTGATTTTACAGTATTTTTCGATACAAGGTCATTCTCACCTCGATCTTCTGAATAACGCTCGGCAGGAGCTTCACCGCGCCTCTGAACCAGCATGTCCGAGTAGCCGCCGGCGTACTCGATCCACTGTCCCTCGCCCTCGGATACGAGAACAGAGCCCGCTACACGATCAAGAAAATCACGATCGTGGCTGACCAGAAGAACGGTCCCCGCATAGTCCGCCAGCATTTCCTGCAACAGATCCAACGTTTCCAGATCAAGGTCATTGGTAGGCTCATCGAGCACCATCAAGCTGGATGGCTTGGCAAGCGCGCACGCAAGAGCAAGACGCCCCCGCTCACCACCAGATAGTTTTCCAACAGGCGTACGTGCCTGTTCCGGCCGGAACATGAAGTCCTTCATATATCCGATAACGTGACGCTTCTCATTCCCGACCTGAACCATATCCCCACTGCCGCCTGTAAGCGTGTCAGAAAGGCTTTTGGTCGGGTCCAGACTTTCACGCTGCTGATCCAGCGTCACCATCGCAACAGAAGGTCCGATATAAACAGATCCTTCCTGCGGGGGCATGCGACCAGTCAGAAGACGGATCAGCGTGGTCTTTCCTGCACCATTGGCGCCAACCAACCCCAAACGGTCTCCGCGCAGAATCTTGAGATCGAGATTTTTTACAATCGTGCGATCCCCATACGCCCATCCCAGGCTTTCCGTACCGATCGTAATCTTGCCGCCGCCATCTGCTTCCGTCGCAGACATGCGCAGCGTGCTGGTGCCGCGCGCGGAGATTTCTCGGCGGTTGTTCCTCAAGGACGCCAGTTCAGCGACGCGGCGGACGTTGCGCTTCCGGCGTGCTGTCACGCCATAACGCATCCAGTCCTCTTCCCGAGCGATCTGACGATCCAGCTTGTGAGCATCACGTTCTTCCTGCTCCAGCACTTCGTCCCGCCAAGTCTCATAGCGCGAAAAGCCTTGGTCCAGACGCCGCGTCTTGCCCTGCTCAAGCCACACCACACTCCGGGATAGCGTCTCAAGGAGACGTCGATCATGGCTGATGACAATCATGGCGCAGCGCGATGCGGCCAGCTCTTTTTCCAGCCAGGTAATCGTCGGAAGATCCAGATGGTTTGTCGGCTCGTCCAGCAGCAGAAGATCTGGCTCCGCAGCCAAGGCGCGGGCGAGGGCGCAGCGGCGAACCTCGCCGCCAGATAGCCGCTCGCACCCTTCGTCACCCGTCATGCCAAGTTCAGCGAGCATGGATCGGGCCCGATAGTGCTCCGTCTCATCCAGTCCATCTGCGACATAATCGAAGGTGGAGGAGTAGGCCGTCAGATCAGGCTCCTGCGCAAGGTAATGCACCTTGACGCCCGGCTGTACAAACCGGGTCCCGTCGTCAGCAACAATGTCGCCAGCCGCTATTTTGAGGAGTGTAGACTTACCGGAGCCATTCCGCCCCACAAGGCAGATGCGTTCGCCTGGAAGAACGCCGAGCTCGGCGCCATCAAGGAGCGGGCGTCCGCCAAGAGTGTAAGTAATATTCTGAAGAAGAAGAATGGGTGCCGACATATCCCCTATGTGTCGCAGGGAACGTTTGCCCGCAAGGCACCAAAGACGGATTTTCTCTCAGACGGATTTTATGCCACCCGTTACGGCCTGATAGGTCGCTACAGCCAGCGCCATCGGCTCGAATGGTTTCGTAATAACGAAGGAGGGCTCATGCGCTTCTCCGGTCAGCAAACGCTCCGGATAGGCGGTTACAAAAATAACAGGCGTTTCATGTGTTTTCAGAATACGCCCGACCGCATGCATTCCGTCACCGCCACCGCCGAGATTGATATCGGCCAGAATAAGCCCCGGCTTCGTCTCGGCAGCCAGCTTCACGGCGTCAGCCTCCGTGTACGCAACACCCGCGATTTTATGGCCACAGCGCTCGACCAGATCCTGAATATCCATGGCAATGATCGGCTCATCTTCAATGATAAGCACCGTCGTCTGCGCAATGCCCTGAAGAGCCTGTCGAGCCACAGCCAGATTTGCCGCAGCATCTTCTTCAGAAATTGAAAGCGCCCGTGCCGCAGAAGCCAGGGACTGCTCTTCAAGAGAGGTCAGAAGCATCAGGGCTCTCTGAACAAGGGTCATGTCCGGGCGATCGGCGTTCCGCTCTGAGAACGCCTGCACAAGCTTGCCATACAGTGCCAGCCGGGGAGGGAGATCAGATTTTTCTTCCGCAAGAAAATCCTTCAGCGCACTGGCTACCAACTGGTCTCCCTGTGCCTGATCTCCAGCCAGGGCACGGGCAAAACGGCGAGCATACGGTACCGCCGCAATGAGTTCGTGACGTGACGTGTCAGCCATGGATCCTCAGCCTCTTGATATTAGACAGCCGCGCGGAAACCTTATGAAGGACTATCCGTTTGTGGCGATTGAATAATCATGACACGAGCGACCGGATACGCCTAGTGTCTGTCTGCACTTGCAGCTTTCATTTTCCTGAAAGGATACCCCTCTGACGGCACCTGTTTCCGAGCCTGAAACGGCTCCACAGGAGAAAAGAGGCGTTTCCTTTCATCAGGAACTCCTGAAGACGTTGCCAGACCTCCGTGGTTTCGCACGGTTCCTGACACGTGATGCTGTCGCAGCAGACGATCTCGTGCAGGACACAGTTGTTCGCGCACTCGCTGCGCAAACACAGTTCCAGGCAGGAACTACGCTCAAAGCTTGGCTGTTCACGATTCAGAGAAATGCCTTTTACGAGCAGCGTAGACGATCTTCTCGTGAACAGGAGATCATGCAGAACGTCGAAATGGACATGCCCCTGTCGTCCGAAATCCCCTCCATGCAAAGTGCCCGAGATGCCGTAACGGATCTCGGAGAACTGATCTGGAGACTTCCGGATCTGTTGCGGGAAGCCATTATCCTCGTAGGCGCACAGGAACTCTCTTATGACGAGGCCGCCTGCATCTGTAATGTCCCTCCAGGAACCATGAAAGCGCGGGTTTCAAGAGCGCGAAGCCAGCTTTCTATTCTGGCGGACGGGCAAACTCCTCAAGAATCCACCCATTAACCTGTTGAAAATTATTATTTTTCCAGAAATTCGAAAAAAAACTTACATCGGGATGCAACGATCTTGGAACCCTATTCATTGATCCCATGAAACAGGACGAAACCAGGAGTATTTCCCATGACGTTCCATGATCAGGTTATTGCAATCCTACCGAAGCTGCGTGTGCAGGCTCTGTCCCTCACGCGCAACCGCGCTGCTGCGGAGGACCTTGTTCAGGACGCCGTGTGCAACGCTCTGGCCGCTCAGAACAGCTTTATTCCCGGCACAAACTTCTCAGCATGGATGCATCGCATCCTGCGCAACCGCTTTATTTCCGACCTGCGCAAGCGTCGCGAGACGACCGACATTGATGATGTGCCAGCTTCAACCTTTGCCAGCCCGGCAACCCATGAAGACCGGCTCGCTCTGAAAGACCTGTCATTGGCTCTTTCCCGCCTGCCAGCCGACCAGCGGGAAGCCCTTGTCATGGTTGTTATTCAGGGCATGAGCTACGAAGCTCTGGCCGAGGCAACAGATTGCGCTGTCGGTACAGCTAAGAGCCGCGTTTTCCGTGCCCGTCGTCAGCTGGAAGCCTGGATGACTGGCGATATGCCAAGCAACGATAAGCTGCGCGTTAAGGTGAAGGCGCTACGTGACGCGATCGATGTCCGTCATCGCGCTGGACAGTCTGCTGACGATCTCCTTTTCTCATAAGCAGTGATGAACTCTTTGCCTCGTGGGAACGTTGGTATTTCGCCCATTTCGGAATTGAAGCGATTGCGGTAAGTGTACCGTTTTTGTAAACAGTTCTTTACTGTCGCTTGGCTACGCAACTCTCACAGAGCGGTTGGCCAAAGCGACAGTCTGCAGGGAGCAGAGGCGATTATTCTGCGTTGTCACAGAGAGGCTCAGGACTAGACAATGACCGGAGGAGACAAGTCCCAATCCTCATCCGGAAAATCCAAAGGGGATGATCAGGATTCTCCTTTTGGTATCTGGCTGAGTCGTGGACTGCATCAGCTCTTTGACGATGTTGCGAGCGAACCTATTCCTGAAGAGCTTTTAAAGCTGATCGAAGAAGACCGGAAAAAGTGATTGCACAGGAAGCCCGGCCTGAGATCCTGGGTGGCAGGTCATAAAGGGTTCCGTCATTCCTTATCGCAAAATGGTTTTTCGCAGTGTGCGTATGTTCGATACGGTCGGGGCCCGTGTAATGGCCCTGATTGTTGCGACAACGCTTCCGCTTGCGACAATCGCAGGCCTGTTGGCTTGGCATAGCTATCAGGAAAACGTTGGCAACGCTTTGGCCAGAACCGAACGCGATGCCCAGGCTGCGCTCTCTGAACTGTCAAGCGATCTGGATCAGACGCACAGCGTTCTGGATATGCTGGCCGACCGCGATATAACCGCAGAAACCGCACTCCGAGAATTTGGCCTGGTCCAAACGATTTCACAGCATCACTATTGTTCCCTGATGCTGACAGACGCGCAGGGGCACCCCTCTGTTGTGCTCCCCCCGCCGTCTTCTCAAGACCCCGCAATCTGTCCTTCAGGTCAACTTCTCACAACGCTGGCCCAAAATGCTGAACGCCCTAATATCGGCGTGGATGTTATCAAAGGGGGACGTGGCCCTCTGGTAAGATTCGTCGTTCCCCTGATGAGCCAGGGAACGATAGCAGGATACATTATCGCGGTACGAACGCTTGGTTGGCAGCGTAGTCATCTGCCTGTCGGGGATGGGAGACTACTCCTCGGTGTAAATGACAACGCGAGACATCTTCTCATGATGGGAGATGGGTCGATTTTTTCGCTCTTCCCGGATCACCCTTACATTCCCACGCTGCCTCCTGCTGTTCATGATCGCCTCAAAAGAGATCTTACCAATCATGCCTTGCATGACTCGTTCACGTCCCAAGGCACAACTTATGTGCTGCAGAACGCCTATGGCCCAGTAAGCCTACTGGTTGCCACTGAGCGCACCCGTGAAGAGAACCGTGCCCTTAATATCTTTTTGATTCGCGTAAGTCTGATTGCCACTCTTCTGGTTCTGGAGTTGCTCATCGTAGCCTGGGCTGCCCGAACCTTTCTTGTCGAGCCATTGGAAAGGCTTGCTCTGGCAGTAGCGGACTGGAGGCGAGGGGCGCCCTTCGATCCAAGAATTAACCGCTCTATCCCGCTGGAAATTCGACACCTGGAGCGCGCCTTTCTTAGAGCAACGCGCCGATTGACACGCCATGAGCAGGCCTTGGAGAAATCCGCACACCATCAGGACATGCTCATCCGGGAAATTCATCACCGGGTTAAGAACAATCTTCAGGTCATTGCATCACTGCTGAATCTTCAGGCCAGCCGTATTCGCTCTCATGAAGCGCGAGAGGAATTTCGACTGGTACGAGACCGGGTCCGCGCACTCGCGACACTGCATCGCTATCTATATTCTGAAAATGGTTTGTCCGCTCTGGATGTTCAGAGCTTTCTGGAAGAGCTCTGTTCAATTCTCTTTTCGGCCCACAGCATGAATACTCAAACACGGATCAGGCTGGAGCTGGACATCGAACACGTCCTGATCTCGCCAGATCAGGCCGTGCCAGTTGCGTTGATTGTCACCGAAGTCGTCAGCAACGCCCTTCGTTATGCCTTTCCGGAAAATCGATCCGGTATCATTCGTATTTCCCTTCATCGCGTCCAAAATCCTCCCGCCGATAAAACGGGATTAGTGGCGTTCGAGCTTGGGGATGACGGAATCGGACTTGAAGCCTCACGTGCTACGGAGTCACGCAACAGGCGAGAAGGAATCGGCATTCAGTTGATCCGTGGATTTGCCCGCCAGATCAACGCGGATCTTCTGATCTCGAATGAAGATGGCACATGGTACAACATGAAGTTCGTACCTGCGGATCCCTCTCCGACAGCTGTCGCGATTGCTCACAAAGCAATCCACAGCGAAGAGTCGCCATCGTCCGCAGGCTCCGGCAGCCCGTCCGACTCCTGAAATAACCACTTAAAATCTAAATAAGCAGCAAGAAATGCGTCAAAGACTGTCTTGTGGCGACTTTGCGACCTATATGCAGGGATCATGAAGGCCGACAAGACAATCGCAAAAGCGTGGATAAAAGCTCAGGGGCGTGCCAGCCGTTCCCTGACCTCCGTTATAGTGATCCTCGGACTGCTCTCGACTCTCCTGGGTCTTCTGCAGGCATGGGCTCTGGCCCGGACACTTGCCGCCATTCTGACCGGACATCCGGGCAACGCGCCTCCGGCTATCGGAATGTTCATTGCCGTGAGCGTGATCCGCGTAGGCCTGACGGCAGTGCAGGACATCAGAGCATCGTCCGCAAGTCTTTCAGCCCGCCGCCGACTTCGCTCTGAAATCATGGCCCGTATTATTGGCGAAGGTCCTGCGCTTCTGCGTCGGCAACACAGCTCGGCAATCGCCTCCACCCTTGTGGATCGCGTGGAAGCGCTGGATGGGTATTTCGCACGCTGGCTCCCGGCATCTGCGCTGTGGCTCATCTCACAATGGATCGTTGTTGCGGCTGTCTTCTGGCAGAACCATCGTGCAGGCATCATCCTCGCAATCTGCTGCGCGTCCCTTCCGGTCTTCCAGGCATTCTTCGGGATCGCCACTGCCGTTGCATCCCGCCGTCAGTTTCTGGCGATGACACGTCTGCAGACGCGCTTTCTGGACCGCGTTAAGGGAATTGCCACGATTGTCCTGTCTGGCAGCACGGAGCGTGAAGCCCAGGCGCTGGCAGCAAGTGCTGATGATCTCCGCCTACGGACCATGAAGGTCCTGCGTATTGCCTTTATTGCATCCGCCACCACAGATATCGCCATGGTCGTAGCGCTGATGTTGATCGTCATCACCCAGAGCCATAATCTTAGTAGCGCGACGCCTGAAATTGCTCTGACACGCGCCCTTTACGCCATTCTTCTTGTACCAGAAGCATTCGCGTCTTTCCGTGCCTTGTCTGCGGCTTATCAGGATCGCGCGCATGCGACGGCAGCCGCGGAGGCTATGCACGAGTTGGCTGACCTTCCTGAAGAACTGTCGTCAACGCCCGCACTTGCTACTGTACAGAATGGCCGTGGCCTCACCGTGACTGCTGAAAACCTGTCGTTTTCCTGGAACGAAGAACGTGGTCCCGTGATCGAAAACGTGAGCTTCACGCTCCCGGCCGGCGAGACATTGATCCTGGAAGGGCCCTCGGGCGCAGGCAAGTCCACACTTCTCGAACTTCTTCTGGGTTTTGTAGACCCGACACAGGGCCGCATCCTTCTGGATGGCACAAACATGGCCACCCTGACGCCACGACAGATTTCATCCCGCATTAGCTGGATCGGGCAGAAACCGGTCCTTTTTGCAGGAACAATTCGCGAGAACATTCTTTTCGCTAAACCCGAGGCTTCCGACCAGGAGTTGCAGTCAGCCATTTCTCACGCGGCAATGGATAGCTATATCCCGCATCTTCCCGAAGGCGTGGAAACGCGGATCGGAGAAGGCGGGTTTGGTCTTTCAGGCGGGCAGGCCCAGCGCATTGCGATTGCCAGAGCCTTCCTCAAGAACGCGCCACTTCTGCTTCTGGATGAACCCACATCACATCTGGACCCGGCGACAGAGGCAGACATCCTGACGAGCCTTCATCGTCTGGCTGAGGGGCGAACGGTCGTCCTCTGCACTCATTCTGCGCAAGCCCAGAAGTTCCATGGTCGCCACCTTGTTCTCAGCAAAGGTCGCGTTATCTCCTATACGGAGCAAGCAGCATGAGCGCTTCTCTTCAATCGCAGCGCCCAGAGAACAGCACGGCTCTCTCGCGTATTATCCGCGTCTGGAAGCCACATTACGGCCGCCTGATCACAGGCATCGTCATTGCAGAACTGGCTGTATGTTCCAGTCTGGCTCTCATGGGGCAGGCCGGTAGTCGCGTTGCGGCGGCTGCCGTAGGGGTTGCTGCTGGGTCGATGCTGTTACAGGCAGCCGGTGCCTCCCAGATCGTCCTGCGATATCTGGAACGCCTCTATACGCATGATGCGATGTTCCGCGCCCTGTCAGACCTGCGTGTGTGGTTTTATCGCTGTCTCGCAAAAGGCGCAGCAGCAGGCCTTGGCTTCCAACGCTCTGGAGATCTCCTGTCTCGTTTGGTCTCGGATGTCCAGACGCTCGACAATCTCTACCTGCGCATTCTGGTCCCGATGGCGTCCGCTGTTCTGACGCTGCCTGTTGCCGCGTTTGTCTGGTTTAAAGCTGGAACACTCCCCGGCTTGCTCACAACCGCTCTATTTGCGGTTCTCGCTTTCGCCATGCCTTGGGTGGCAACCCGAGTGTCACGGCGTTTCGGCCCGGACATTCTTCACGCTGCGGCCGATTTGCGCGTAGCAGCTCTTGATCTGACGTCAGGTCTCCGTGAGGCTCGCGCTTTTGGCGCCGAACACGTCCTTGCAAACGCGGTAACTGAACGTCAGGAAGCCCTGTTCTCTGCCCAGCGCAGACAGGCCATCCGCATGGCGCTGACAAATCTTGTGGCTGGCCTGGTCGCCAAGACAGGTATCGCTATCATTCTCTGCGCAGTCGCAGGTCTGATTTTCCAGCAGGCCGCAGCAGTTGCTGGCGTCGCAGCACTCTTTGTTGCCATCACCGCTTTGGAAGGCGTTACGGGCCTCTCTCGTGCCGGCTTGTTATACGGCCAGGTCTCGTACGCTGCTGAACGCATCATGGAAGTGGCCGAGAAGTCCCCGACAGTCGCCGAGGGAACAACGCCGCTTCCATCTGGACGAGACATCAAAGTCGATAGGGTAACCTTTCGATGGACCCCGAATCGGGAACCAGTTTTTCGTGATCTCACCCTCTCTCTTCGGCAGGGCGAACGTGCGGCGCTGATTGGCCCATCGGGTGCTGGAAAATCTAGTCTCGCAGCGCTGATCCTGAAAGTTGTTGCGCCTGAAGACGGAGAAATTCGTCTGGGTGGCGAAAATATTGCCAATTTGAACAACGACGCATTGCGCTCTCAGGTCGCGTGGCTCTCGCAGTCCAGCCACCTTTTTGATGATACGATCCGCAATAACCTTCTTCTCGGTCGCACCGACATTCCAGAAGCCGCACTCTGGAATGCTCTCGATCAGGCGAAAGTCGCGGATCTGGTGCATAGCCTTCCTGAAGGTCTGGATACATGGATTGGTGAAAGCGGATCGAAACTCTCCGGCGGGCAGGGACGGCGCATAGCACTCGCCCGTGTCCTGCTGTCAGACGCCCCGATCCTGATCCTCGATGAACCAGCAACAGGCCTCGATGCAGATACCGAGAAGGCGTTCCTGGAGACCCTGAACAACGTTGCAGAAGGCCGCAGCGTTCTGCTGATTGCTCATCGCCTGACAGGCGTTGAAAGGCTGGATCGCATCTGGCGCCTTGAGAACGGACAGGTAGTTTCAAGCGCAGGTTGACCAGACTCTGCCGACAAGGCACCTAGGAGCCTCAATTCTTTCTCTCAGGACGTAACGCCATGGTTCGTATCCTTTCTTCCATCCGTATTGCGGCTCCGGCTTTCGTCCTGACCGCCGCTCTGGCCGGTTGTGCCGACCAGCCGACACGCGACAGCTACGTTGTTTTTTTCGACCGTGATTCCGTTTCACTGAGCCCGGTTGCTCAGGCTGTTGTCACAAAAGCGGCTACGGCAGCACGCAATGAGCACGCTCAGAGCATCCGCGTTTCCGGTTCGGCTGGCATGAACGGTGATCCGGCCGTTCTTAAGGAACTTGCTGACAGCCGTGCGCAGGCCGTTGCAACACAGCTTGCCAATGACGGCGTGAATGGTGCGAAAATCGAGATCAAGCCAGAACCAGAGGCTACCATTGACGCATCCCATGTTGCATTGCGTCGCGTCTCCATCACAATCACACCGGGTCTTTGAGCCGGAGCCCGGAGTGACGGAGGGACAAAACCACCCTGCGGCCAAACCGGGCCAATCTCCCGAACAGGTCCTCGCAGACGTGTTCGGGTTTCCAGGATTTCGCGGTCTCCAGGGAGAGGCCGTTGAAACTGTCATGCAGGGCGAAGACGTTCTCGTCCTCATGCCCACCGGTGGAGGAAAGAGCCTCTGCTATCAGGTTCCCGCATTATGTCGGGACGGCATGGGTCTCGTTATTTCCCCTCTGATCGCCCTGATGGACGATCAGGTAGCCGGCCTGAGGCAGCTCGGCATCCGTGCCGCAGCCCTTCATTCCGAGTTGGATGCTGAAGAGCGTGACATCCTGCATCAGGATCTTCGCAATAATCAGATCGACATCCTGTACATTTCGCCGGAACGGCTTTTACAGCCCGCGACCAGCAACTTTCTCTCCAAGCGCCGTATTTCCCTGATCGCGATTGATGAGGCTCACTGCGTTTCTGCATGGGGACACGAATTCCGACCGGAATATCGAGCCCTCGCGTCGCTTCCTGAACTTTTCCCGAACGTCCCCCGTATTGCCCTGACGGCAACGGCTGACCCGCGAACACGCGACGATATCCTGAATGTTCTCGGGATGCCCGATGCGCGCGTCCTCATGGCGAGCTTTCACAGGCCTAATCTTTTCATGGAAGCCCGCCCAAAGGGAGGCGAAAGCAAGCAGCTGACCGAGGCACTGGAAAGCCATCGGAGCGGTGCTGCCATCGTCTACTGTGGAAGCCGTAACAAGACCGAACGTGTAGCGACAATGCTGCGGGGCAAAGGCCTGACTGCGCTTCCGTTTCACGCAGGTCTCTCTCCCATTGAAAAACGCGCAACCCTCATGCGGTTCCGATCTGGCGAGGACATGGTCATTGTTGCCACAGTAGCGTTCGGAATGGGCATTGATCGCCCGGACGTCCGCTGTGTTGTGCATCTGGACATGCCATCCTCTCCGGAAGCCTATTACCAGCAGATTGGACGGGCAGGGCGTGATGGTGAGAAGTCTGACACGCTCCTGCTTTATGGCGGTGAGGATATGGCTCGCGCGCGACACTGGCTGGAGCAGTCAAGCGCGCCTGACAACGAAAAGCGCGTCATGCAGTCTCGTCTGGAGAGCATGATTGCTCTCACGGAAACCACAGGCTGCCGCACACAAGCGCTTCTGGCGTGCTTTGGAGAAAATCTGTCCTCTCCCTGTGGCCATTGCGATAACTGCATCAATCCCGTGTCCACATTCGATGGCACCGAGGCCGCACAAAAAGTTTTGTCAGCCATTTATCGCACAGGGCAACGCCTCGGCGCGGTCCAGCTCACCAACGTCTTACGCGGCAAAACCAACGAAACCATCGAACGTCACGCCTATCAGCACCTTTCAGTGTTCGGCATCGGGAAGGATCAGACCGAGAACTGGTGGCGTGCCGTGGTCAGACAGCTCATCGCGCGTGGTGCAATCCGGACGCACGGCGAACATGGAAGCCTTGCGCTTCAGAGCGAGATTGCGCGGCCAATTCTTCGTGGAGAAGAAAGGGTCTCTTTGCGACTGGACGCCAAGCAGAGCCTTATTGCTCGGTCTCCGACCACCAATCCGGAAAACGACAATCTTTCCGCAGAAGAAAAATCCGTTTTCGATGCCCTGCGGCAATGGCGCCTTTCAGAAGCGCGGGAGCAGGAAATTCCCCCCTACGTCATTTTCCACGACTCGGTTCTTCGGGACATCGCAAGAGAACACCCCGTCAGCCATCAGGAACTTGGCAGTATCAAAGGGGTCGGGGCCTCGAAACTCGACCGGTACGGCGAATCGGTTCTGGCCGTTATCAAGGAGATCTCAGCCACTATCATGGCCTGAGATCTCCAAATCAGTTTATTTGGCCGCTTCGACCGTAAAACCGATCGTTATGCTGTCACCATCGAGGAACTCGAAGGTAAACGGTACTTTCTGTCCGATCTGAAGACCCTGCTGCACACCACCGCACAGCAGATGATAACCGGAAACCGGAAATATCATGTCTGAGTTATGGGGCAGGGCCAGATGCGAAAACAGATCATTCGTGGCCTGCGTCTGCTCCTGGTTCGTGTGATGCGCCGTGATGGTGGAGCAGGCCGATGACGTGATGCCCTTCAACAGATGATCACTGTCATCGTCATTGCGAATCGTAAAATACGCATTGGCCCGAGTGTCGTCATGCTTCGAAGGGGCAAGTGTTCCATCCAGAACGACAATTTTTTGGCGATTATGCTGTGCAACTGGCAGAGCGCCAGTTTCCTGCGCAAGAGCAGAAACAGCAGAGAGCGATAACAAGACAGCAAAAGCCGCAGATACCCGTTTCAACGATAGTCTCCCGGTAACGGACAGGCCCATTTGGGCCAGAACGGATGATCCGGTAAACTGCTCCTATTTTCCTGGCCCCGACAAGGCCCGAACGATCAGGACTGTTCATGCGTTGCCCTTTCTGCGGACACGACGACACTCAGGTAAAGGACAGCCGGTCCAGTGAAGACGGGACCGCTATCCGACGTCGGCGCGTCTGCTCGGTCTGCACACAGCGCTTCACAACCGTAGAGCGCGTCCAGCTTCGTGAGTTGAACGTTATCAAGGCAGATGGTCGGCGTGTCCCCTTCGATCGGGACAAGCTCAGCCGTTCGATCCGCGTCGCTTTGCGCAAACGCCCCGTTGAAGAAGAGCGGCAGGAACGCCTGGTCAACGGGCTTGTCCGGCAGCTTGAAGCGTCAGGAGAGCAGGATATTTCTTCACATCGTATCGGCGAACTTGCGATGGACGCATTGCGCGAGGTGGACGGTGTGGCTTATGTCCGCTTCGCCAGCGTTTATCGCGACTTCCGCGAGGTCGAGGCTTTCTCGAAGATCCTCGCCGACATGAACCCCATAACCGGGGACGCAGATGCGTCTCCCGGAAAGAACGACCCCCAGGAGACCCCATGACCGCATCAGACGCGCCCAACAGCCGACCGACGCGCCGCAGCCGGACAATCGCCCGTGTTGCAGCCGTTCAGGCCCTGTTCCAGTGCGAACAGTCCGGCGACAATGCGGAGACCGTTCTCGGCCAGTTTCTCCGTCACCGCCGCGTCAGCCCGACAGCATCCTTCGAAGACGGCCACATTCCTGATGCCGACCTGACTCTGATGCAGGAAATTGTTCGTGGCGTAACGCTCGATCAGGACAAGATCGACCACACGTTAAGCGATCTGCTTCCCGAGCAGTGGCCAATGACGCGCCTCGATCCCGTTCTTCGCGGACTGCTCCGGGCTGCAACATTCGAAATCGCTGATACCGATACGCCCGACCGCATCGTGATCAATGAATATATGGACGTTGCGCACGGCTTTTTCTTCGGAGACGAGCCAAAAATGGTGAATGGCATTCTTGATGCCGTCAGCCGACGCAACGAAAGCAACACCTGAAGCATGTCGGGCGAATTCAGTTTCATCGCCCGACATTTCCGGCAGCTCGCTGGCCCGGAAAGTCTCGACCTTCGAGACGACTGCGCGCTGATCTCTTGTCCTTCGGGGCAGGAGATGGCCATCTCTACCGACACGATGGCAGAAAACGTCCATTTCCTGACGGATGATCCCCCTGAAACAGTGGGGCGCAAGCTTCTCCGCTGCAATCTCTCAGATCTCGCCGCCATGGGCGCAGAGCCCTATGCCTACACCCTAAACGTCACCATCCCGCACGCATCTCACTATGATGATGCATGGTTCAGTGCGTTCGCTGCGGGCCTGGCGGAGGATCAGACGCTTTATGGCGTAACGCTGCTCGGGGGAGACACAACCTCGACGGCGGGCCCACTTGTTCTGTCAGCAACAGTTTTTGGACGGCTGAAAAAAGGCACTGCTCTTCGCCGGAATGGAGCCAAAGACGGTGACAGCCTGTGGGTTACCGGAACAATCGGTGATGCGGCGCTTGGCCTATTAGCCCTCCAAGGAAAAATTTCTGATCCAACAGGTTTCCTGTCAGAGCGATACCGTTTGCCCCGCCCACGAACGGGTTTGAACCTGAATGGGCTTGTGCATGCAGCGATGGATATTTCCGATGGCCTGATACAGGACTGCGGTCATATCGCGACAGAGTCGGAGGTGGCCATAGATATTCTGGCAGACACAGTTCCGGCCTCCTCGGCCGCCAACGCCCTCGGGTCACAATGGCTCGAACAACGTCTCACAGGCGGCGATGATTACGAGCTTCTTTTAACCTGTGCCCCTGAAAACGAGAGCGTGTTGGTTCAGACGTGCTCTCAAAGAAACGTGCCCGTCACTCGTATCGGGGCCATCCGCTCAGGAGCCGGAGTTCACGTTCTAAATGCTGAGGGACAGCTTATGGAAATACAAAAAAAAGGGTGGCAGCACTTCTAAAGCTGGCACCCCTTTCAAAGCTCAATCCTGGACTGAGCGTTCGTACAGGCGATAACGCTTGTAAGGGTGCGGAACTACAGCTTCCGCCAAATTCTTCATTCTCGTATCAGATTCCTGAATCCACCCAAGCTCTACCCAGGAATAGGGTAGAGAGCGCCCGCGACGCAGCAGCTCCGAAATCGCCAAAGAGGGCAGGAGGGAGCCCAGCATCGTGCCCTGAAGCTTGCGCGTGACGCCCAGCAGAATAACACGCGCAGAATGAAAGCGATGCAGTCCCAGACGCGCAGCGAGCTTGACCCAACCGAGCGGCGTAGGATCACCACCGAGATCGCCAGCGATATCGTAGAGATTGGGAACAACCAGAGCCATAGCCACCGGCTCACCATCCTGATCAATCTGAACATAGTGCTCAGGTCTCAGCAGCGGCTTGAGCTGATTGATCATCGCCTTCATTTCGTAGTCCTGCAAAGGCACGAAATTGTACTTTCCACTCCAGGCATCGTTGTAGAGCGTCCGCAGGACTTCACCTTGCGCTGCGATCTGCTTCTTGGAAAGACGCGTCACGGAAATGGATCCGAGACGACCTTCCCCGATTTTCAGATCACCCGGAACGCGAAAATTGGCCCTGTTTTCTTCCGTCAGATCGAAACGGTAGCTCAGAAGGTCTTCGCTTCGTTCGTAGCCCGCGCCTTCGACCAACTGTCCCAGCAGTTTGGGGTGCCAGGGCATCGCAATCATGAGTGGCTGATCCTGCCCCTCGATCATGAGCCCGGATTCACCATTCCCGCTCAGCGTAACCGGACCACGCACGCGATCCATGCCCTGAAGGCGAAGCCAGTGACGGGCAGCACTCAGGAGGGCTGCAACAACAGACGCCTCCGGCACAGCGTCCAGTGCGCCAAAAGACCCTGTTTTCTCACCCCAGAATTCAATCGCACGATGATCAACAATCGCAGCAATACGCCCGACAGGGGTGTCACCACGCCAAGCCAGAAAATAGCGAATGCTGGCATGACGGAAAATGGCAGCTTTCTTGGGGTTCAGAAGGTCGTTCTGTTCCATGTCCAGTGGTGGAACAAACCCGGGCATTCCAGCGTAAATACGGCGGGGCAGGGTAATAAAGAGCTTCAAATGTGCCCGCGTCGTAACCGGACGGACTACTAGATCATCTTGCGGAGCGGGCGATGTCATAGGGTCGGGCCTTGCACCTCTGGTTGAAAAATTTTTCAGAGCTAATGGAGTAATATGCCTTAACAGCACAGGGTCGCATTTTTTCGCACCGGAAGGCTATACCCTCCCATTACCAATCCGACCATGACTTTCAACGTGGATATCTCTCCCATGGCAACCTTTCCGCTTTCCAGACGCGGCCCTCAGTCACGAATTCTGATCACCGGAGCCTCCAGCGGCATCGGTGAGGCACTCGCACTTCACTATGCGCGGGCAGGAACACATCTTGTTCTATGGGGACGCAACCAAGAGCGACTGGATAAGGTCGCAGCGCAGGCCCAACGCCACGGCGCCACGACGGAAACCCTCGCTCTGGATCTGTGTGACACGGATGCAGCCCTTATCGCCTTGCGCGAGACCGACGATGTCAACCCGATCGATATTCTTATTCTCGGTGCCGGGCTGGGAGACATCCGCCCGGAAAATGAGCTCACGGAACTCCCGGAGCAGGTAAAAACCATTTCCCTCGTCAACTTCACGACGCCCGTGACCCTGGCCACCGAAATGGCACGGCGCATGGCTCCACGGGGTGGCGGAAATATCGCTCTCATCGGTTCTGTTGCTGCCTTCCATGATCTTCCCGTTGCAACGGCCTATAGCGGTTCAAAAGCTGGCCTTGCCCGTTTCAGCACAGCGCTTCATGCCGCCATGACACCGCACAATGTTCATGTGACGCTTGTCTCTCCGGGATATGTCGACACACCCATGAGCCAGCGTCTGGAAGGGGCTCGACCGCTCCTGGTGTCGTCCGCGAAAGCAGCGCGGCTCATCGCGCGCGCCATCGGGCAGGGACGGGCGCATCTTCTGTTTCCATGGCCCTTCGCTCTGGCCCGACTTCTGGAGATGCTGGTGCCGCGGCCAATTGTTCATCGCCTGCTGCGTTCCGCTGAAGTACGACAACGTGCTGCAAATTAAGAAAAGCCACCTCTCACTAACTTGACGGCATGCTGCCGGTAGGCGACTGCTTCCACATTCAACAGATGCCAGACAGGCCAGAGGATAGTTGTCATGAGGGAAATCGTTGCGGTCGATATCGGCGGCACCCATGCCCGTTTTGCAATCGCAAGCATCGAAAACGGAACCGTCGCTGAACTGGGTGAAGCCGTCACCCTGAAATGCGCGGAACACGCAAGCCTGGCTCTGGCCTGGGAAGCTTTTGGTAGAACTTTGGACCGCCCTTTACCAAAGGAAGCGGGGATTGCCGTAGCCTGTCCGGTCACGGGTGAGATCCTGAAGATGACCAACAACCCTTGGGTCATCCATCCGACGCAGCTTGCCAGCCGTCTGCATCTCGACAACTTCGTTCTGGTCAACGATTTCGGTGCCGTGGCCCATGCTGTAGCACAGGTTGATTCCTCTCATATGAGACATCTGTGTGGGCCGGACGTGGACCTGCCATCTCAGGGAACAATTACAATTGTCGGTCCAGGAACGGGCCTGGGCGCAGCATGTTTGCTGCGCCGCGGAGAAAAATACTTTGTCATGGAGACCGAGGGGGGCCACCTGGACTACCCGCCACTTGACGAGGTTGAAGACAACATCCTCAAGGCACTCCGCCAGCGTTTCCGGCGCGTATCAGCAGAACGCATCGTCTCGGGTCCTGGCTTGACCAACCTTTATGAAGTCATCGCGGAACAACAGGGCTTGCCCATCACACTACGCGATAACAGAACGCTCTGGCAGAACGCCATGGAAGGTTCCGACACAATCGCAGCAGCGGCTCTCGAACGCTTCTGCCTCAGCCTTGGCGCCGTTTCTGGTGATCTTGCACTGGCACACGGCGCCCATGCCGTTGTGATTGCCGGTGGCCTTGGACTGCGCCTGGCGAATATTCTCGGTGAATCCGGCTTTGCCGAACGTTTCGTCGCAAAAGGGCGATTTGAGACCATGATGAGCGAAATGCCCGTCAAAATTATCACGCATCCCCAGCCTGGTCTCTTTGGGGCAGCCGCAGCGTATGCAGAGGCTCACTCCTGACAGACTGAGCAAAACGGCTGGCTAACGTGGCGCAATACACACGGCCAGCCGATCAAAAAAAGCCATGCGCTTTATCTGGAACTGTAAAATCGAATTCCCTGATTTTTAGAACATCAGGAAAAACAGCTATTTTCTGCGGGAGAAAATCTCTCTGGAGGTCCGGGCGGGAATCGAACCCACATACGCGGATTTGCAGTCCGCTACATCACCATTCTGCCACCGGACCTCGGAGGAGACAGGGGCTATATCGTCTTTCAGGACATTTTGGTCAAGAGAGATATTTCAGTCCCGATGAGGATTTTTCTTCTGGGAGGGATCAGGCTATTAAGGGCTGATTCACGAAACGCTGCGATACAGTGTTCAGATGGCAGGATATCTCATGACTTCAGGATGCAACGGCACAAAGGCTCTATCCGGTCCCTTGGGACTGGGTCTTCTGAGCTTTCTCCTGAGCGGAACAGCCCTGGCTCAGAAGTATGATGGGAGCGGGTCCCCAACCTTCGTTCCGCATACCCTGCAGGAAGCACTTGCCACTGCCTATCTGACCAACCCCACGCTTCGTGAAGAACGTGCCCACCTGCGCGCAACCGACGAACAGGTGCCGACGGCAATGGCTGGATGGCACCCGACCATTCAGACGTCCATGAATCTGACCTACTACGACGGTCGTACAAATTATGCGGCTTCCGGAGGCTCCCTCGGAAGTGGCTCTACCTATCAAACTCCCGGCTACAACGGGCAAGTGAATATTACCCAACCGCTTTACGAAGGCGGAAAAACAGTCGCCGGTATCCATGCTGCGACCAATCAGGTCATGGCCGAACGCGCCAAACTGATTTCAACTGAACAAAGCGTTTTTACCAGTGTCGTCAATGCCTATGTAGGCGTTGTCGAGGACGAACAACTTCTTCAACTTGCCATTAATAACGAACGAGTTCTCCAGCAACAGGTTCAAGCGACACAAGAACGCTTTCGGGTTGGTGAAATAACGAGAACCGACGTTGCTCAGGCACAGGCCGCACTGGCGAGCGCATCGGCCCAACGCCAACAAGCTGAAGGAACGCTGCAAGGCGCGCAGGCCACATATCTGCAAATTATAGGCATTTCTGCGGCTCCGAATATTGAGCCCCCACAGCCACTTAAACTACCAGTTTCGAGCGAACGCGAGGCAGTTGCCGCGGCTGTGCAGAACAATCCCGACGTCGTTAATGCGCTCTTCACCGAGGCCCAGCAAAAAGACAACATTTCGGTGCAAATCTCGGCGATCATGCCAAAAGTCTCTGCTGACCTCAGCTATCAGCATACTGTCAACCAAGGCTACAGCCGCACGTTGATGGATAACAAGTACGGCATGCTCTCTTTTCAGGTTCCCATTTATCAGGGCGGCTCTGAATATGCGGCTATTCGTGGCGCACGCCAGCAGGCTCAGGCGGCTCATCGCGAAGTGGATGTACAGCGTCGCACTGCACTCCAGAAAGCAGCGTCCAGTTGGCAACAGATGGTAGCGTTCAAGCAGTCCATCAATAGTGACCGGGTGGCGATATCTTCCAACGTGATCGCGCTTGACGGCGTAGAACGTCAGGCTCTGGTCGGAACCAGCACGACACTAGCTGTTCTCCAGCAGCAGCAGACACTCCTGCAGGCCCAGCAGACACTGGTTCAGCACCTATCTAACTTGGTCATCTCCTCGTATGCGGTCGCAGCGTCGATCGGAAGACTGACGGCATCTGACCTCAAACTGGGTGTCCCGCTCTACGATGAAAAAGCCTACTATAATGCGGTCAAGAACAGACTGTGGGGCACCAGCGACTACGCGATCAATCAGCCTGGACGCTAATGCTTTTCCTGTAATGCTCAAGATGCCCCATACGTCATGACCTCTCCATCTCCGGAGCCGCAGCGTGACTCCGCTGACGATACAATCGACACCGTCCTTAGCTCGATCCGTCGGATCCTGAAGGACGACAAGACTTTGAACACAACAGTGGAGAGCACACTCGTGACGTCAGCTATCGAAAATGACGAACTGACCCTTGAACCATCCATGATGGTGTCGCCTGCAAAGACAGAGCACGGCAACTCCGCGCTGCAGGATGATCTCATGGGCGCACAAACCATTGCTGCTGCAGAGCACTCGCTCAATGACCTGCAGACCGCATTCACCAGTAACGGAAAATCAATCCCGTCTGATACCGTCGTGAGCGGAAGCAGCGGCATGACGATTGAAGACATGGTTCGCACTGAAGTGCGCTCCATGGTACGGACATGGCTGGATGCTCACCTGCCTTCGCTTGTAGAAATTCTGGTGCGCGCCGAAATTGCGCGTCTGCGCCCGAATAACTGATTGCCTTCTTTTACCAACATTTGCCGCTGAACTTTCTGGATTATCATGCTCGAAAAAAGTTTTGTTCCCGCTGATCATGAAACGTCTCTCTACGAAAGCTGGGAGAAAAACGGGGCTTTCCGTGCCGACCCGAGTGCACCGGGAACGCCATTTTCGATCATGTTTCCGCCACCAAATGTCACGGGCACACTGCACCTCGGTCATGCCCTGACATTTACCCTGCAGGACATTCTGATCCGCTGGAAGCGTCAGGAGGGCTGCAATGTCTTGTGGCAGCCAGGAACTGACCATGCTGGCATCGCTACGCAAATGGTTGTCGAACGCTCGCTCGATAAAGAAGGCGTCAGCAGAACCGCTTTAGGTCGTGAAGGCTTTCTTGAGCGGGTGTGGGAGTGGAAAGAGCAGTCCGGCGGGGAGATCGTCCAGCAGCTTCGCAAACTTGGTGCTTCGGCAGACTGGGACCGCGAACGCTTCACCATGGACGACGGGCTTTCACGCGCCGTCCGCAAGGTTTTTGTGCAGTTGCACCAGGAAGGGATCATTTATCGTGATCGGCGCCTGGTAAACTGGGATCCAAACTTCCGTTCCGCGATTTCCGACCTTGAGGTTGAGAACCGCGAGACCAAGGGATCCATGTGGTACATCCGTTATCCGCTCGAGGACGGGCGCACGATAACGGTTGCAACCACGCGCCCTGAAACGATGCTGGCAGACGTTGCGGTTGCCGTTCACCCTGAAGATGAACGCTACGCCGACATGGTGGGCAAGTTCGTTACGCTCCCGCTAACGGGTCGCCGTATTCCTGTTGTGGCAGATCTCTATTCCGACCCTGAAAAGGGAACCGGCGCCGTAAAAATTACGCCGGCTCACGACTTCAATGACTTTGAAGTGGGCAAAAGACACAATCTGTCTGCGCCCACGATGCTGGATGAAACAGCCCATATCTGGCTCGATGAAATCCGCACCGAACTGGCAGATGTTGACGGCTTGTCGTCCGTAGCGTTTGTGGAATCGCTCGCAGGCCTAAGCCGGGAAGAGGGACGCAAGCGCATTGTTGCTGAACTCGAGCGTCTTGAGTGGCTTGAAAAAATCGAACCACATAAGCTTCAGGTCCCTTATGCCGAACGCGGTGGAGCTATTGTTGAGCCGCGCCTGACATTGCAGTGGTATTGCGATGCGAAAAAGCTTTCCGGGCCAGCCGTAGAGGCGGTGGAAAGTGGTAAAATCGTTTTTGAGCCAAGGCAGTGGCAGAACACGTTTTTCGCGTGGATGCGAGACATTCAGCCATGGTGCATCAGCCGCCAGCTCTGGTGGGGGCATCGTATTCCGGCCTGGTATGGGCCGGATGGCAGTGTTTATGTCGCTAATACAGAAGCTGAGGCCCAGGCCCAGGCCGGTGATGGCGTTCCACTGACGCAGGACGAAGATGTTCTCGACACGTGGTTCAGTTCCGGCCTCTGGCCCTTCACAACACTCGGCTGGCCGGACAAAACGCCTGAACTCGCTCACTATTACCCAACAAGCGTTCTCGTTACTGGCTTTGACATCATCTTCTTCTGGGTCGCCCGGATGATGATGATGGGCCTGCATTTCATGGACGACGTGCCCTTCCGAACGGTCCTGATCCACGGCCTTGTCAGGGACGAAAAAGGGCAGAAAATGTCCAAGTCCAAAGGTAATGGACTGGACCCTCTGGATCTGATTGCAGAGTTTGGTGCTGATGCAACCCGTCTGGCAATCTGTGCGGGCACAGGCCCGGGACGCGACATCAAACTGGGTCGCAAACGTGTAGAAGAACACCGTGCATTCGTCACCAAACTCTGGAATGCATCCCGCTTCCTCGAGATGAATGGTGCACGGCCGGTCGCGAACTTTGACCCAACGACTGTGCAGAGCAGCTTGGGGCGCTGGATCCTTTCAGAAGCGAACACTGCAATTGCGGACGCGCAACAGGCTCTCTCGAACTATCGGTTCGATGAGTACGCTAACTGTTGTTATCGCTTCGTCTGGAGTTGCTTCTGTGACTGGTTCGTAGAGTTCTCCAAGCCCGTCTTCGCGGCAGAAAATGATGAGACAATCGAACTCCGCGCGGTTAGCGCGCATGTTTTAGGCCTGATTCTGCGCCTCATGCAGCCTGTGACACCATTTGTAACAGCCACTCTCTGGAAAGAACTGGGTTACTCGGGGGACTTCACTTCGATCCGCTGGCCTGAAAAGATGCCTGTCCAGAACGCAGAGGAAGCCCGTGCAGAACTGGATTGGGTTGTACGCCTGATCAGCGAAGTTCGTACGCTGCGCTCTGAGATGAACATCCCCCCGGCACAGAAAGCACCGCTGATTTTCCGCGATGTTTCGCCCGAAAATCTCACTCGTGCAAAGACATGGGCTGAAGCCATTGGCCGCATGGCGCGTGTCTCTGAAGTCGATATTTTCCAGGGCGAGATACCGAAGAATGCCGCTCAGATCGTGCTTGATGAAGCGACAATCTTTATCCCGCTGGAGGGCCTGATTGATCTCGATGCAGAACGGGGACGCCTTGCAAAAGAGATCAGCAAGAACGAAAGTGAAATCATCAAGGTCCGCCGCAAATTGGACAACGCTGATTTTGTTGCACGTGCAAAGCCGGAAGTGGTTGAAGAAAACCATCAGCGTCTTGAGACCTTCGAGCATGATCTCGAACGCCTCAAGGCAGCCCTTGCGCGGCTTGGCTAAGCCTCCCAAGCTTTTCCTGATTGCTCTGGCAATGGTGGTCTCACAGATCCCCATCGCCAGAGCCACAGAACTTCCTGTCGGATCGAGCACCCAGAAAGCCATTCTGTATGGGCGATCTCTGGACATAGACACGTTCCGACCAGCCGATTGCCGTCTACGGGTCATCCTGTTCGTAATGGCCGCCAAAGACCGTGATAACGAGGCATATCGCGATCAAAGTATTCCGCTTGCACGCGCAGTCTGCGGAGTTGTCTTTGCGCCGTCTTTTCCTCTGAAGCAGTTTCCTACCTGGCAATATCAGCGCGGTGGTTTTCCTGTACGCCAAGGCGAACTGCCCGCAGCGACCCTGATCAAGCCCATGGAACAATGGGCATGGGACGAAACCCAGCAGCCCAATCTTCCCATCATTCTGATTGGACATTCAGCCGGCGCACAGTTTCTGGACCGTGTGGCGGCATATGCTCCGGCAAATGAAGTCGAGATCATCCTCATGAATCCGGCAACATATGTAGAGCCGGAAGCTGAGAGCCCGGTCCCTTATGGGTTCAATGGCTGGCCGGAGAATACTCAACAGCAATCCATCAAGCGTTATCTGGCTGAGCACCTCACCATTTTGCTTGGCTCGGATGATGTGGAAACGACGCTTGAGGCTGGTCGTATTGCACAGGCCATGGGGCAGGGACGCAACCGTCTGGAGAGAGGGCAATGGGCCTACGCCCAAGCCAGAGAAGAAGCCTACCGGCTTGATGTCCCGTTTAACTGGGACATCGATATCGTACCCAACACAGGGCATGACGGTCCAAAAATGCTGGCCTCTCCCGAATTGAGAGAGGCCGTAGAGCGGGTTATCAGCCGCGTGTCTTCACGATGATCTGAGAAAGATCACGAACAGCACCGTTGGCAGCACTTGTTGTCATCGCCGCATAAGCCTGCAAGGCACGAGATACAACGCGCGTACGGTTCGGCTTCCAAGCATTTTCGCCACGCCCATTCATAGCCTCGCGACGGCTAGAGATTTCGGCATCTGAGATATCAAGGCGCATCGTGCGGTTTGGAATGTCGATCACAATGCGATCACCATCTTCTACCAGGCCGATCACGCCGCCTTCCGCAGCCTCCGGCGAGACATGCCCAATGGAGAGGCCTGAGCTACCACCCGAGAAACGGCCATCCGTCACCAGAGCGCAGACTTCAGCCAACCCTTTGGATTTCAGATAGCTGGTCGGGTACAGCATTTCCTGCATCCCTGGACCACCGCGCGGCCCCTCGTAGCGGATAACAACGACATCGCCAGCAACGATCTTGTTCCCAAGAACAGCGGCAACAGCATCGTCCTGACTTTCAAACACGCGGGCCGTACCTGTGAAGGTCAGAATGTCTTTGGCTACGCTGGCCGTTTTGACAATCGCGCCGTCTTCCGCGAGGTTGCCGTACAGAACGGCCAGCCCACCATCCTGCGAGAAGGCATGAGCACGGCTTCGCAGGACGCCATTCTCACGATCCGTATCCAGTTCATGATACTGGCTGGACTGTGAGAAGGCATGCACGGTGCGCACTCCACCAGGAGCGGCCTTGAACATTTTAACCGCTTCTTCGCCGCCATTCATGATGTCCCACTTCTGAAGGGCATCGGCCAATGTGGAAGCATGAACGGTTGGAAGAGATGTTTGCAGCAGGCCTGCGCGATCGAGTTCGCCCAGAATGGCTGGAACACCACCTGCACGATGCACGTCTTCCATGTGAACGTCTGCTTTGGCAGGCGCGACTTTGCAAAGATGCGGCACCTTGCGGGACAGACGATCAATGTCTGCCATGTGGAAATCCACTTCACCTTCGCGGGCAGCGGCCAGCAGATGCAGTACGGTGTTCGTCGATCCACCCATGGCAATATCCAGCGCCATGGCATTCTCAAACGCACTCCGGGTTGCGATGCTCCGCGGCAGAACGGAGGCATCGTCCTGCTCATACCAGCGACGTGCCAGCTCAACTGAGAGACGACCAGCCCTCAGGAACAGATCGCGACGGTCAGCGTGGGTTGCCAGCAGAGACCCGTTACCAGGCAGCGCAAGACCCAGCGCTTCCACAAGGCAATTCATGGAATTGGCCGTAAACATACCAGAGCATGAGCCACAGGTCGGGCAAGCTGAGCGCTCGATCTGCTCAGATTCACTGTCCGTCACGTTCGGGTTCGCCGCAGCAACCATTGAATCTACAAGGTCCAGCTTACGCTCAACACCTGGCCCATTGAGCTTGCCCGCTTCCATGGGGCCACCAGACACGAACACAACAGGAATGTTCAGTCGCAGGGAGGCCATCAGCATACCCGGCGTGATCTTGTCGCAGTTGCTGATGCAGACAATGGCATCAGCACAGTGCGCGTTCACCATATACTCAACGGAGTCAGCAATCAGCTCTCGTGAGGGCAGGGAATACAGCATTCCGCCGTGTCCCATTGCGATGCCATCATCCACAGCGATCGTGTTGAATTCTTTAGCGACGCCGCCGGCTTCTTCAATGGCAGATGCCACGAGAGAGCCCATGTCTTTCAGATGCACATGCCCAGGAACAAACTGGGTAAAAGAGTTGGCAATCGCGATAATAGGCTTTCCGAAGTCACCGTCCTTCATCCCCGTTGCGCGCCAAAGCGCACGCGCGCCAGCCATGTTGCGGCCATGGGTCGTAGTGCGGGAACGATAGGCAGGCATCAGAACAGAACTTTCATAACAGAAGGAGCCATGCTCCATAGCGAATCAAACAAAAAAAGACCAGC
This sequence comes from Gluconobacter sp. P5H9_a, assembly GCF_018812085.1. Lineage (NCBI taxonomy): Bacteria > Pseudomonadati > Pseudomonadota > Alphaproteobacteria > Acetobacterales > Acetobacteraceae > Gluconobacter > Gluconobacter sp. P5H9_a. The sequence goes on from NZ_JACRVW010000007.1 coordinate 61,034, forward strand.
GCAGGAAAGATATGAAAAGCATTCTCTCCCGCTCTTGCTAGATGGGAACACACAAGGCCAAAATCCATCCAAAGATCAGGAGCCTTTTGTGAAACGTTATCTTCTCAGCCTTGGAACGGCTCTTTCCATTGCCTGTATCCCTGCCGCACTGGCTGCCCCGGCATCTGCTGGACCCGCCGTAACGCCAGACATGATCCAGACCGGAAACGACATTCCAGCTCATGCCGCCCTGCCAACTGATCAGCAGGACTACATCAAGCGTGACATCATGATTCCCATGCGGGACGGAGTGAAGCTCCATACCGTGATTGTCATTCCCAAGGGAGCAAAAAACGCACCAATCCTGCTCACGCGCACACCATATCATGCCAGTGAGCGCCTGAACCGAATTCCCAACGCGCCAACCATGCGTGAAATTTGCCCTCAGGGCGATGGGGTCTTCGTCGAGGAAGGATATATCCGCGTTTTCCAGGATATTCGTGGAAAGTACGGGTCCCAGGGCGATTACATCATGACCCGTCCGCCGATCGGGGCCCTCAATCCAACCAAGACAGACGATACCACCGATGCGTGGGACACGATCGACTGGCTCGTGAAAAACCTTCCGGAAAGCAACGGTCGCGTTGGCATGACTGGCTCTTCGTATGAAGGCTGGACCGTTGTGATGGCATTGCTGGACCCACATCCAGCCCTCAAAGTGGCCGCTCCGGAAAGCCCTATGGTAGATGGCTGGATGGGTGATGACTGGTTCCACTACGGTGCGTTCCGTCAGCCTGGCCTCGACTATTTTACCATGCAGATGAGCGAAGCCGGCGAGGGGCCGACAATTCCTCGCGCAGATGCCGACGATTACACCAATTTCCTGCAGGCTGGCTCAACGGGGGCATTTGCAACCAAAGCAGGGCTGAACCAGTATCCGTGGTGGAACCGCCTGAAAGCACACCCATCCTATGATGCGTTTTGGCAGGAACAGGCGCTTGACCAGATCCTGGTCCGCAAGCCTCTAAAGGTCCCGACAATCTGGGAACAGGGCCTGTGGGATCAGGAAGACATGTGGGGGGCGATCCATTCCTGGATGAACCTCAAGGCTCACCACACACAGGTCCCAAATGTTCTCGTCATGGGACCATGGCGCCATAGTGGCGTCAATTATGACGGATCGACGCTGGGTCCACTGCACTTTGAAGGTGACACGGCCCTTTGGTACCGCTCCAACGTCATGCGTCCATTCTTCGATCATTATCTGAAGGATGGCGCTGACCCGCATCTTGATGAAGCGATTATCTACAACACGGGCGAAAATCACTGGGATCATTTCCGCAACTGGCTCGCAGAGTGTGACACGACCTGCATGATGCGTGGAGAGCGTCTGTATCTTCAGCCTGACCACGGCCTATCATTCAAGCGGACGCTGCCTGGAACGGATGCTTATATCTCTGATCCCGCGCATCCTGTTCCTTTCATGCCGCGCCCCTACAACGCAGGGGATTCACGATGGAAAGCATGGCTTGTTACGGACCAGCGCTTTGCCGAGAGCCGCCCGGACGTTTTGACTTACGAAACTCCCGTTCTGGACGCGCCCGTGCGCGTGTCAGGCGTCCCGACCGCCGATATTTTTGCTTCCACGACCGGCACGGACGCCGATTGGGTTGTAAAAATTATCGACGTGCAGCCTGGCGTTACGCCGGATCGTCCGGAAATGGGCGGGTATGAGCTTCCAGTTTCGATGGACATCTTCCGTGGACGCTATCGCAATGACTTTGCGCACCCATCGGCCATACCCGCAGGACAGATTCAGGAATACAAGTTCACGCTGCCGGCAGTGAACCATGTTTTCCAGAAGGGCCATCGGATTCAAATCCAGATCCAGTCCAGCTGGTTCCCGCTTTATGACCGCAATCCGCAAAGCTTCGTTCAGAATATCTTCGACGCGAAAGCATCGGACTATCACTCTGCAACCCAGACCATTCATCGCGGCGGCAATGCTGCAAGCGCAATCTGGTTACCAGTGGTGAAATAAGGAAGAGGCCTCCCCATATGGGGAGGCTATCGTCTCAGGAGACTCAGTTTATGAGTGCACACTCTTCCATTCTTCTTGGTGCAGGCTGTTTCTGGTGCGTGGAAGCCGTCTATACCGGCTTGCGCGGCATTATCTCGGCAGACCCGGGCTATGCAGGCGGTCATGTCGATAATCCGTCCTACGAAGCTGTTTGTACCGGGAACACCGGACATGCAGAGGTCGTGAAGGTCGTGTTTGATCCAGCGGAAATTTCTCTGGCAGATGTCCTGCGGGTCTTTTTCACGACCCATGACCCCACGCAGCTCAATCGGCAGGGCAATGATGTCGGGACGCAGTATCGCTCTGTTATTTTCGGAGATGCCGACCAACAGCGTGTTGCACAGGAGGTAAAAGCCGAGATCACCGCAGAGCAGATCTGGCCCGCACCGATTGTCACGTCTATTGAAGGTCCGGCGCATTTCTGGCGCGCCGAAGAAAAGCACCTCGACTATTTCGCCCGCAATCCGGAAACGGCCTATTGTGCGGCTGTTGTAGCCCCCAAGGTTGCCAAGGCGCGCAAGCTATACCGGGACCGTCTCAAGACACCGGCCTGAAGGGTTTTCTGCTTCTGCTGAAGGGCAGAAGCAGATCCTATTCTTCCGTTTCCAGATGGAAGCGGTCTGACTCTTCATCATAATCAAACAGTTCAGCATACCGTGCCCAGCCGATAGCTGTTGTCAGTGTCTGCTGGGCATAATCGGGAGACATGTTCTCCTCGAGAGCTTTGCGGAAGCGATTGGCATCCACCACATGGTTCGGCCGCTCATCCAACGTGCTTCGAATGACGCGAAGGAGCGGCAGATAATGCAGGAGCGCCGTGCGCATAATATCCCTGCGGGCATCGGCGTCTCCCTCGACGAATGATCGCCCATCATCCGTGAGAAGAATGTCTCCGTCTTCCAGTTCTGCAAGATCAAGCAGTTGCAGGGATTCTCCCAGCGGCAGAAGATCATCGAGCGTCATCTGCAAACGCTGACCAAGTTCCGGCAGATCAGCGCGTCCTGATAGAGGCTCTCCACTCAGAACTTCCATAAGGCCAACCAGCACTTCAATCTGAAGGTCTGGCAATACAATGGACAGAGGCGGCAACGCGGCAGCTGACACCCCAACCGTAGTATCGACTTCCGAGACGATCGGCGCACGTCGTGTCATGAGAGTGTAGATCTGGTCCACGAAGCTCCGGAAATCAGCGCCCTCCCGATTTCGCGGATGAGGAAATGGAACGGAAATTTCGTGCGTCACTCGCCCTGGGCTGGACGAGAAAATCAGGATCCGGTCACACATCAGCACGGCTTCTTCAATTCCATGCGTCGCGAGTATCATCGCATTGAGCGACGAGAGGCGTTTCTCGGCCCAGAGTTCAATCAGGTCCGTTCTTAGATTTTCCGCACTCAGAACGTCGAGGGCCGAAAACGGCTCATCCAGCATGAGAAGAGAGGGTTGAAGCGCCAGTGCCCGTGCAAACGAAGCACGTTGGCTGAGGGCTTCAGATAACTCCTTGGGATAGGCGTTTTCGTATCCCTCAAGTCCCATGACTTCAATCGCGGCACTGGCACGCGTTTCCCGCTCAGAACGGGATAAGCGCTGCGCTTCAAGCCCCAGCAACACATTCTGTCGAAGGGTCAGCCACGGAAACATCGCGCCCGACTGAAAAACTGTCGCCACCTTTTCCAGTGGGCCAGCTACAGGCTTGCCCTCCCAATAAACCTTTCCTTCAACAGGAGGCGTTTGTCCGGACATGATCCGCAAGAGAGAAGACTTGCCAGAACCGGACCGGCCAAGAAGCCCAAGGATTTCACCAGGACGCACATCGAAACTGACCTGATCAAGCACCACAAGATCAGCATTGCTGTCCTTCTGGTAAATCTGGCGGCAGTCCTGAAGGCTAAGCAGGGAATAGATCATCGGATTGCATATTTCTGTGCGGCGTAAACCGCGAGGGGCTGAAGAACAAGACGATCAAGCAGCATGGAAAGAAGCGTAAGAAGCATAAGAATAACGATCTGTGCGCCGATTTGCCCCTGAAGCATATCGGCCAGCAGCGTCGCACCCAGTCCGCTATCAGAAGGCACAAACGCCTCAGCCACCATCACGGCATCCCAGATCGGAACAGCAGCCAAAAGCAGGCCTCCACACAGATCAGGTGCAATGGCTGGTAAGATAAGGCGCTTCCACAGCAGAACGCCTTTAAGCCGCAGTCCGCGCGCAACCTGCCTGAAGGGCGCCGGAATAGCCTGTATGGCGTCAAGTACCGTCCCACCCGTGAGCCAATGGGCACCGAGGAACAGAAGAACAGCGGTGGGAACGACATCCAGCCCACGGAAGGCAGGATAAAGAAGAACGGCCGGGAAAAGCGACCCTGCCAGAATAATCATTCTGCTGACCCGGAAAATACCAGCTCCAGCGTCAAAGAAAAACAGCGCCAGCGGTAACCAGAGCACAATGCAGAGGATAAGAGCCCCGCAAACATGCAGAAGCGTCAGAACACTCTCAAGCACATCATAAGGCAAACGCGCCGCCAGATGGCTCTGCGCAACGGCGAAACCCAGAAAGAGCAGGGAGGCCGCAGGAATAAGCCAGCCAGGCACCGGCAGGGATTTCGGGGAGGAGGGTTGAACGTAGCGCATCGTCCGGCCGATCCGGCAGTTACCGATCCCGCTAATGAGCGTGTGCAAACTCACGCTAACACCGTTCAGAAGACCTGTTTCTCTCCAGAACTGAAGCATCCAGGAGTGGGTACGTTTTTTCTGTGGCTGAGGACCATCCAGCCTGTACCGCTGCGCCCATCCGGTCATAGGCCTGATCAGACACTGGTCCATGATCACGATCAAAAGAACCGCGCAGACGCCAGCCTCCAGAAACCAGCTCAGATGATGGGTTTCAAGCGCGACCAGCGCCTGCGCCCCGCACCCTCCGACGTCACGCCGCATCAGAAGGGTCATAAGACCCTCCACACACAGCAGGCGAAACCATAACCCCGGAATGGCCTGCACAGCACGGAACGTCACCAGAGGGATGGCAACCGGAACCTGCAACCGCCAGAAGTGCTGCCAGCCAGTCATACGTAAGCCGGTGGCGACTTCTTCAAGCTCGGCTGGAAGCGTGTCCTGAGCATCGAGAAGAGCCGTCAGAACACGCCAGATCATATTGAAGGCCGCTGCCGCTACAATCACGACAAGGGGAGGTAAAAATAGAAGTAAGAGCCCCGTCAGGCCAAGCCCCGGAACAGCGCGTGCAACAGAGAGTGCAGGCACCAGAATACTGCGAAACCGTGGAAACTGTCGCGCCGTACCTGCCAGCACGAGCGACACCACAACGACTGTCGTCAGAGCCAGCACCGCGTGGAAGACAGTCCAGGCGACTTCCTGCCAGATCGAGAATGCCGGCTTGAGTGGCAAGGGCAGGGCACCCGGAACCCAGGCTGCGCTCTTCAGCAGGAAAAGACACAGACCCGTCATGGCAAACAGAATTGATAACTCTACGCCACTCATACGCTGTCGCCAGCGATGCATGACGCGAATGGGCATGGCCAGCGGGCTGCCCGTCATGATGACTGTCGTCCTCCCGGTTTCATGATGACCAAGAGTAAGGAAGGTTCTTCCGGAGGCTCAAGTGTTTTCTGCATGTCCCAAAGCGTCTCAGTGGCCTGTGCTGCCAAAACCGCGTGCACCGCGATCCGTTTCATCGAGAGAAGAAACTTCCTGCCACTTCAAACGGGAAACCGGTGCCAAAACCCCCTGAGCAATGCGGGTGCCACGCTCTACCGTGAAGGGCTCACTCCCGGCATTCATGACAATAATGCCAATTTCCCCGCGATAATCTTCATCGATCGTGCCCGGAGAATTCGGGAGGGTAATGCCGTGCTTCAGGGCCAGACCAGACCGAGGGCGGATCTGAAGTTCGTAGGCAGAGGGCAGGGCAATGCATAGCCCTGTGGGAACGAGCGCACGGCCACCCGGTGCGATAACAATGGGTTCTGCAATTGCTGCAACAAAGTCGAAACCAGCGGCACCAGAGGTGGCGTAAGCTGGCAGAGGCAGCCCCTCGGAATGAGGAAGGCGCATAATCCGTACATCAATAAGATCGGTCATCATGAGGCCTTTCTTATCTTGGATTTTCAGGGGATTGAAGAGACGAAGACGTCAGAAATCCGCTGTACCAGTTTCCCGGCAACCTGAGACTTGTCCATTTCAGGCCAGGTTTCGATGCCCGTCTCAGTGATCAGGCTGACCAAATTTCTGTCTGCTCCAAAGACGCCGCGACGCACATCGTTGGCCACCAGCCAGTCACACCCCTTGCGCTGACGCTTGGCCACAGCATTCTCGAGCACGTCATCAGTCTCAGCGGCGAAGCCGACGATCAGTTTCGGCCGATTTGCCAATCGACAGAGAGTTGCAAGGATATCCGGGTTTTCAACCAGTTCGAGAACAGGCGGCCCCTCACTGGTCTTCTTGATTTTACCCTGAGCCGCTGCCTTTGCGCGCCAGTCACTGACCGCAGCGGTGCAAACGGCAATTTCGGCAGGAAGTGCGGCTTCACACGCCCCTAACATCTCACGTGCCGTCTGAACCTTTACGCAGACAACACCTGACGGGACAGGCAGAGTAACCGGACCACTGACAAGTGTTACTTTTGCGCCTCGCGCCGCAAGAGCGGCGGCAATCGCATAGCCCTGCTTGCCAGAAGAGTGATTGGAGAGAAACCGGACAGGATCCAGAGGTTCAACTGTTGGCCCCGCAGTAACGAGAGCATGCCTGCCAGCCAAAGAATGATCTGACGCCAGCGCCTCTAGGATTGCGTCCCGAATGACGTCAGGTTGGCTCAGACGCCCCGGACCAAACTCCCCACACGCCATACTGCCTTCATCGGGGCCTACGACCCGCACGCCACGCTCTTTCAGAAGGGCGAGGTTGGCCTGTGTCGCGGGATGCTCCCACATGCGCACATTCATGGCAGGCGCCAGCAGTATAGGCGTCGTGGTGGCTAAAAGGAGCGTTGTGGCCAGATCATCGGCCATGCCATGCGCCATACGGGCCATGAGATTGGCTGTAGCCGGGCAGACCACGACAAGATCTGCGCTGCGTGACAGAGCGATATGGCCAATCTCGCTCTCCTGCGTGGGAGCAAAGAGCGCATCATGCACCCGCTCCCCCGACAGAGCTTCAAGACTAAGAGGTGTAATGAATGCTTTTGCCGCATCCGTCATAACCGGTGTCACGGAGACATTGTCTGCCTTCAACAGACGCACCAGCTCCAGCGCCCGATAAGCAGCAATTCCTCCGCCAACAATCAGCAGAACGCGGCGCATCAATTACAGACGCCAACCGGAGTGAATGGCAGCAATACCGCCAGACAGGTTGCGATACTGAACACGCTCCAGACCTGCATTCCGCATCATCTGAGCAAGTGTTTCCTGGTCCGGGAACATACGGATGCTCTCGGCAAGATACTGGTAGCTCTCAGCGTCCTTGGCGATCAACTGTCCCATCTTTGGGAGAACCTTGAAAGACCACGTATCATAGACAGGCGAAAGAGCCGCAATTTCGACACGAGAGAATTCAAGACAGAAGAAGCGTCCACCGGGCTTCAGAACACGACGCGCTTCACGAAGCACTGCATCCTTGTCGGTGCAGTTCCGCAGACCAAAAGCGATGGTCACGCGATCAACAGAACAGTCGGGCAGGGGAATCGCTTCGGCGTCGACGACACACACTTCAATCTGGCCGATCAGACCAGCCTTGATTGCGCGATCACGCCCAACGGACAACATCGCCGAGTTAATGTCAGAGAGAATGGCCGGGCCACCGCCTGCACGAAGCCAGCCGAATGTGATGTCACCTGTACCGCCAGCCAGATCCAGCAGCTTCATGTTCGGACGGGCACCGAGCATGCCCACGAAAATCCGCTTCCAGACGCGATGGATCCCCAGCGACATGACATCATTCATGATGTCATATTTGCCAGCGACGCTCTCGAACACCTCCCTGACCATGGTCTTCTTCTGGTTCCGCGGGACATTGCGGTAACCAAAATCCGTGGTGTCTCCGGTCTGCTCGGAAGACGGGAAGGGCGGGACGTTATGTTCAGCGCTATCGGTCATGGGGCAATCGATATATCTTTGTGACCAGTCATGCCAGAGCTTCCAGAAGTCGAAACCGTCATGCGTGGGTTCCAGGATGCCTTTCAGGGGCAGAGGATCCGTCGCGTTACTGTCAACCGCCCTGACCTGAGGTGGCCATTTCCCTTGGATCTCCGGGAAAGGCTTGAAGGGCAGACCGTGCTCTCCTTTCATCGTCGCGCCAAGTATATCCTGATGCGCGTCGAGAACGGATGGAGCATGATGCTGCACCTGGGAATGTCCGGCAGACTGCTCCTTGGGCAGTCAGGCATGAATACGACTCCGCCAAAACATGAGCACCTTGTCCTGCAAACGGAAAACGGGGCACGCGCTGGCCTTGTTGACCCACGCAGGTTCGGCATGGTGGATGTGGTTCCCACACATCAGGAAGACGCACATCGCCTTCTGAGCGGCCTGGGAATCGAGCCCTTATCCGCGAATATGACTGGCGCGTATCTTCATACGGTCATGCAGGGTCGCCGCACGCCGATCAAAACAGCGCTTCTGGACCAGAAGCTGATTGTGGGCCTTGGCAATATCTATGTGTGTGAGGCGCTGTTCCGGAGCCATATCCATCCCGCACGCGCTGCCGCAACGCTGACAGAGGCAGAAGCCGACAGTCTTGCAAATGCCATTCGAACTGTTCTGGAAGAGGCCATCGCGTCAGGAGGCTCCTCTTTAAGAGACTATGTTCAGGCTGACGGGACGAAAGGGGGATTTCAGGATCTCCACCTTGTTTATGGGCGGGAAGGCAAGGCATGCCGCCAGTGTGGGGCAGGCTCCACCATTTCACGCATCACCCAGGCGGGGCGCTCGACATTTTTCTGTGCAAACTGCCAGAAATAGTGGCCTCCGCCCCTTTGGGGGCAGTGTGTATAAAATGTGTAAAACGCTTGACGCCGCCGCTCATGACGGGTAGAGGGCGCCAATCATTTTCCGCGACAAGACCGCTAACTGAACCGAAAGATCCATGGCAAATACAGCTTCTGCCCGTAAGCGCATCCGTCAAAACGAACGTCGCCGCGAGCGCAACGTCGCCCGCATGTCCCGTATGCGTACCTTCATCAAGAAGGTCGAACAGGCCATCCAGTCCGGCGACAAGACGGCTGCTGCCGAAGCATACAAGGTTGCACAACCTGAAATGCAGCGCGCTGCCGGTAAGGGTGTCGTTGCAAAGAACACGATCAGCCGCAAGCTGTCCCGTCTTTCTGCCCGCATCAAGTCTCTCGCCACGGCCTGAGACCCTTTGCAGGGTTTGAACTGAAGAACGCGCTCTCTCACGGGAGCGCGTTCTTTTTTGACTATATGGCAACACCCCTCTGCAGCACTTCTGAACCTTTCGTGTTCCAGCTTGCTTCGGTCTGACCAGAAGCCTATCCTGTCAGATCAAGTCAGTGCCAGAGGCTCTGTTTTCTCCGGGAAGCGTCAGCTTTTTCTGAAGCGCCATGCAGCTTGTGTGGTCACTTCCCGTTGAGGACGTATTCACCCTGCGCGCAGGGAATCAAGACAGACGCCCCGCAATTCCCGGGGCCGAAATGAAAGGGGGTACCATAGGTGGAAAACGCTCAGTATCTGGACGCCAGCGCCTCCGCCCCCAGCTCGTCGAGCCCGCTGGAAACTTCCTGGCACAGGGTTCGCGAGAAGCTGAAGGGCGAGGTCGGTGAAGTCGAATACCGCACCTGGCTTCGTCAGATCGTTCTTGGCCCGCTGGAGGATGGTGAACTCATCCTTTATCTGCCGACGCGCTTTCTGAGAGACTGGGTTCGCAGCCAATACGAAGAGCGCCTCCAGACCCTGTGGCGCACCGAGCGGCAGGACGTGCAGGGCATTGAACTGCAGGTCAAGCGTGGCCTACCTGAAGTCCTTCCATCAGTTGAGACGGACGGTGACAGCGTCATCGAGGAAGTGACAGCGCAGGTCGCAACCAGTCATGAGGTTCGCAGCGATCTTGCTGTTCCGCTGGACCCACGCTTTTCTTTCGATACGTTCATCGTCGGCAAGCCAAATGAGTTTGCCTATGCCTGTGCACGTCGTGTGGCCGAAAAACCATCCAGCCCCGGTTTTAATCCACTCTTCCTGTATGGTGGCGTCGGCCTCGGCAAAACGCATCTTATGCATGCCATTGGGTCTGAACTGACGAAGACGGGCAATGTCTCGGTTGCCTATATGTCAGCTGAGAAGTTCATGTACCGCTTCATCGCGGCGATCCGCTCGCAGTCCACCATGGAGTTCAAGGAACAGCTTCGTTCCGTGGACGTGCTGATGATCGACGATCTTCAGTTCCTGATCGGCAAGGACAATACGCAGGAAGAGTTCTTCCATACGTTCAATGCCCTTGTTGATGCCGGACGTCAGATCATCGTCAGCGCCGATAAAAGCCCATCCGATCTGTCGGGGCTTGAAGACCGCCTGAGAACGCGGCTCGGCTGCGGCATGGTCGCAGATATTCATGCCACCACGTTTGAATTGCGTATTTCCATTCTGGAAGCCAAGGCGAAAGCCTCAGGCACGCATGTTCCGTCAAAGGTGCTTGAGTATCTTGCCCACAAGATCACATCGAACGTTCGTGAACTTGAAGGCGCACTGAATCGCCTTGTCGCACACGCCGATCTGGTTGGGCGCCCTGTCACACTGGATACGACGCAGGATGTCCTCAAGGACATGCTGAAAGCGCATGACCGTCGCGTCACAATCGAGGAAATCCAGCGCAAGGTTGCCGAGCACTGGAATATCCGCCTGACAGACATGTCCTCCGCGCGCCGTGCACGTGCTGTTGCTCGCCCACGGCAGGTGGCAATGTTCCTCGCAAAACAGCTGACAAGCCGCTCTCTTCCCGAGATCGGACGCAAGTTTGGCAATCGTGATCACACAACCGTCATGCATGCTGTCAATCGCGTTGGTGAACTGATGGAGCAGGATCCGTCCTTTGCAGAAGACGTCGAACTTCTGCGCCGGATGCTCGAAGGCTAAGGAAGACGACAAGTCGCCTTCGGTGCCTTTCACCGGAGGCGGCTGTCTGCTAAGAAACGGCAAAACTTAAAGATTGCCGACCCAGGGAAAAAAACGATGAAATTCAAGGTTGACCGCACCCTGCTGCAACGGGCCCTGGCGCATATTCATGGCGTTGCAGAAAAGCGGAACACCATTCCCATTCTGGCGAATGTTCTCTTGTCCTATGAAGGCGATGTGCTTCGCCTCACGGCCACGGATATGGAAATTGCGGTCGTCGAAGACGTTCCGGCAGCAGGTGAACGCCTAGGTTCCACCACAGTCCCCGCAGCCGTGCTTTTCGAAATTGTACGCAAGCTGCCAGACGGCGTGGAAATCGAGTTCGATCATCCGGAGAGCGATGCGCCCCTCGCACTGCGTGCGGGCCGTTACGCGACGAGCCTCAACGTTCTTCCAGTTGATGACTTCCCGGCCATGGTTGCTGGCGATCTCCCGCACCGCTTCCGCATTCCTGCAGGAACGCTACGTGGCCTGATCGACCGGACGAAATTTGCGATTTCCAACGAAGAAACGCGTTACTACCTGAACGGCATCTATCTGCACGTTACGGAAAGCGGCACCATCCCGATGCTCCGCGCCGTCGCAACGGATGGACATCGCCTTGCGCGCGTCGAGACCGAGCTTCCGGAAGGCGCACGTGGCATGCCGGGCGTTATTATCCCGCGCAAGACCGTTGCTGAACTTCGCAAGCTGCTGGACGAAGGCGCTGCGGATCTGGAGGTTTCCCTTTCGGATACGCGTATTCAGTTTCAGGCTGGCCCTGTCCTGCTGACGTCCAAGCTGATTGACGGCACGTTCCCGGAATATGAGCGCGTGATCCCTAAGGGCAATGACCGCATCCTGCGCATCACGAAGAAGGATTTCGCAGCTGCAGTAGGTCGCGTCGCTGCCATCAGCCAGGAGCGCTCCCGCCCAGTCAAGCTCTCTGTCACGCACAACATGCTGACATTGTCGGCCATCAGCCCCGATCAGGGCGTGGCACAGGAAGAGTTGGACGACAGCACGGTCACGTATGACGCGCCTCCGATCGAGATTGGCTTTCAGGCACGGTACCTGACGGATATTACGGATCAGATCGATGTTGAAGTGGAGTTTGCTTTTGCCGACAGCTCAGCTCCGACACTGGTCCGTGACACAGCATCACCTTCTGCATTGTATGTTCTGATGCCGATGCGGGTCTGATCGGTCCGCATTGAGACTAACGCGCCTTGCCCTGACGGATTTCCGGAATTACCGGCACTCCGTCTGGAAGCCTGAGACAAATATCTCCGTTCTGACCGGCCAGAACGGCTCTGGAAAGACCAATCTTCTGGAAGCTGTTTCGCTTCTGGCTCCTGGACGAGGCCTGCGAGGCGCGCCCCTTCAAACGCTATGCCGCACAGATGCCGATCACTGGGGCGTTGCTGCAACGCTTTCTCACGGGATCGATCAGACTATTCTCGGGACTGGAGCCAACCTCTCCGAGAACGGCCGGCGTTCATTCCAGCTTGATGGCTCTTCCGTTCGGTCTCAGGCAGAAATTGCTCAAGTCTTCTCCTGCGTCTGGCTAACGCCACAGATGGATCGGATTTTTCTTGAAGGTGCGGGCGGCAGGCGGCGCTTCCTTGACCGTCTGGTCATGGCACTTTCTCCGGATCATGCCCGGCAAATGACCGCTCACGAGCGATCAGTTTCCAGTCGTAATCGCTTGCTGTCGGAAAGGCCGGACGAGGGGCTCTGGCTCACGTCGCTGGAAGACTCCATTGCCCGTCATGCGGTCGCCGCATCAGCCGCTCGGCTGGCGCTTGTGGAAAGCATGAACACTCACCCCTTCGACAGTTCCGATTTTCCAAAAAGCCGCCTGCATCTTGACTGCGCTATTACGCAACAACTGATGGTCAGCCCGGCTTTGCAGGTGGAAGACTGGTTGCGGGCAAAGTTAAGGGACAGTCGGCGGGAAGATCGCCTTAAAGGCAGTACATCTTTGGGTGCTCATAAGGCGGATTTTCTTCTTTTTGATCACACCACAGGACGGTCTGCCGAACTCTCAAGCAGCGGGCAACAAAAAGCCATGCTTTTGGGGGTCGTTCTGTGCCATGCTGCATTGATCCAACAGAGCAGGGGTGATGCACCTGCCATTTTGCTGGACGAACCACTTCTTCATCTGGATGAGCCCAGACGGGATGCGCTTCTGTCCAGTCTTAGCAAGCTGAAAACGCCGGTTCTCCTGACCGGAACAGATCCTGATCCGTTTTCCAGCCTGATCGAAAAAGCGGGCTTTTTCAGCGTTCAGGATGGTCATATCCAGTCCGCATGATGTGTGTGCTCTGGCCTCACGGCCTGTGACACGCTATAGTCATACAACAGTTTTTCAGAGTTCCACGGAGACCGCCTCGCGCATGTCAGAGACCCAGAACCAGCCGGAGATTCCAGGCGCAGACGGTGACGATTACGGCGCCTCCTCGATCTCGGTACTGAAGGGACTGGACGCTGTCCGCAAACGCCCCGGCATGTATATCGGTGACACGGATGATGGCTCCGGCCTGCACCACATGGTGTTCGAAATCATCGATAATGCCGTTGACGAAGCCCAGGCCGGACACGCCACCCGCTGCATCCTGACACTCAACGGAGACGGCTCCGTTTCCGTACGTGATGATGGCCGCGGCATCCCAACAGACATGCACGCGGAAGAGGGCATCAGCGCCGCTGAAGTCGTGCTGACCAAGCTGCATGCTGGCGGCAAATTCAACCAGAATTCCTATAAGGTTTCCGGCGGTCTGCATGGCGTGGGCGCGGCTGTGGTGAATGCTCTGTCCGAGTGGATGGAAGTTCGCATCTGGCGGAATGGTCTGGAGCACAAGATCCGCTTCCAGCACGGTGAACGCGATGAAGCCCTGACGGTTGTAGGGCCGTCAGACGAGCCACGCGGCACGTTAGTGACGTTCAAGCCAAGCAAGCAGACCTTTACGAGGGTCGATTTCGAACTTTCCATTCTGGAACGACGCGTTCGCGAACTGGCATTCCTGAATTCCGGGCTGGAAATTATCCTGCGCGATGAGCGTCACGCTGAAAGCAAGGAACTTCGGTTCTTCTACGAAGGCGGCCTGAGTGCTTTCGCGGAATGGCTTGATGCTTCCAAGACGTCCATTGTTAACCCGCCGATCACGGGCCTCATTGACCATACTGAAAGCGGTATCCGCGTCGAATTCGCTCTGACGTGGAACGACAGCTATCACGAGACAATGCTGTGCTTCACCAACAACATCCCCCAGCGGGACGGTGGCACACATCTCGCTGGCTTCCGTCAGGCATTGACGCGTGTTGTTGGCAAATATGCGGAAAGCGTTGCCAAGCGTGAAGCAGGCTCGCTGACGGGTGAGGACATGCGTGAAGGCATGACCGCCATCCTGTCCGTCAAGGTTCCGGACCCGAAGTTCTCGTCCCAGACGAAGGACAAGCTGGTGTCGTCCGAGGTTCAGCCGGTCGTGCATGCAACGGCGGCTGACTCGATTTCGCATTGGTTTGAGACGCACCCCAAGGAAGCCAAGGCGATTGTCGCCAAGATCATTGACGCAGCCAGTGCCCGTGAGGCTGCCCGCCGTGCACGTGAACTGACGCGCCGTAAGGGTGTGCTCGACGTTTCTTCGCTGCCTGGCAAGCTGGCTGACTGTCAGGAGCGTGATGCGTCCAAAGCAGAAATCTTCATCGTTGAGGGTGATTCTGCAGGTGGCACGGCCAAGCAGGGGCGTGACCGTCGCTTCCAGGCCATCCTACCGCTGCGCGGCAAGATCCTGAACGTTGAACGTGCCCGTTTCGACAGAATGCTTGGGTCTGCGGAAATTGGCACACTCATCACGGCGCTCGGTACGGGCATTGGTCGTGGTGAAGTCGATCAGGGTGGTTTCTCGGCTGCCAAACTGCGCTACCACAAAATCGTCATCATGACAGACGCCGACGTGGACGGTTCCCACATTCGGACGCTGCTGTTAACGTTCTTCTTCCGCCAGATGCCAGAGCTTATTGAGCAGGGGTATCTCTATATCGCTCAGCCGCCACTCTATCGTGCAAAGCGTGGCCAGGAAGAGCGCTACCTGAAGGATGATGCCGCGCTGGAGCAGTATCTGCTCGATAAGGCCCTGGCAAATGCTTCGCTACGCTTCGGTGATGGCCTTGAGCTCACGGGAGAAGAGCTTCGTGAAGAAGTCCGCTTCCTGATTGCAGCGGCACAGAACCTGAAAAATATCGCGACCAAAATCCCTGTGTGGATCTTAGAGCAGGCGGCCGTATCCCGCGTGCTTGATATTGATCCAGCAGCGATCAGCGATCGTATTCCAGAATTCCAGCGCCACCTGGAAGAAGCGTCACCTGCCAATGAACGTGGCTGGAAAGTTTCACTCTCCAGCACGGGCATTGAATGTGCCCGCTCTGTACGTGGCGTCAGCGAGATCTACCGTCTGGAGCAGAGCATTCTGAAATCTGCTGAAGCACGCTGGCTTGCTTCGGAAGGCGAGCGTCTGGCCCGTGACTTCATGACGCCAGCCATACTTCGTCTGGACACGCAGGAATTTCCGCTGTTTGGCCCGTCCAACGTCATGGACCGGATTTTTGCTCAGGGTCGTCGTGGCCTGACAATCAACCGGTTCAAGGGCCTTGGCGAAATGAATGATGAACAGCTCTGGCACACCACACTTGATCCTTCGACCCGCACCCTGCTGCAGGTCAAGGTTGGCGATGTGGAAGAGGCTGGCCAGGTATTCTCCACACTGATGGGCGATGTGGTTGAGCCACGCCGAGACTTCATTGTGGGTAATGCCCTCAAGGTTGCCAACCTTGACGTTTAAGGGCCTCCGCGCGCTGGCCGCAGCAGGAATGCTGCTGGTCGGCTTCGCGCCTACAGCTCATGCGGCCGGACAGGTCAACACAACGTTCGCCATTTATATGCGCGGACTTCATGTGCTTGACGCAGATGCCTCGTATCAGATCGAGCCCTGGGGCTATGGCGGAACGACGCATATCAGACCGGCAGGCCTGATCAGCTGGTTCGTGACGATGGACATTCATTCCCGCGTCGAGGGCGACTTCGTTCCGGGCGGAAACGTCAAACCCATCCGTTATGACAGCGGAGGGCTATCCCGGGGCCAACATCGGCGCGTCCTGCTGACCTACAATGGCAACACACCGCATGTAGACATTCTGGAGCCTGCGGAGACAGACCGCGATCCCATTCCGGACAGCGATCTTCCCCATACCATTGATACGCTCAGTGGTATGGCGCGACTTCTTGAAACCCTGACCCAAACGAAAAGCTGTGAGGGATCTGGCGTTATTTTTGATGGGCTTCGTCTGACAAAAATGACGGTGCATGGTCCCGTTACATCTGACATTCCTCAAAGTCATAAGCAGGCCTATTCAGGTCCAGCGCTTCGCTGCGACTTTGTCGGCCAACAGATTGCAGGCTTTGTAAAAGACTCTCCAAATCGCTCGAAAATGGCCGCGCCACAGCCTGGGTCAGCTTGGTTCAAAGAGATCGATGGTGTTGGACTTGTCCCAGTGCGGATCGAATTCAATCATCCCAAGCTCGGGCACGTCACTGTTGTCATGCAACAGCCACTTCCACCTTCAAAATCCACAGCCATCCTTTCGCAATAAATGGCAATCGGAAGTGATGGAGCCTAACTCAACCATCGTTTGACGGATTGGCGTGGTTTGGATACCCGGAACGGAACATGACCAATACCGCACGCCACACCACAGCCATCATCCTTGCAGCGGGCCTCGGCACGCGGATGAAATCACGTCTTCCCAAGGCTTTGCATCGCCTTGGAAACCGCCCGATGATCACCCATCTCATCGATACGGCCCGAGAAATCTTTGACGACGTCGTTGTAGTCGTCGGACCGGATATGCCTGAGCTGGAAAAAGCCGTTCAGCCATACCGAACAGTCGTTCAGACCGAACGTCTGGGCACCGCACACGCGACCAATACTGCAAAAGACCTGTTCGGAGATGGCGACATCGCAGTTCTCTACGCAGACAACCCGCTGATCACAGCCGATACAATGCGTCGTCTGACGGTAGCCCGGCAAGACGGGGTGAGCCTCGCACTTCTTGGGATGCGCCCGGCCAATCCAGGTCGTTATGGACGCATTGTTGAAGAGCAGGGCCGCGTCAGCCGAATTGTAGAATACAAAGACGCAAACGAGCAGGAACGTGAAATCGCACTCTGCAATGCAGGCGTCATGTGCGCAGGTGCCGCAGATTTCCGGCGGTGGCTGGCCGCTGTTGGCAACGACAATGCGCAGGGTGAGTATTATCTGACCGATGTTGTCGCCATGGCCGCTTCGGAAGGGCGCGTCCAGTGCGTGGAAGCGCCCGAGACTGAGTTGGCTGGCGTCAATTCACGTGTAGAGCTTGCCCAGGCAGAAGCCACGCTTCAGCAGCGTCTGCGCATTTCTGCGATGGAAGGCGGCGTCACACTTGTCTCCCCAGAAACCACATTCTTCAGCACCGACACCTGCCTGGAGCCGGATGTCGTCGTTGAACCAAATGTCTTTTTTGGCCCAGGCGTCACGGTTCGCAGCGGCGCCCTGATCCGTGCGTTCTCTCATCTTGAAGGCTGCACGGTGGGCGAGGGCGCCATGATCGGCCCCTATGCGCGACTAAGACCCGGAACAATCTGCGCTGCCGATACCCATGTCGGTAATTTCGTTGAGCTGAAGAATGTTGATCTAGGCCCTGGCGCAAAAGCCAATCACCTGACCTACCTGGGTGACGCCTCCGTCGGTGCACAAACCAATGTTGGAGCAGGGACCGTCACCTGCAATTACGATGGATACTTCAAGCACCGGACGACGATCGGCGCCCGCAATTTTATCGGCTCTGATGCCATTCTGGTGGCCCCCGTCACAATTGGCGATGACGCGTTGATCGCTGCGGGGAGCACCATCACGGAAGACGTCCCGGCCGGTGCACTCGCTTTCGGGCGCGCTCGCCAGACAATCAAGCCAGACCGCGGACTTGAAATCAAACAGACCCTTAAAGCCAAAAAGGAGCAGGGCTGATGTGTGGAATTTGTGGCGTTGTAGGCCATCGTCCAGCCACTCCGATCGTCTTCGAAGCTCTCCGCAGGCTTGAATACCGCGGATATGACTCCGCAGGCATCGCCACGCTTACAGCCGACGGTACGATTGACCGCCGCCGCGCTGCTGGCAAACTTGATAATCTTGAGGCCGTTCTGAAGGCTGACCCGCTAACCGGTACCACGGGCATCGGTCATACGCGTTGGGCCACACATGGCGCACCGACAGAAGCCAATGCCCATCCCCATGCGGCAGGCCGAGTTGCCATCGTGCATAACGGCATCATCGAAAACTTTGCGACACTGAAGGCCGAGCTTGAAAGTGAAGGCCGGGTTTTCCTGTCCGATACAGATTCAGAAACAGTCGCCCACCTCGTCGATTTCTACCTTGATCAGGGCAAAACACCGCGTGATGCCGCTTTCGCGGCCATCAAGCGTCTTGAAGGCGCTTATGCGATTGCCATCATCTTTCAAGGCCATGACGGTCTGCTCATCGGCGCACGCCACGGTGCGCCTCTCGCCGTGGGTTACGGCGACGGCGAGATGTTCCTTGGCTCCGACAGCCTCGCCCTGGCGCCTCTGGCAAGCCGCATCACCTATCTGGATGATGGAGACTGGTGCGAACTGACGCCCGGCAATGTCATCATCTTCAATGGCGAAGGTCAGGAAGTCAGCCGTCCGATCCAGAACATTGCGTTCATGGCAGGGCAGGTCGGCAAGGATGGCTATCGCCATTACATGGAGAAGGAGCTGCACGAGCATCCGGTCGCCATCGGCCAGACGCTTCAGCGGATCACAGACCCAGCTTCCAAGACAATTGCCCTGCCGAAAATGCCTTTCGATCCGGCACAGATGCCCCGCGTCACGATTACCGCGTGTGGGTCTGCTTTCTATGCGGGCATGGTCGGGCGCTACTGGCTTGAATCCCTCGCTCGCGTTCCGGTGGAAATCGATGTGGCGTCTGAAATGCGCTATCGCGATGCACCGCAACCAGACAAGGGCGTGGCACTGCTGATTTCCCAGTCTGGAGAAACGGCAGATACGCTTGGCGTCCTGCGCAGCCTCAAGAAGGCAGGACAGAGCATTGTGTCGGTCCTGAATGTCGAGCATTCGACGATGGGCCGCGAAAGCGATCTCGTCCTGGGCATGGTTGCTGGTCCAGAAATTTCTGTAGCGTCAACCAAGGCTTTTACGGCGCAACTCTCTGTTCTTGCAGCTCTTTCTATTGATTTTGCACGGGCCCGTGGAACGATCGACAAGGCACGGGAAGAGACCCTGACAGCAAGCCTGCTTGATTTGCCGTCCCGGGCCGCCGAAGTGTTCACACGCGTTGAGGCCATTCAGGAAATGGCGCGTATTGTCGCGGAAGCTCGCGATGTTCTGTATCTGGGTCGGGGCATCTGCACACCGATCGCGTTCGAAGGCGCTTTAAAACTCAAAGAAATCAGCTATATCCATGCCGAAGCTTATGCGGCCGGTGAACTGAAGCACGGTCCGATCAGCCTGATCGATAGAACCGTTCCGGTCGTCGCGATCGCTCCATCAACCATCCTGTTCGACAAGACGCTTTCGAATCTTCAGGAAGCGAAGGCTCGCGGAGGCCGTATTCTGGCCTTTACAGATGCCACCGGCGCCAAGCGTCTGGAAGGCGTTGCGGAGCATGTCGTCATCCTGCCGGACGTCGATGCGTTCGTCGCCCCCATCCTCTATGCTATCCCAGTCCAGATCCTGGCGTATGAAGTCGCTCTTCTAAAGGGTACGGACGTAGACCAGCCTCGCAATCTGGCGAAATCTGTCACGGTGGAATAAGGACATTTTCTTTCCGTGAGGAGGACTTTCCAAGACGCTTCATTTCGTCGAGGATAGTCTTCCAACACGCTATACGACCGGGGAGAAACGAACATGGGTGGCGATGCAGATCTGACAGGTGTGGCCGGACGCTCCAGCCTCTATCTTGCCGCATCTGAATTGCACATCCGCGATGTTTTCCTCGCCAGACTGGCTGCCGAAGGCTTTGAGGGGGATATCACGCCTCAGGTCTCTGCCCGATTAGTCGGGGCGACAGACAACAGCATTTACCAGCGCCTTCCACTGGCCGTCATCTATCCCCGAACAACCGAAGACCTGAACCGTGCCGTGCGTGCGGCAGAAGACGGCTCCCTTACACTGGCCATGCGTGGAGGCGGCACAGGAACCAACGGTCAATCCCTGACTGCAGGGATTGTCGTTGATGTGGCCCGATATCTGGATCGCATTCTGGATTTTGACCCTGACACTGGGCACGTAACCGTCGAACCCGGCGTTGTTCTGGCCAGACTGAATGCCTTTCTAAAGCCCCACGGTTATTTTTTCCCGCCTACAGTTTCAACTGCGACCCGTGCCACGATCGGCGGAATGATTGCGACCGACGCTTCAGGCAAGGGCTCTCGCATTTACGGCCGCACATCCGACTACATTGAGACCATGGATGTGGTGCTATCGGATGGCAGTGATTTACACGTTGAAACACTGACCAGCGACGCTCTTGAACGCAAGAAGACCGGTAGCGATCTCTCTGCGCGGGTCTATCGCGAAGTGTACCGCGTGGTGACGGAGCAGGCGGACGAAATCCGTCGGATTTTCCCAGACATGAACCGGGGACTGACCGGGTATAACCTCGAAAACGTTCTTCTTGAGAATGGCCAGTTCAGTCTGGCTCGCCTGCTGGCGGGTTCAGAGGGAACACTGGCCTTAACGAAGCGTGTCGTGCTGCGTGTTCGGAAGCTTCCGAAATATCGTCAGCTTCTCGTCGTGCGCTACGCCAGTTTCGACAGCACTCTCCGGGACGTCCAGACCATTCTTCCGGCCAATCCTTCGGCAGTGGAAGTACTGGATGACCGTGTGTTGGAGAAAGCGTCGCAGGATATTGTCTGGCAGTCCCTGGAAAGCGTTCTTGGTGCCCGTTCAGAGCAGCCCGTGCGGGGGATGAGCTTTGTTGAATTTGTGGGAGATGACGAAGACCATCTCCATCAACAGATGCAGGAAGCCGTCACCCTTCTTGAAAGCTCTCCCTACGAAGTCATTGACTATAAACCAGTTTCTGATCAGTCGATCATTAATCAGCTTTGGACCCTGCGTGAAAAATCCGTGGGGCTTCTCGGCCGTCCGGATGGCCATAAACAGGGCGTGGCTTTTGTCGAAGACACAGCCGTTCCACCGGAAGCCCTAGCTGACTATGTGTCTGAGTTCCGGGCTATTCTCGACGGATACGGATTGTCTTACGGCATGTTTGGGCATGCCGATGTTGGCTGCCTGCATGTCCGTCCTTTTCTGGATATGCTGTCCGAGCATGATCGAGCACTGATCCGCCCCATCTCTGACGCCGTGGCCCATCTGACTAAACGCCATGGTGGGCTGCTCTGGGGGGAACATGGGAGAGGTTACCGCGGAGAATTTTCGCCTCTTTTCTTTGGGGAGACACTCTTCGCAGAGCTCTGCCGCATCAAAGAAGTCTTTGATCCCAAAGATATTTTTAATCGCGGGAAGCTTGCGCCCGTTGGTCTCAAATATCCAGTAGACCGGATAGATGGCATCCCGTTCAAAGGTCAGTTTGACGAGCAGATTTCCTCAGATCTGCGAAATGACTTCAGCCTCTCTGTGAGCTGCAATGGAAATGGGGCCTGCTATAATCGCGAACCTGACATGGCCATGTGTCCGTCCTACAAGGCTACGAGGGACAGGCTTCAGTCACCTAAGGGCCGAGCGACCTTGCTGCGAAGCTGGGCGCGACTGAATTCGCTCCCAGATACCGCCGCTGACAAAAGTGCGCTTCCCGAGTTAACAGTCGAGCTCAAAGCCAGTCTGGACACATGCCTGTCCTGTAAGGCCTGTGCCACGCAATGTCCGATCCGGGTGGACATTCCATCCATGCGGTCGAAGTTTCTGGACCTCTATTTCCTCAAGCATCGCCGTCCAGTGAGGGACTATCTCGTGTATTGGCTCGAGCCTCTCCTGAAGGTCGGCCGACAGATGCCGGCGCTCGCCAATATTCTGATGCAGAACCCGATCTCGACTGTGTTTCTCAAGAAGCTGGGGCTTGTCGATCTTCCGAAGATCAGCCCCGCAAGACTGCCCAAAATCACGCAGGTCAGCACAGAATGGCTTGAACAAGCAGGAAACAATGACCGGTCCGTTGTTCTGATCCAGGACTCGTTTACGGGAAGCTTTGATGGCGGTGTCATCGAAAGCACATACACGCTGCTCAAATCCCTTGGGATGGACCCGCGCGTCACGTCCGTCTGGGATAATGGCAAGGCCCGGCATGTACGAGGATTTCGTAAAGGGTTCTCTGCCACTGCTCGCAAGACCCTGAAGCAGCTCAAGCATATCGCGCGTCACGGCGTACCCGTTATTTCTCTGGATGCCGCTACAGGTCTGATGTTTGAGCAGGAATATCGGGATATCGCAGGGTCCGAAGCCATCCCAACCGTGCTTTCACTGGAAGCCTTTCTGAAACGCCAGATCACCAAGGGCATCATACCTTCAAATGCGGTAAAACCTGACACGGCAGCATTGACCATCATCTCACATTGCACAGAGCAGGCTGTGCGTCCGGGGAGTGCTGAGGACTGGACGGCCATTCTGCGACATTTGGGCGTTCAGGCAGATGCGGGCAAAGCTGGTTGCTGCGGGATGGCCGGCCTGTTCGGCCATGAGAAGGAACACGCCGATCTGTCCGCCAGCATTTTTGCCCAGAACTGGGCCAGCAAGGTGGAAGGCAATATTCTGGCAACGGGCTTCTCCTGTCGTTGCCAGACAAAGCGTCTTGCTGGGCGGCGACCCGCTCATCCAGTCGAAATACTCGTATCTCATCTTCAGATGAAAAATGAGAAAGACTACTTAACTCAATGATATCAAAGGTATTTGATAGAAATTTTTCTTTCAGGAAAAGATATCTTGTCGCCTCGCTCATAGGGCTGACGCTTTATCTCGTTCTGGCGGTTTACGTCTGTTCGCTGTGGCCCAAGACATCGGATCAGGCGTCCTATTTCCTTGCCGGACTGGATGTACTGCATGGAAACTGGCGCCTGCATGACTGGGTTCTGACCCCGCCGGATTTCTGGACGTCCGATATCCCTCTCAGCGCCCTCCTGAGTGGACTATGGCACCTGTTAGGCAGACCGGCAGGCAGCCCATTTCTTCTGATGGTGCAACCCGCAATCCTATGGGTCGGCGTTGTCGCGTCAGCTTTCTCGGTGGTTTTTCTGCGCTTGCGAGGCATTGAGGAACGCCTCGGCGCAGCGACCCTCCTTCTGCCAGTGCTTGCCTTTCCCCTGATGCGCTCTCCGATGGCATATTTCATCACGCTGTCCGCCATCCATATGGGCGCGCTGATTTACGGTCTTTGGGCACTTCACTGGGCTGACCGGTTTCTCTCATCGGGCTCCTACCGATCACTGGCGGCCGTGGCAGTGCTACTGTGCCTCGGGGTGATTGGGGACCCTTTACTCGCAGTGACAGGAGCGGGGGCGATCATCGCCTACGCTTTTCTGGCTCAGGACTTTGCTCTTCGCCAACGTGGGCTTTTGGTCCTCGCATCCTTGACAGGAACCGTGCTGGCCAAAGCCATTCTGCACATCAATGCCGTGACCGGCGGCTTTGTCACGGAGCCGTTGGAAACACGCTTTGCACCATGGGAACAACTGGGCAGCAACTTCGGGACATCCGTTCGCGCTATTTTTCTCCTCTATGGAGCAGAACCCTCTGGGCAGGCCGTAGCATCCACAATACCGGAATGCCTCCGGCTTCTTCTCGTCGCCCTCGCTCTCACCGCAGCTTTCAAGATGGTCCGATCAGGATGGCAGAACAGGGGCCAGATTGCCGCATTCCCCATGATGCTGCTTCTGTCCGCCGCCCTGAATTTCGTGGCGCTCGCTCTCAGCAGCCGCATCGCTCTGGATGGGAGCCCCATTGCTGTCGCGCGCTATCTTTTTCCGCTTTGGATTGATCTGGCCTGCCTCACAGCGCTTGTCTGGCCGAAGAAAGGCGTAGCCGTGAGTCTGGCAGCCATGATCCTGGTCGTCACGCTCATTACGGATTACCGGAACCTCCCAACGCATTCGACTGGCCTTCTAAGTTCCGATGATAACCAGCTTCTCAGCCGACTTGAGCGCGACGTCCCACCGGACGGCGTTGGTTCCTGGTGGAGTTCCGGCAACCTGGAAGTGGCCTCTCTCGGAAAAATGCACCTTTACCCTGGGATGAAGCAGGGAGACGGTACGGTTGCGCCGTTTGTGCACATCCGCAAGAAAATGGATTGGCATAGCTTTGATGGAAAAGCCTTTTTCGTCCTGATCCCACACCCGGAAGAAACCTTCGGGGAAGCCGAGGTGCTGCGAACATTCGGCACTCCGGCCAAACGTCTGACGGAAGGGCGCTATAGGATCTTTGTGTACGCAGCCGATCATCTCCCCGTGCGTGCCTCCTGACCAAACAGACAAGCCATGTTAAACACGTCCCGCTTTTACGAGGAGGACATGGATGACTGGACCTCGCATTCTGGTTCGAGGCGCCGGCGTAGCCGGAATGGTCACCGCTGTGGCTTTGGCAGAACACGGCGCACAGGTCACGGTTTATGACACCGGCGGCCGGGTTGGCGCTGGTGCCTCATGGTTTGCGGGCGGAATGCTGGCCCCCTGGTGTGAGGCAGAATCAGCACCAGATGAAGTCACACAGGACAGTCTGACATCGCTCCATTGGTGGAAATCCCACGTTCCAGACGTGGTTCAGGCAGGCAGCCTTGTTGTCGCACCGCCTCGCGATACGCCGGAGTTAAATCGCTTCGGACGCCGCACCAGTCACTTCGAAACCCTCAACGGGTCCCAGATTGGTGCGCTGGAACCAGATCTGGCAGGCCGTTTCGACAAGGCACTCTTCTTTGCGGAAGAAGGTCATGTCGATCCTCGCAAGGCCCTGGTGGCTCTTGCTCACCGCCTCAAACAACAAGGCGGCCAAGTCCTGACGGTTCAGGCGATTAACGATAATGAATTCGACTGGGTGGTTGACTGTACGGGCGTAGCGGCCCGGACCACGCAAAATGACCTTAGAGGCATGCGCGGGGAGATGGTTCTGCTACGCTGTCCGGAAATCAGCCTTCACCGGCCTGTTCGCATGCTGCATCCGCGCATTCCGGTCTATATTGTGCCTAGGGCAGACAGCGTGTTCATGGTCGGGGCCACTATGATCGAGAGTGATGATACGCGCGGCATTACGGTGCGCGCCGTAACCGAACTGCTCAATGCGGCCTATACACTGCACCCAGCCTTCGCGGAAGCAGAGCTTTTGGAGGCCAATGCTGGCCTCAGACCAGCCTATCCTGACAATGTTCCGAGGGTCAGGCAGAACGGGAAGAACATTTCCCTCAATGGCATGTATCGCCACGGCTTCCTGCTATCGCCCGCGCGTGCACAAGAAGTCTGTGACATCATTTTCGGAACGGATCGGGCCTGAGACCCTTTCTTCCTGTTATAGCTCCAAATGGGAGAGACATCATGCAGATCACCGTAAATGACGAACTCCATGAAGTTCATGCACGAACACTTGGCGCGGTTCTTGATGAACTGGGTTACGGCAAAGCGCGTGTAGCAACGGCCCTGAACGGCTTTTTCATTCCGGCCACCCAGCGAAGTGCACAAACGGTGGAAGAGGGGGCCGTGCTCGAAATTCTTGCCCCCATGCAGGGAGGCTGACATGCAGTTTTACGGCACTGAACTCTCTTCAAGGCTGATGCTGGGCACGGCCCAATATGACAGCCCCGCCATTCTCGCAGACGCGGTAAAGGCCGCTCAGGCTGGTGTTGTAACCGTGTCTTTGCGTCGCGAAGCGGCGGGCGCTCAGGCGGGACAGGCGTTCTGGTCTCTGATCCAGAGTCTGAACGTCCCCATTCTCCCTAACACCGCAGGGTGTCACGGGGTCCGGGAAGCTGTCACCACGGCACAGATGGCCCGGGATGTTTTCGGAACAGACTGGATCAAGCTGGAAGTGATCGGCCAGGGAGACCTGCTTCAGCCAGATGTATTTGGGCTGGTCGAGGCCACACGCATCCTGACGGAAGATGGCTTCAAGGTTTTCCCATACACAACGGAAGATCTGGTTGTGGCTGAACGGTTGCTCCGTGCAGGTGCGGAGGTGCTGATGCCATGGGGCGCACCAATTGGTTCGGGCAGGGGGCTGAACAATCTCTTCGGCCTCCGCGCGTTGCGCAGCCATTTCCCGGACATCCCAATGGTTGTGGATGCTGGCATCGGAAAGCCCTCTCACGCCACGGCAGCCTTCGAACTCGGATACGATGCCGTTCTGATCAACACGGCCGTCGCCAAAGCAGGAAACCCGGCCCAGATGGCCACCGCGTTTCGCCTGGCGTGCGAAGCCGGGCTTGCCGGATTTGCTGCAGACCCTATGGAAGAACGCGATATGGCGGTGCCCTCGACCCCGACCCTTGGTCTGGCCCGCAGCCTCGGTGGAGAAATGCTGTAAATGTCCCGTCTGCCTTCGAAAATCTATCCTGTCGTTGATCATCCTCGTTGGGTCGAACGCCTCGGCGGAGCGGGCGCGCGTTTCATTCAGCTGCGCCTCAAGGACATGCCGTCGGAAGAAATCCGGGCGCAGGCTGAAACTGCTCAGGAACTGGCCGCCCGCCATAATGTCGCCCTCGTGCTGAACGATTATTGGGAGCTGGCAATCGAACTTGGCTATGAGTGGCTACATCTGGGGCAGGAAGATCTTGAGACCGCAGACCTTGAGGCCATCCGCCAGACGGGCATTCGCCTCGGCATCTCAACCCATAGCCATGAAGAACTGCAGCGTGCGCTGGCCTGCAAGCCCGATTACGTTGCACTCGGTCCGATCTGGGAAACGAAACTGAAGAAGATGGCGTTTGGTCCGCAAGGTGTTGAGCGCCTGACCGAGTGGCGTGAACTCAGCGGCGATGTCCCTCTGGTGGCCATTGGTGGCATCACGCTCGATCGGCTGCCGTTCTGCCTGAAGGCAGGGGCAGACAGCGTTGCCGCCGTAAGCGATTTCATTCGCGCCGAAGACCCGGAAAGCCAGGTCAGACAGTGGCTTGCAGCTGCTGACACATAATTTGCAAGACAGAGCTATCGTGGGGCGTCAACCGTCTCTAGGATGGTTTTCGAACCAAGGGAGTACGGAATACAATGATGGTGACAGGCCTTGCAGCCGTTCTTCTCGCGATTGCGTTCCTGCTCACGCTCGTCAGCATCATTCAGCCTCTGGCCAAACGGCTTGAGATTTCCGAAACGGTTCTGCTGGCCCTTGCTGGCATCGTTCTGGGTGGCGCTGCGTCTCTTGTTGTTCGTTCCTCCGCAACGGACCTGCTGGATGGCGCCGCCGAAGCCCTGATCTATTTCCCGATCAACAGTGAAGCCTTCCTGTTGATCTTCCTGCCCATTCTGGTGTTCCAGGGTGCCATGGGCATTGATGTTCGTCGTCTGGCCCATGAAACGGCAACAGTACTTCTGCTGGCAGTTGTGGCGGTTGTGGTTTCCACAGCCACCATTGGTCTGGCGCTTTACCCATTCGCCAATCAGAGTCTCGTGGTCTGCCTTCTCCTCGGATCTATTGTCGCCACGACTGATCCGTCAGCCGTGGCAGGTATCTTCCGGGAGATCGGCGCTGCGTCACGTTTGACGCGCCTTGTCGAAGGTGAGGCGCTCCTGAACGACGCCGCCGCGATTGCGATTTTCGCTATCCTGCTGGCCTCCGTCACCTCCCACCGGCACATCCATCTCGGTGAGGCGGTCGTTGATTTTGCGTCCGCTTTTGGTGGCGCCATTGTTGTCGGCGTCTGTCTTGGCCGCTTGACCCTGCTGCTCATTGCAGGCCTGGGCGGAGCCCCGGCAGCAGAAATCACCCTGACCCTCGCTCTGCCATACACGGTTTATATTCTCTGTGACGAAATGCTCGGCTTCTCCGGCGTTGTCGCCACGGCAGCCGCAGGCCTGACAGTCTCAGCTTACGGACCGTCCACCTTCCGTCCGCAAGTCTGGCGCTTCCTGAACGAGCTGTGGCAGCAGCTCGTTTTCTGGGCAGGCTCTCTGGTGTTCCTTCTTGCCTCCATGCTGGTTCCACGCCTCCTGATTGGCATGACCAAGTGGGACTGTGTGCTCATCCTGATCGCGAGCGTGGCAGGTCTGGTCGCGCGCGGTGCCGTTGTGTTCGGTATGCTGCCGATCCTTGCTTTCACGAAGCTTTCGCCACCTGTCCCAACGCCTTTCAAGGCTACCATGGTCTGGGGTGGCCTGCGTGGCGCCATCACTCTGGCGCTCGCACTGGCCGTAACCGAGAACCAGAGCGTCTCAAGCCCCGTAGCGCACTTCATCGGTATCATCGCGACAGGCTTCGTGCTGATTACCCTACTGGTTAACGGGACGACCCTGCGTTCACTCGTCCTGTTCCTGAAGCTTGATCAACTGTCACCAATCGATCAGGCGATCCGCCAGCAGATCCTCGGGATCGGCCTTGGTGAAGTCGCGGAACGGACGCGCGTGATGTCTGATGAGCTGGGCTTTAGCGAACAGACGCGCATTGGTGTCATCAGCCGGATCGAGAAGCGCGCTGAAAAGGAGAGGGCGGCCAATAACTTTGAATCTGCCCTGAGCGACCGTGCTCGCGTCAATATCGCGCTCATCACGATTGCCAATCAGGAACGCTCTCTTCTGCTGGACCTGTTTCGCATTCAAGGCCTGTCGCGCCGGGTCATGGAAACGCTCTTGCGGACGGCTGAAGCCATGGCCGATGGCGCGCGTCTCGAAGGACGTTATGGCTATGTCCGCGCCCTGAAGCGCCGACTACAGCCTCCAGTGAGGTTCCGGGTTGCTCAGGAACTGCACAGCCGCTTCCATTTCGACGAACCTCTGATGTACGCGATGATGGAACGCTTCGAGATGCTGATCATCGCACATCTCGTGTCACTGTCGCTGCAGCGCTTTGTGAGGCAGCGCATGGAGCCAACCCTCGGTCCGCGTATTACGGAAATCGTATCCGAGGTTCTGGGTCGTCAGCGCAAGCTTCTGGATGATGCTCTGGAAACACTCCGCCTGCATTATTCCGGTTACTCGGAAGCTCTTGAGAGCCGTATTCTCCGTCAGATCGCACTGCGCCTGGAAGACGAAGAATACGATGCGCTTCAGGCTGACAATCTCATCTCCGAAGAGCTGCATCGGGAACTCCACCGGGATATCGAACGCCGGAGCGCGCGTCTTGAAGCGCCTCTACGCTTTAATCTCAAGAGCGGTATTGAACAGCGGCTGCGAGCTTTCCCAGCCTTCAATGGCGTCCCCGACAGCGTTCTGCACACCCTTTCCCGCAAGGTTGCCATGCGGTTTGTCTCTCCTGGGGAGGTTCTTTTCAAGCGTGGCCAGAAAGCAAGGATTGTCTACGCACAGGTCGCAGGCCTTGCCGAAGTTCATCTTCCTGAGCGTGAAATCCTGTTCGGCAGCGGGGACCTGATCGGCGCAGCCTCCGTCATCCGTGGAGAGCGACTACAAGGGACCGTTCGGTCGCTTCAGTTCAGCCATTTGCTGGCAATCCCCAAGCCGGTGTTCGAGAAGCTGATCACCGACTATCCGATTGTCCAGCGCCTCATCATTGCCCGCAGCAACAAGCGCGCAGACGGCCTCCTAGACCCTTACGTGGTTAAAACGGCAGAAGGTGTCAGGCTTGCTCCCGCTCAGGGGCTCAAGGGAATAGCGTCTTCCTGAGCGCAGACTTCCGACATTAGATAGCCTTCTTCTGCGGGGCCAAAAGGTCCCGCCAGAAGAAGGCACATCCCATCAGAACACATGCGGCCAAAAGACAGGCCCCACTATGAATGAGCCAAAAGGGCACATCCCCGACATGACCAATCAGGGTTGAAAGCTTCCCGATCAGGAGGTTCGCCAGAAAGAGATGCAGGGTAAAGCAGGCGACCAGAATAGTATTGAGGCTTGCGGGCGCAGCGCGTGAATACAGCGCCATGCCGATCGCATAACTCATGCTGAAGCCAATATCGTTAATCGTGTGAAAAGCGATCCCCCAGATCAGGCTCACCTGATGTGGGACAGGGTAGAGCCAAGACGCTATGGCGAGTACGAGCGGGCCCAGAGAGGCAATAAAAGCGCCGATTGCAACCTTCGTAATCTCAGCTGGATCCGGCCGCCGACGACTATATAGCTTCCAAAACCCAAGAACAGCGATCGTACAAACGGTACTGACCAGACCATCAAGCGACACAAGACTACTGACCGGAAACGGATGCCCCAGAAGCGTCAGCTGGTAATGCTCGCGTCCCCACAGCAGATATCCGTCAAAAATTTCTGAATTTGGCAGCGCACTCAATGCCAGAACAGGAAGAAGCGCCAGGAGCAGAACAGTCGTTTTCTTTTCTGCAGACGTCAAAGACGGGCGAGGGACGGATGCACTCGCAATACTGTCGTTTGGCAACCAATGCTTGCCCAACATATAAACGAAAAGCCCGATCAGCATTCCCGAACTGGCAGCCAGAAAGCCCCAGTGCCATGCTTTCAGTGCAAGATAGGCGCACAGCGCAGGAGCCACAATAACTGCGGCCTGAACACCCAAAGAATAGATCTGGTAAGCCTCTGAACGTCTCGGATCATCCAATGTGTAAAGAGCGCCAACCTGCGCGCGTAGACCACCAGCCGCTCCAAGTCCCAATAAGAGGGTCGTGATCGCGATGACAAAGCTCCAGTCAAAGGACATGAGCACATGCCCGACTGTCATGAGGATTGCGCCTAGGAAAATCGTCCGTGTACGGCCAAGAAACCGGTCAGCAACGATGCCGCCGAGGAGAGGCGTGGCATAGATCAGTGCCAAAAACAGACCGGTAATCGCGCCTGCCGTGGCCTGTATTCCAACTGGTGCATAGAGCACATCAAGAAAAGACTTCAGTGCCTTCATACCCAGCACATGCTCCACATGCCCGGGTTGAAGCAGGTAGTCCGCCAGATAGAGCACGAGAATGGCCTGCATGCCGTAAAGCGAAAATGCCACGCAGCCTTCAGTCAGAACCAGGACCCAAAGCCCCTTGGGGTGCCCAAACAAATCCTTGGAAGACGGTACTTTCACGGCATCGACCGCAGGGGCGTTGGGAATCACTTCAGTCAAAACGGTCTCGCAGGGTGAGGAGAGGAGAGACCATGGGTAGAGGCCAATCAGAGCACCGGTAAAGAGGTCATAACCTTAATGGCAAAATGCCATAGTTAATTTGCAGTCGATATTCATGGCATTTTGCCATTGAGCGCCAATTTGCGGCTAATGATCTCCCAAAACAGCATAAAAACCGGGATCAATGGCAAAATGCCATAGGTTGTGCAGCCCGATGCAAAAAACGTCAAATTAGACCGGAATCGTTGGAAATAAGCCGATTGCAGTCTCAGATACTCGGTCTGAAAACGTGAAGAGGCTTTTATATTTTGCTTCACACGTATGTCGTATAATATATATTATGCCAACTTACATATCAAAAACAGCCTGAAACTCACATATCCGTGATACACGATGACTTGTTGCGAAGAATGTCATTTTTCGCGCTAACCTGAAACGAAGTTCAATTCTTCTGGTGCACGAACCCATTGTCGTGAACCAGATCCTCCGCTGGAGCGGTTGTTGCATGCCACGCCTTTCATTGCGCCAGATTGCTTTTCTGAGCTGCGTTTTCTCTGTTGGGTCTCTCACGGTTCTTCCTGCAACCGCACACGCCGATGATTACACCGAACTTCTGGATATCCTTCGGGCCAAAGGCAGCCTGACACACGGAGAATATAACAGCCTTCTGGCACACCATCTGCGACACAGCCGATCCGAGGCATCCTCCAATCAGGATGGCACCTCAAGCCCCCCGGCAAAACGCAACCGATACCGCCGCTACAATCCAACTCAGTATGATGGCAGCCTTGAGCCCCCCGATGTCACGACCATCGCCGCCGCTCAGGCCGCACGTCGTGCAGCAAGCGAAGCTGCGGCTGATGCACGTGACACACGTTCCATGCTCCGCCAGGCGCGCGCGAGCTACGATCCAGATAGCGTTGTGCGCGTCAAACCTTACGTCGCAGGCAAAGGCGTAACTGTTCAGGCTGGCCAGATCGAGATCAATCTCTCAGGCTTCGTTAACGGCTTCTACACGTATAACAGCCCTGGTGGCGGCAAGCCCGTTGCAGGTGGCGTCTCCACCGGCTCCAGTGGATTTGATTCCTCATCCGTCAGAAACGGCCTGCTTCCTGGTGGCCTCATCCTGAAACTAAATACGGTTCAGGACGGCATCAAACTTGGCGCGGTCTTCGGAATGTATCCGGGACTGAACAACGCAGATGTCGGCGCGTTCAACGCCAACTCCGGTGGCAGCCCCGTGGGCCTCGGAACAGCGGGCGTTGATTTCCGTCAGGTGTACATGACAGCTGGCACCGACAGACTTGGTACGATCAAGATCGGTCGTGACATCGCCCTGTTCGCATCTGATGCCATTCTGAATGATGCAACATTGCTGAGTGTCGGCAGTACGGGAAGCAATGCCAATCCGGCCAATACGTCTCTGGGCCGCATCGGTGTGGGTTACGTCTACACGGATTGGCTCCCACAGATCACCTACATCTCCCCAAAGTGGCATGGTCTTCAGGGATCTGTCGGCATCATGACGCCGCTAGATCCGTTCAACTATGCTGGCGGTGGCCTATCTGCGACAAGCACGCAGCACAGTTCGCCAATGGTTCAGGGTAAAGTTACCTACGACGCAAAAATTGCAGGTTTCACCACACGTCTCTGGGCCAGCTTCCTGACCCAGCACGTCCAGAACCTGACAAGCTCAACCCTGGGTACAGACAGCCGCAAAGGCGCGACTGTCGCTGCAGGCGATGTTGGCGTCAAGCTCTCCCGCGGACCGTTTGAAGGCGTGGCTTATTACTATTACGGTAATGGTTTGGGCACGACCGGCCTGCTGTTTGACGGCATTTCCCAGTCCGGCCGTAAACGAAACTCGGAAGGCTATTACGTTCAGGCCTCCTACAAGATTCTGCCACGCCTGAAGCTGGTTGGAAGCTACGGTGTCAGCAATCTTTATCAGGCTGCGGGCGAAGACAATCCATCGCTGGTCCGTCGCAATCAGTCCGAAGTCGGGGCACTGTACTACACACTCACAGACTGGATGTTCCTCGTGGGTGAATATGCCCATACGGAATCCGATGCTCATGGCCCGAACCATGAGAGCGATCACACCATGTCAGCGGGCGCGATGATCACCTTCTGAGCCCAGAAAAACCGGGCAGACCACCCTGCCCGGTTTTTTCAGAACGTCAGAACCATTCCATCATAAGCCGGACGCACATCCGGCGGCAGGGTCTGGCATAGAATGTCGTAATCCATATCTGTGCCCATATGAGTCAGGATTGTGCGCCCTGCCCTGATTTTCGTGCGCCATTCCAGTACACGTTCCAGCCAGGCATGAGCTGGATGCGGTTCATATTGGAAGCAATCCACAACCCACGTATCCACACCATCCAGAAGCGTCAGAGCGTCTTCGGACAATGTTTCAACATCCGTGGAATAGGCAAATTTTCCAAACCGCAGCCCCAGAGACGTGATCCGACCATGACGCTGCTCGAAAATACGCCCTTTGAGACCGGGAAAATCGACGTCTTCTCCAGCGGTAACGACCTGCTCATTGAAAACCGGACGATAAAAATCCGGGCCTTTCCAAGGCGCAAACGCATAGGCAAACCGCTGCCGAAGCTCTTCCAAAGTGCTTTGCGCGGCCAAAAGCGGAAGTGGCTTGTCAATCACACGGTTGATGGCCCGCAGATCATCAAGTCCTGCGATATGGTCACTATGCGGGTGCGTATAGAGCACTGCATCAATGTGGCTCAGGCCACAATTCAGCATTTGAGAGCGGAAATCCGGCCCGGAATCAACCAGAAGCCGAAACCCGCCCTCACCTTCAACAACAATCGAAGAACGCGTACGCCTGTTCTTGGGGTTCTGCGGATTACAGTGCCCCCAGATCCCCGTTTGTGAACCGTTCTGACCGCCAAGCATTGGCACGCCAGCAGAACCTCCACATCCAAGGATTGTGACTTTCACAGGCGTGTCCTTGCAAAAAGGCGATGTACGTTTTCGGTGGTGATATCCGCGATTTTTTCAGCGGAAACCCCCCGTTCCTGCGCCAGTCGCGCAGCTGTGTGGGCCACATATCCCGGCGTATTCGGCTTACCGCGCTTTGGAACGGGCGCAAGAAACGGACTGTCCGTTTCAACCAGCAGCCGATCCTCAGGGACAATCCGCGCAACGTCCCGAATTTCCTGGCATTTTGGAAACGTCAGAAGCCCGGAGAAGCTGATATAGCCCCCGAGTTCGAGCGCAGCCTCAGCAAGCTTGGGTCCCGAAGCAAAGCAGTGAATCAGAAAAGGAAACGCACCCTTCCCGCTTTCTTCGCGCAAAATCGCGATCGTATCGTCGTCTGCCTGTCGCGTATGAATAACGACCGGTAAACCTGTCTCACGAGCCGCAGCAATATGCGTGCGAAATGCAGCGTGCTGCGCCGGTTTCGCCTCATCTCCGCTGTGAAAATAATCCAGCCCGGACTCACCAATGGCCACCACGCAGGATGGCTCGGCTTTCTGAACCAGCTCTTCCACAGAAGGAAGGCGCTCTTCACCCACATGATCCGGATGCGTGCCGATCGCGCACCAGACGCGAAGATCTGGCGCGTCAAAGCGCGTCAGACCAATCTGGGCCTCTGCCTGTGAAAAGCGCGTCCCGATCGTAATCATGCCAGCTAGACCAGACTGCCGCGCGATCTCCAGCGCGGCAGGCACATCGTCCAGACGATCAAGATGGCAATGACTGTCGATCAGTCCCGTCATTCTGCTTCCTCGACGACGAAGCGCGGGAACAGCCCTTCCGGCTTTGGCAATGTGCGCCCACCTGGAAGCGGCGTTTCAAGAGCGGCGAATGTCCGCTCGTTCTCTTCTACACCAAGCTGGGTCAGCATCTTGTCCATCGTGTTGGGCATATAGGGCTGAAGCATCGTCGCAATCGCACGGATCACATCCAGCAACACACGCAGAACATGCGCCATCCGCTCCGGATCAGTCTTCTTCAGCGCCCAGGGAGCCTGACGGTCAATATACGAATTGGCCGCACGGATGATCTTCCAGACTTCCTCAAGCGCATCCGTAATGGCTTTGCGCTCGATCTGCTCGCTCATCAGAGACGGCAAAAGCTGCGCCGTGGCCAGAATGGCCAGATCGTCTTCTGTCTGTGGCCCGCGTTCCGGGACAACGCCACCAAGATTGCGCGCCACGAGGCTCAGCGTCCGCTGGCACAGATTGCCGAGATCGTTCGCCAGTTCGACGTTCGTGCGCGTAATCATCGAACGACGGCTGAAGTTTGAATCACCACCAAACGGCACTTCTCGCATCAGGAAGAACCGCAACGCATCCAGACCGAACTCATCAGCCAGCGCCTTCGGGTCCAGAACGTTGCCGAGAGACTTGCTCATCTTCTCGCCTTCGACCGTCCACCAGCCATGGGCGAAGACGCTTTTCGGCAGCTCAATACCCGCAGCCATCAGGAAAGCCGGCCAGTACACACAATGGAACCGGGCGATTTCCTTGCCAACAATATGCAAATCTGCCGGCCAGAACTTCGCACGCGGATCATTCAGATCCGGGTAGCCCACAGCCGTCAGATAGTTGGCGAGCGCATCGAACCAGACATACATGACGTGATCCGGATCGTTCGGAACCGGAATCCCCCATTTGAAGCTGGTGCGGCTGACGGAAAGATCCCTCAGCCCCTGCTTCACGAAGCTCTCGATCTCCCGACGCGGCCCATGGGGCCCAATGAAGTCGGGGTTATCTTCATACAACTTCAGCAGACGGTCCTGAAACTCAGACAGTTTAAAGAAGTAGGACGGCTCCTTGACGCGCTCTACTGGCGCACCGGATGGAGCAACCATCGTGCCATCTGGCTTCTTGACCAGCTCATCTTCACCAATGAACGCTTCATCGCGTGTGGAGTACCAGCCCTCATACGCGCCGAGATAGATGTGACCGTTAGCCGCAACTTTTTCCCACAATGCACTTGCAGCAACCTTGTGGCGCTCATCCGTCGTGCGGATGAATTCATCCGTGGAGATTGCCATGTCCTGCTGCATCTGGCGGAAAGACGCAGAAATCTTGTCAGCGTAGGCTTGCGTTTCCATGCCCTGAGCGGTCGCGGTCTGCTCGACCTTCTGGCCGTGCTCATCCGTGCCGCTGACGAACAGGACGTCTTCACCATTCAGGCGATGGAAACGGGCCAGAACGTCAGCCGCGATGGACGTATAGGCATGCCCGATATGCGGAGCGCCGTTCACGTAGAAAATCGGAGTTGTAATGGTGAAGCGCCGCGTCATGTCCACTCGTCTTGTCATGCCTGAGCCATTCACGTTCCGGCAGCGAGTTCCACTGCCTGACGGATGGCCTGGGCCTTGTCCAGATTAAAACCGTCTGTCTGCCGCCTCAGTGTATCAAGTTCCGAACACTGACGGGCAGAAGAATCAGCAACAGGCAGGTCGCCACGTCGTGCTGCCGAGCGTGCACGGTCTGCCAGTCCCTCGCCTAGCAAATCACAGAGCAATGCGAAACCTTCCGTCTCTCGAGCAATCCGGTCAATGAGAGGAAGCATATTAGCCGTAAGCGTCTTTCCCGCCAGTATTTCCGCCACAAACGCAGCAATCGCTCCATCCCGATCCTGAGCAAGAAACAATGCGCGCCCTGGAGAACCATGAGACCGCGCAAGAACATCTTCTGGAACATCAGGAACCAGCACGCGCATATCCGCGTCAGGCAGAGGCGAAAGGGCAAGCGCGCGACATCGACTGCGGATGGTCGGAAGCAGCCGTCCGGGAGACGCGGTTGTCAGCAGAAGGATAGCTTTCGGGGGCGGCTCTTCCAGAATTTTTAGAAGCGCATTTGCTGCAAAACGGTTCAGATATTCCGCGCCGTCCACGATCACGACACGCCAGCCACCTTCTGTTGCTGTGTGGTGCAGGAAGGATTGCACTGGCCGCACATCTGCAGCCGTGATTTCTCCCCGCAAACGGCCCTTTTTCTCGTCCACAGCACGAGAGATTTCCAAAAGGTCTCCGTGCGTCCCAGCCGTAATACGCCGTGCGGCTGCAGAGGCTGGATCTTCTCCATTCAGCAGTATCCGCGCCAGCCGGAACGCGAGCGTCGCCTTTCCAATCCCGGCGGGGCCGGAAATCAGCCATGCATGATGTAATCGCCCAGATGCAAGGGCAGCACGAAACGTCTCTTCAGCCGCTTCGTGGCCTCGCAGGTCGAATGTGTGCCGTGGATCCGTCACGCGTCAGACGCGCACGCCGTATGACCGAGCTTCTCCGACACAGCATTCAGAAGGGATCGGCTAACAGCTTCCGCTGTGCGCCCGGCGTTAATACGCTTCACGCGCTCCGGTTCTGCCTTGGCAATCGCGTCGAAACCAGAAAGGACACGCTGATGAAAAGCCTCAGCCTGTCCTTCGTATCGGTCTGTCCGACCTCCGCGACTTTCCAGCCGCTCCAGCGCCTGTTCGCGTGGCAGTTCAAGCAGCAATGTCAGATCAGGCTCTCGCCCGACAAGACGTCGTGCGCCAGTAATGAAGTCCAGACGCTCCGTTGATCCTCGCCCGACACCATAGCCCTGATAAGCCAGCGTCGAATCATGGAAACGATCACAAACCACAACTGCGCCACGCTGAAGAGCCGGAAGAATGAGGTTGTCCAGATGGTCACAGCGGGCTGCCATATGAGCCAGCACCTCTGCCCGCCAGGACAGCTCTTCTTCTCCGAAAAGCAGAAGATGCCGGATTGCTTCTGCGCCCGGCGTTCCGCCCGGTTCACGCGTCAGAATGGCTTCGTACCCTAGCCCACGAATATGGTCTGCCAGAAGGCGCGCCTGCGTGGATTTCCCCGCGCCCTCGCCACCTTCCAGCGTAACGAACAAACCGTTTTTAATTTGCAGGGCCATGACCAAGGCGCGCCATCGCACGTCCAACCAGTCCGAGTTTTGCAACGGATGCACCAGCCTGAAGCGGCACACGAATATCACCCATGCCCGGCGCTGAAATTACGATCGCACCACAGGCCTGACCTTCAACGACCGGTGCAATCACTGGTGACGCATAATCCACTGCAATATGGGAGCGCTGCTGCCAGCCCACCGGCATGGTCATCACAATGTCAGCACCCGCGACAAGCGGTACAGCCTTGTGTTCACCCATCCAGACCGGCGCGTGATCGACAACCTGCCCCTTGCGGAACAACGTGGCATTTTCGAAGTTTGCAAACGCCCAGGACATGAGGCGTTCACCTTCATGCGCGCGCTCATTGCTGGACGCTGTCCCGTTAATCACGACAATCACGCGATTTCCGTTCCGGCTGGAGCTCGCACAGAGACCAAACCCACCCGCATCGGTGTGACCCGTCTTCAGGCCATCAGCCAGTCCCTTGTCGACCAGAACGTTACGGTTGCCCTGACGGATCTTGTTGAACGTGAATTCCGTCTCACCGAAGAAATGGTAATATTGCGGGAAGTCACGGATCAGGTGCATGGCCACGGTCGCGACGTCATGCGCGGACATGTAATGCCCTTCGGCAGGCAGACCCGTCACGTTCATGAAGTGCGAATTCGTCAGCCCGATCTTCGGAGCTTCCTCGTTCATCATGGCGACGAAGCGCTCTTCAGAGCCGGCGATCCCTTCTGCGAGCACAACGCAAGCGTCATTGCCTGACTGAATGACCATGCCCTGGATCAGTTCAGAGACAAGTACGCTCTCACCCAGCGGCACGAACATCTTGGAACCCTGCGTGCGCCAGGCTTTCTCACTGACCGGAAGTCCCTGCTCCAGGTGCAGACGTCCGGTCGCCAGCATGCCGAACACGATATAGGCCGTCATCATTTTCGTCAGGGACGATGGTGCCATCCGCTCATCTGCAGATTTATCCAGCAGAACTGCACCCGTGCTGGAATCCACAATGTAAGCCCAGCGCGCAACGGTATCGAACGGACCAATCGGCGTATTGGCAGGCGTCCCAACCGGAGCAGCCGGAACATCAGAAGCGGCGGCAGCGGCTTTTGCATGAGCTGCGGCATGATGGTGCGGGCGTGCCAGCGCACTCAGCGGCCCGCCAAAAGAAGCACAGGCTGCAAAGCCCGCAACACCACCGAAAAGAGAGCGTCTAGTCCGCACGTTCGTCCCCAGTTGTTCGGCCTTTGTCACGGCCGTCATTCCACAATGATCCGCGCGCCCTCTACCCCGCACGCATGGGTCCGGTCCAGTGCCGCATCGGCCTGGGCGGTATCGGTATAGGGTCCGGACCTTACGCGCCAGTCCAGGCCTGCTCCATCTGGCACACGCTGAACCTCGCCGGAACAGCGCACTGCCACACTTGCGGCGGCTCCATGCCCGGAAAATTTTCCAAGAAGAACATATAGCCCCTGCGGACCTGTCATCCCCTGAGACCACGTTACAGGTAACGGCGTGAGCGCGGGAGACGGTTGGCCGCCCACAGACGAGTCGCTGCCATAGACTTTTTTTGAAGCGCCACCATCAAGCGACTCTGCCCGAACTTCCCCAACCGGAGCAGACTGGACGTCCAGATGCGGCGCACCCGTCAGTCCCTCCATAACGGAACGGCTCGCGGTTTCGTCTTCCACAATCTCAACAGGCGTATCAGACGTCATGCCCAGCAGATCTGCGGCCTTTGGGGACAACGCGACAACACGCCCTGCACTTTCCGGCCCCCGCCGGGTCAGCCGGATCCGAACCACCCGCCCATTCAACAGATTTCGGACCGTCACGATCGACGGCAGTTGAAGGGTTTGGTGTGACCCGGTCATTCCACCTGATGACCAAGCCTCTCCGTCAGAAGCCAGTTGCCCATGTAACGGCGCCTCACGTGTCGCCAGACCCGTTGCCCGATAGTCGAACTGCTCATTGGGATAAAACCAACCCTGCGGGCCGTGCCACGCATTCCCCAGCTCATAGTGGGGATGCGGCGCAATAGCAGGCTCATCATCCTGATGACACGCCCCAACCAGGGGCAAGAACGCCAGAAGTGGCGCGAAATTACGGAGAAACAATGCCGGTTCCCAGAAGACCTACGCCCAGCGCGTAATAATCAGACGGGTTATAACGACGGATCACGTTGAAATTATGGTAAACCATGAAGGCCTGCGTCCCCGGACCATCCGGCTGCACAATCGCGCCTTTTACATCCGTGCGGGAGAAACGCGCACCATCTGCCCGCCGCACGCCGCGAGACATCCACTCTGCCAGTGACTTGGTATTGGTCCGGCCAATCTCACTTTTATCCAATGCGCTGGCCAATGTGACTTCCTGTCCCCATGGCTCGTAAGGCTGCCAACCGCATTTCCCGAGATAGTTCGCGATAGACGCAAACACATCGGG
The DNA here is from genome assembly GCF_018812085.1 of Gluconobacter sp. P5H9_a. Taxonomy (NCBI): domain Bacteria; kingdom Pseudomonadati; phylum Pseudomonadota; class Alphaproteobacteria; order Acetobacterales; family Acetobacteraceae; genus Gluconobacter; species Gluconobacter sp. P5H9_a. Next base: position 101,783 of record NZ_JACRVW010000007.1, read on the forward strand.
CTGGGACGTCCAGATATTACGCTTGCCGTCACCATCACCATCAGCCGCATACCGCAGATACGCGCTCGGCATGAACTGGGCCTGCCCCATGGCACCGGCATAGCTGCCCATCATGGCTTCCGGTGCGATATCACCATCATTCAGGATCTGGAGGGCCTTCATCAGCTCCCCACGAAAGAACGTTGAACGCCGCCCATCGAATGCCAGAGTCGCAAGGGCATCCACGACAGAGAAAGTGCCGGTATGCGCACCAAAACCCGACTCGAGACCCCAGATCCCCATCACGCCCCGATCGTCACATCCAAAGCGCTCACTGACGGGTGCCATCACGCTCTCTACGCCTGAATAGACTGTCCGGCCCTTCTGAAAACGCGACTCCGGCAACACGCGATCACGATACTGCGCCCATGTCAGGGTGAACTCCGGCTGATGCCGATCGAGCTTGAGAACCTTGGCATTGGGTTCTCGCGTCAAAGCCAGAGCACGGGAGACGATGCTGGCAGAAAGCCCCTGCGCCAGTGCCTGCGATCGGACGCCGGCGAGAAATGCACCGTAGTCCTGAGCTTCAGCAGAGCGGATCCCCATCGCAGCCGCTCCGGCAACAGAGGAAAAGGCAGCAAGAAGATGACGTCTTTTAAGCACGGGAATATCAGCCCCCAGAGGGTGGTTCATTTGAAGCGCACGCTAGCAACCTGTGATGCTCCCTACCAGTCTTCCGCAAAACCTTTCGAGCATTCTCCGGTCAATGAGATTGTCGCCAGCGCGCTGACATGCGACATCAACGTTCCATGATCATGGAACATCCCGCGGCATGATAGCCATTGGCCCCGCCCTGGCGTCACAGCCTGCCTGGCTGAAAGCAGTCAGCATCATTGTGGGAACCTTTATCCTCGAAGACGTGGCAACCGTTCTTTCCGGAGTGGCTGCGCGTGCGGGGCATGTCAGCATCGCTCTGGCCCTGGGTGCACTCTGGTTTGGCGTCGCAATCGGTGATCTCGGGCTATATGGCCTTGGCGCCGCTGGTGCACGCTGGCCCCGTCTTCGCCGCTTCCTGACGCTTCCCAAGCAGGAACGAACGCAGGATTGGTTTTCCAAGAACGTCATCCGCATCGTCGCCATTTCCCGCTTCGTGCCCGGCGCGCGCCTCCCGCTCTACACAGCCTGCGGCTTCTTCTACGCACCGTTTCTGCGGTTTGCCCTGACAGCAGTGCTCGCCACCCTTGTGTGGACAACACTGCTGTTCCTGCTAGCCATGCGCATTGGCGGCTGGCTTCTGGCGCATCAGGGAGGCTGGCGCTGGGCCGGACTGGCGGGATTTGTTCTGTGTATTGTTGTTGTCGGGCGCCTGATCGCCCGTATCCAGACCGTGAGCCAGTAACCGAATGTCCAAGACAGAGACTGAACAAAATCCCCTCTCGCTTTTCGAGTTCTGGCCTGGTTCCATCTTTTACACGCCCATCGTCCTGTACTGGATCGCAATGGGCCTGAAGTACCGGGATCTCAGCATTCCGACGGCTGCCAATCCGCGCATCGAGACCGGTGGTCTTTGCGGAGAGAGCAAGTCTTCCATTCTCGACATGGCTGGCCCAATCGCCCAGGAGGCTATTGCCCCTTACGCTGTTTTTGCGAGTGGCGCTGGCGCGCTGGATCGTGCGCTAGCCGCGATGGAACGAAAGGAGCTGTCATTTCCGGTAGTGGTCAAACCCGATATTGGCTGCAACGGAACAGGCGTGAAACTTGTCCGCTCCCGGGAGCAACTCGAGAGCGTTCTCCCTCAGTTCCCGAACGACGTGGACCTGATGGTGCAGGAACTCATCGACTATCCTGTCGAAGCCGGCCTGTTTTACATCCGCCATCCCGATCAACCGCAAGGCCGCATCACGTCGGTAACATACAAGGAAGCCCCGGTTCTCACGGGCGACGGACATTCCACCATTGAGGAACTCATCATGAGTGATCCTCGCATGGGTCAGGTTCCGCAAATCTATCTTCCGCGTCTGGCAGGTCGGGAAAAGTCGGTTTTGGCAGAAGGGGAAGTTCTACCCCTCGTGTTTGCTGGCAATCATTGCAAAGGGTCTGTCTTTCGCGATGGCCGGGCGGATACCACCCCAGAGCTGACCGCGCGCCTGGACGCCATCATGAAAGACGTTCCGGACTTCTATTTCGGCCGTGTAGACGTGAAGGTTCCGTCGGTTGAAGCGTTGCAGCGCGGAGAAGGCCTTCGCATTATCGAAATTAATGGTGTCGGCTCCGAAGCAATCCATATCTGGGACCGACGTACGACCCTGTGGGAAGCGTATCGGGCACAGTTCTCACACTATCACCAGACCTTCCTCATCGGCGCTGCCAACAAGGCGCGTGGATGGAAGACATCAGGCGCTTTCGGAATGCTGCACTCCTGGCGCAAACAGCGCCGTCTGCTGGCGTCCTATCCAATGAACGACTGAGAGAACTCAGTTCCCGAGTTTACCACCGCCAAAGATATAGTTGCTGACCTGCTGCTCCAGCGAAATCTGGTCGCGGGTGTCCTTGATGACCCCGCCAGCAGACAGCGTCTTAGGATCTTTCCCTGGTTCAATCTGAAGCGCGTTGTCAGCTGTCATGCTAGGCGCACCGATACCGACAGCCGTATCAACCGGAAGATTGAGCTGCTGATCAACGGAAAACGTCACGTCAGCCATCTGGGTGTGTGGGTTGAGGCTGATCGACTGGACACGCCCCACCGTCACCCCGGCGAGATCAACATCCGCGCCAGCTTTTAAGCCATTCGCTGAATTGAACTGCGCATGCATGACGATGCTGTGCTGAACCGGCCCCTTGCGAAGCTCATCGCCATAAACAAGAAAAGCCCCGGCAACGAGAAGGACAAGACCGCTTGCCAGAATGGCGCCACCGCGCCCGCTGTATCCTGCCTTCATGTGGTGCCTCAACTTTCAAAAAACCCGGTAAGCTGGCGAGTTAGTCTTCCCCCACAGCACGGTCAAGGTTGCGTCCCTTCGCGCCATCAGGCAAGTGACTTCCTTTTCCGCCCATCCGTGCAGGCTCCATGACGCTTTTTCAGGCCATCATTCTCGCCATCGTTCAGGGCATTACTGAGCCCTTTCCCGTCAGTAGCCTCGGCCATGCCGTTCTGCTGCCCGGTATCCTTCACTGGAACCTGGACGAACATTCGGAAATGTTCCTGCCATTTCTGACAATGCTGCACGTCGGAACCCTGGTGGCTCTGGCCGGCGTCTTCTGGCGCGACTGGATGGCCATCCTTCGCGGGATGCTGGGTCTGCACGGCCGATACAACCAGCTTGAATCGATTCGGGTTTTTGGTCTTCTCGTCATCGCGACAATCCCGGCCGTCATCTTCGGTGGGCTTTTTGAACATAGCCTACGCTCCATATTCGGGGCGCCTCTGGCCGTCGCAGGCTTTCTGGTTCTGAATGGCCTGCTGCTTCTGGTCACGGAATGGCTCCGCAGACAGCGCGGACAGGCGGATCACCGTCCGATTTCTTCCCTGTCTCCCAAGGATGCTCTGATTATCGGGTTCTGGCAGTGTCTTGCCCTGTTCCCTGGTCTGTCGCGTTCAGGCGCCACCATGAATGGCGGTCTTCTGCGCGGACTGGATCACGGTACCGCCGCCCGTTTCTCCCTGCTCATGGCCCAGCCGGTCGTTCTGGCAGCGACCGTCAAGGAAGGCTGGCAGATGCGGCACATGACGATTTCCCACGACGTGATGTTTCAGTGCGTCGTGGGAGCCATCGCTGCCGGCATCACAGCTCTTATCTGTTCTCTCCTGATGTTGCGCTTCTTCCGCAATCATGACGAATGGGCTCTCAAGCCTTTCGGCATCTACTGCATTGCTGCCGGCCTGCTGGCAGGCGTTCTCATCGTTCTATAAACCTTTCAAGACGCCGCTTTTCCCGGCAGATTAGGGATCATGCCACTTCCGATACAATCCAGCTCATCCGCCTCAGCCACGGCTGCCCGTCGAAAGAGTCTCGAACAGATCATGTCCGAGAATGAAGCGCATGGGTTGAAACGCAGCCTCACGGCCACGCAGCTTATTCTGCTGGGCGTCGGCTCCACGATCGGCGCAGGCATTTACGTCATGACTGGAACGGCTGCTGCCGAATATGCAGGGCCGTCTGTTCTTGTTTCGTTCGTGGTAGCCGCCCTCGCCTGCCTCTTCACCGCGTTCTCATACGGCGAGCTGTCATCCACGCTTCCAGTCTCGGGCTCGGCATACTCCTACGCCTACATCTCCATGGGGGAGAAAGTGGCCTGGATCGTGGGGTGGCTGCTCCTTCTGGAATACGGAATTTCCTGTGCAGCCGTCGCCGCCGGACTGTCCGGTTATGCGTCGTCTCTCCTTGCGGTCTTTGGTATCCATATTCCCGCCCCCCTTACTCAGGCGACGTTGCAACCCGTCCCCGGTTCGGATGGCACTGCTATTAGCGCTGGCTGGCGACTGGATCTTATCGGCCTGACGGCAGTCTTCCTGGTAACCGGCCTTTTGGTGCGTGGCATTGAGGAATCTGCCCGCGTTAATACGTTGATCGTTATCCTGAAAGTCGGTGTTCTTGGTTTGTTCGTTGCCTTCGGCATCCATGCCATTCACCCCGCAAACTGGCACCCGTTTATTCCGCCCAACGAAGGTGGCTTTCACTACGGTGTCAAAGGGATCTTCCGGGCAGCGTCGATCATCTTCTTCGCTTATGTCGGATTTGAAGCCGTCTCGACTGCGTCAGCAGAAGCGAAGAACCCGACACGGGATGTCCCCATCGGGATTATCGGCAGCCTTCTGATCTGCACGATTGTATACATCATCGTTGCTGCGGTTCTTCTCGGGATCGTCCCTTACCGAGATCTGGACGTTCCGGACCCACTGGCCATCGCTGTGCGCGTAATGAACACGCCCTGGCTGTCCATTTTCATTAATGTGGGCGCAACTATCGGACTGTGTTCCGTTCTGATGGGGCTGATGTATGCCCAGTCGCGTGTGCTCATGACAATGAGCCGTGACGGCCTGATCCCCTCGCTGTTCGGCAAGGTTCATGCCAAATTCCGCACCCCTTGGCTCGGCACGATCGTGTTGGGGATCATCGTTGCCATCATGACGGCAACGCTCCCCATCGACATTATCAGTGATCTGGTTTCAATCGGTACAGCAGCAGCTTTTGGTATCGTGTGCTTTACGGTCATTTGGCAGCGGAACACACGGCCGGATCTGCATCGGCCTTTCAGTGTCCCCTTGGGCGGGTTCCGAGTGCGTGGTTTCTGGATCGGTATAACACCACTGCTCGGGATTATTTTCTGCCTGTTCATGACCATTCCGCTCGTCACAGACATGATCCACTCCGTTGCCAACGGTAATCCCGTGCCCCTTATTCTACTCACCGGCTACGTCATTCTCGGCATCGTCACATATGTATTTTACGGACGCCGCAATTCCACAATGGCAGGGTGAAAGTCTCGTCTTACGGCAGAATAGCGTTTATTCGACAACGCTTTCTTCCGTGGCACCATAGCGGCCCATGGCTTCTCCAAGAGACACACCGACGCTGTTTTTCCACTCAAACCATCCATTAGCCGACCGCCCGAGCAAATAAGCGGCGGATGAACTGGGAGATTTGTAAAGCGTGTCACGCGTATAGATGACACGACTTCCCTCCACCTTCAGAACGCCTTGATCAATTAAGTCTTGCCGCTTTTGATAGTATCCGTTTTTCAGAAACGCCTCGGAGACCTCTGTTCTCCCGTACGATCCAGCGAGAACTACAAGACCTTCCTCAGTATACCGCGCCCGGCCATTCACTCCGGATGCTCTGCAATAAAACTCCTGTTCCACATCTTCCGATGCCACAGGATTATAGGTGTCATGCGGAGTGATGACTGGACTTTGACCAACACGAGCCCTGATCAATGGATCAAAGAGCGGATAGCCCAGCGTCGTCAGCAAAATATCGAATGTTTCAAAGATTTCCCGGCATTCAGCTTCCATCGCTGGTGGCGTATGCGGCTTGGTACCGATCGTACCGTTATCCAGCTCAAAGCGCTGAGCTTGCGCTGCGCGACTGATGGACAGCCATTCCAGATAGTAAGCATGCGTGAGCGTCAGGCTCTGCGTCAAAGACAATGCCACGACGGCTCGGTTCCAGAAATCCTTCTTCTCATTGTGCTGCTTCAAGCGCGCGCCCAGATTTCCCGTTTGCCCAATATAACCCATGGGTGCAGAAGTCTGTTCATTCTCGCCGAAAAGAACATAAACCCCGACGAACCCTGCTTCAGGCATCGCCAAAAAGGACTCAAGACGCACTCGTGGAATTTCAACAACCTGCACAATGCGCGTTGTGATGGCTGCTGTACGAATACCCTGAGGATCACCGGAAGGAAGAAAGATCTGAATGGTCTGAGGATGTTCCGACATATTTTCTTCAGTCCTGCACAAGATCCGGCATTCATGCTTCAACCAGAAACACTCAAGTCCGACGTAACAGCCATACGCTAAGCCGGCCAGATGCAGGCCACCCCTGCCAGCCACTTTCCTCAAACAAAAAAACCACCGCCAAGGCGATGGTTCTTGTGTCAGGCTCCCGGTGTTCCAGGCCCCATATAACTCCCCGGTGGCGGCCGATCGATTTTTGGAGACAAAAGCTCGCTTGGCCAAGCCTCAGCCCCCGGCCGGGGCGGCATCATGGCAAACCGTGCCCGCGGCAGAGCCTCCGGACATTCTTCCCGGATCCGCGCGATAATCTTCTCACGGATATCACACCTTAAATCCCAGCTCTGAAGAGCATTGCGCGCACTGGCGATAATACGGATCGACATCACCTGAGAGTTACAGTCCGCCACCTGCGCATCAAAAACCTTGCCGTCCCAAAGCGGGCATGTGCGGATGATTTCATTCAGCATCTCCCGAATGCGATCCATTGGCGCCTCATAATCGAGCCATAGGAACACAACACCGATGATCGCCGCAGAATTATGCGTCCAGTTTTCGAACTGGTTCTCCAGGAAGTAAGAAATCGGCACAATATGACGGCGCCAGTCCCACACCCGCAGCACAACATATGTCGCGTTGATTTCCTCAACCCAGCACCAGTCACCATTGATGATGACGAGATCTTCCATACGAATGGGCTGGGTCACAGCAATCTGCACGCCTGCAATCAAATTAGTCAGCAAGCCACGCGCTGAAAGACCTACGATCAGTGACGCGGCTCCAGCCGAAGCAAAGAGCGACACGCCATACTGTTTTACGGACGGGAACAGCATAAGGGCAGACGCCACAGTCACAATGCCCACCATGATTTCCGTCAGGCGCCTCAGAACGCGGATCTGCGTCTGATGCGTACGGATCATGATGTCGTCAGTCTGTTCTCTTGAAGAAAGCCGATTGAGATATGCTTCCGTCATGATCCGGAAAACGATAATGGCAGAAAAGCCAAATGTCAGAACCAGCAGAAACAGGAAAAAGAGTCTGAGGTTCTGTTCAGTCTCGTAGGCAAAGCCTGTCACGGCAGGCAAAGCCGCAATCATCGCTAGCAGTGCGATCATAATCCGTGTTGGACGCCGAAGCGCAGCCACGATCCGGCGGATCAGGGCACCACTTCGGGAGCCGGGGATCCGCAACGTCAGGGACGTTACGAGATTACCGCAATAAAAAGCCAGAATACCCACGACCGCGAGCATCAGAACAGAAACAACGGCTGCCGGAAGCCACGTAAAATAAGACCTTACGGCAAACAGCGTGCTGACGAAGTGCTGCGTCACTAGGCAGGAAGCTCCATATCAAGAGGGAATTGAGGGATTCAGAAAACCATAACAGATATGACCATTGTGAAAAATGCGGTGACTAAAATCCTGCATTTTCCTTTTGATAACGTGTTGACACACCAACAGATCCCCCTTAAAAACCCGCCTCAACGCCGGGTTGCCCGGTGGGATGGCGGTGTAGCTCAGTGGTAGAGCAGGGGAATCATAATCCCTTGGTCGGCGGTTCAAATCCGTCCACCGCTACCATCCTTATTTTCCTAAAATTAAATAAAAATCTTTCAGGTATCTGATCTGAAAGCATTTTTGTATCATGCTGACATGATCAAGAAGCCTATTGCCGTCGTCACCATGGCCTATAATGAACCAGAACATCTTCAGATCTGGCGTCGGCATTATGGCGCTCAGGTCGGCGAAGCGTCATGTTACGTTATTGACCATGGCTCCAATGACGGATCGACGGATCATCTTGGTCAGGTCAACAGGATCCGAATTCCGCGCTCTCCTCAAGATGACGAACGACGTACGCGTGCCATTGGCGCATTCTGTGCCAGTCTTCTCGAATGGTATGACAGCGTCATTTACAGTGATGTAGATGAGCTTCTCCTGGCAGATCCTGCCATCTACCCGTCCCTCACCCATTTTGCTGTTGCCAATAGTAGCCCTGTTGTCACAGCCACGGGGCTAGACGTCATCCATCTGCCCAACAGCGAAACTGACTTCGATTATAGTCGGCCGGTTTCAATCCAGAGGCAGCATTTACGATTTTCGAGTGCGATGTGTAAGCCTGTACTCATCCGCGCCGCGGTGACGTGGGCTCCTGGCTTTCATTGCTGCAAAGAAGTCAGCCCTCAGCTGACAGCACCGCTGTTTCTTTTCCACCTGCGTTACGCCGACCTTGCCTCAGGCCTCAGGCGTCTGAACCGAACCCGAACGCAGCCCTGGAGCTCAGAAAATGCCGGCCAGCACCAGCGCCTCCTTGATCAGGACTGGGAGAACATGCTCCGCAACATGGCAGGCCTTCCGATAGTGCACCCAACATTCGATCAGCAGGACCAGCGGCTAAAGAACTGGCGTCATGCCGTCGAACAAAGTGCGATCGGCCGCGATCGTGACCAGTACCGGCTTGACCTGCACATCAATGGAACCGAGCTCTGGCACCTCCCCGAGCGCTTTATCGGGCGGATATAAAAAGAGCCGGACCTTTTCAGGACCGGCTCTTTTTCAAATCTTATTCAGCTTCGGCTGAAGCGTCCTGAGGCCGCTGGGCCTCGAAGGAAGGCTGTTCGCCACCTTCATTGTCACCGCCCTGATAATTTTCGTCACCACGTGGCTCACGACGATCTTCATAAGCGCGCTGACGCTGCGCCTGACGCTCGTTGCGCTCCTGCTGACTCTGCTGGGCCGCCTGATTCATCGCATTCAGAATGCGGAAATAGTGCTCGGCATGCTGGAAATAGGCTTCCGCAAGAATACGGTCCCCGGTTCCCGTGGCATCCCGACCAAGCTGGAGATACTTCTCGAAAAGCTGCTGAGCAGTTCCGCGAATTCTGAGGTCCGGGCCATTGCTGTCAAACACATGGTTGCGGTTCAGAGGGGTCTGGGAACTACTTGTGCGTGGTGTCCCGCCGCCTGCACGATGATGCCGGCCTCTTATACGCTTCATATTCATCGACCCGTGATGCACTTTCCTGATGGCGGGCCCCTCTTCTGCCCTTGCAGAAGGATGCATCCGCCGCTGTCGAAAAGACGTCTGTCTATCTCGCTGTGGCTGGACACTGGCCAGCCTTCTCATCTGTTACCGGCTTACTGAAAGACGGCCAACAGGAGCAACTCCGTGAGGAAAAAACCGCCATTACGGCTTTCACTCCAAAACGTAGCTTTTGGGTCATACCAACTCTCGGCCCTTAAGCCAACGTCTTTCCTCAGTTTTCTGTCCGCTGCAGAACAAGAGCGCGTGCAATGCCCCCCAGATCATCATGCCGCACGACCTCTTTCAGCCCTCGCCGGCTCCCCAGTTCGGACACAGCATCGATCTGCCCGATGCCCATTTCCAGAATGGCGTGCCCCCCGGGAACAAGCAGTCGAGGCAACGCGTCACACAACAACCGATAGGCATCCAGGCCGTCCGTTCCTCCATCCAGCGCCCGGGCGGGCTCATAGCGGGAGACCTCCGGCATCAGATCGGGCACGTCAGCACTCTCGATATAGGGGGGATTGGAAATCACGACATCAAACTGCCCGTTCAGGGCAGAATCCCAGTTCCCTGCCAAAAACGCACTGCGTTTTTCCAGTCCGTTCCGAACCGCATTCCGCTGGGCCAGAAGTGCCGCGCCAGGTGCAAGATCAACGCCTACCCCCCATGCCCGGGAATATTCTGAAAGCGCGGACAACAGCAGGCACCCTGTCCCCGTTCCAAGGTCTAGCATGGTGAGAGCCTCCGCCTTGTCCGGCCGAACGATCAGGAGCGCTTCAATCAGAGCTTCACTGTCTCCCCGTGGAATCAGCGTCTCGGGTGACGTAAAGACATCAAGAGTCCAGAACCCTGTTTCACCCGTGATGAAAGCCAGAGGTTCGCGAGACGCCCGCCGCTGAACAGCCGCCTCAAAGCGATTCGCTTCATCTTCCGAAAGAACGTTCAGAGCGAACAATCCAGCCAGATCACGCTGCGTGGCCCAGGACAGCAGCAATCGGGCTTCACGACGAGGATCTTCAAGTCCAGCCTGCTGCAAGACCACTGCTGCACGCTGAAGAATGTCATCTTTTGCAGTCATTTTGTCAGTGAACCTGCTATACCTGTGATCATGAAGTCCAAACGTGCATTTTTCTTCTCGGTCCTTCTTCTGGGATGCGCCCTGCATTCAGCCAGCGCCCAGTCTGAACTTCCTGGCACCTTCACCGTCACCGATGAACGTGCTCCTGAAGAAATCTCCGAAGTCTCTCGCCTTTACCTGAACGGTAACCTGGTGGCGACCTTCCGCCTTGGCTTATCCAAATCGCGAGAAACGCAGACCATCACGCTACCTGCCGGACGCAACGATGTTGACTACGCCCTGTGCGGCGAAATCACCATCATGCACAACGGACATCAGGAAACGCATCAGGTCAGCAGCGACGGACAGCTTCATAGCCCGCAAGACCATGCCCTGGATGCAGTCGGAAGCAATAATTTCACAGACTTTTTTTTAGTAGATTACAACGACCCCTCCGTCGCCACTCATCGGCATGGACGGGCTGCTGTTTGCGCAGTTCCCAGCAGCTGAGGCTTTAAAAGCCCTCAGCTGCCAGAAGCTCTGTCTGTTCTTCACGTGTCAGCGCATCGATAATCTCATCAAACTCGCCCGCCATGATGCGTTCGATCTTGTAGAGCGTCAGATTGATGCGGTGGTCCGTCACACGCCCCTGCGGGAAGTTATACGTCCGAATCCGCTCTGACCGGTCCCCTGTTCCAACCTGAGAGCGTCGATCCGCGGCACGGGATTCATGTGCTGCCGAACGCTGCCGCTCATACAGACGTGCACGGAGGATTTTCATAGCCTTGGCACGGTTCTTGTGCTGGCTCTTTTCTTCCTGCATCGCCACTACGACGCCAGTAGGAATATGCGTAATGCGAACGGCACTTTCCGTCTTGTTGACGTGCTGCCCACCCGCGCCCGACGCACGATAAACGTCAATCCGCAGATCGTCGTCATTGATCGTGACGTCCACCTCCTCGGCTTCTGGCAGAACAGCAACCGTCACCGTGGACGTATGAATGCGCCCCTGGCTTTCAGTCGCCGGGACGCGCTGTACGCGATGCACGCCAGACTCATACTTCAGTCGAGCAAACACGGAACGGCCGGAAATTGCCGCCATGCCGTCTTTCAGGCCTGCAACTTCATTCTCGGCATATTCCATGACTTCAAAACGCCAGCCATTCTGCTCCGAAAACCGGCGATAGGCATCGAAAAGCTGAGCGGCAAAAAGCCCTGCCTCGTCACCACCGGCCGCCGGACGAATTTCCAGAATAGCGCTGCGTTCATCCGCTGCATCTTTGGGAAGAAGAGCGAGTCGGAGATTGTGCTCCAGTTCAGGAATCTGGCTTTCAATCTCTTCCAGCTCAGCCTGAGCCAGTTCCTTCATTTCCGGGTCAGAAAGAAGAGCTTTGGCTCCATCGCGCTGTGTGTCGGCGTCCTGCCAGGCCCGGATTGAAGCAACGACAGGCTCGAGTTCTGCATACTCCCGTGAAAGACGCGTGAACTCTTCCCCCGTCGCCTCACCTGCGGACATCAGAGCCTGAATTTCCTCCGACCGCGCAACAATTCGCTCAAGCCTGTCGTCAAATGCCACGTGTCAGGCGCCTTTCAGTGCCTGAACCAGATCCGCAACAGATACCTCCTGCTGATCACGCGTTCCCAGATCACGAAGCTGCACGACATCGCGCGCAATTTCTTCATCACCCAGAACAACCGCATGAGATGCACCGGACTTCACAACGCGCTCCATGCGCTTCTTCATGTTCCCACGCGTCTCAATTTCAGCACGCAGTCCTGCTTCGCGCAGGGACCGGGCAATCGCAGCACCTTTGAGAAGAGCCTCGTCTCCCATAGGAACAATTGCAATTCCAGCAGGAACAGCAGGCGCGTCCTCAAGCAGCAGGGCAAGACGCTCGATACCACCGGCCCAGCCAATTGCCGGAACAGCAGGACCGCCCATCTGCTCAACCAGACCTTCGTAGCGTCCCCCAGCCAGAACAGTACCTTGAGCGCCCAGCTTCGTCGTCACGAACTCGAAAGCCGTGTGGCTGTAGTAATCAAGGCCACGCACAATCCGCGGGTTCTCGACAAATTCCACGCCAAATGCCGTCAGATAAGACCGCAGGTCGTCCCAGAATTTACGAGACTCATCGTTCAGATAATCCGCAAAAGCCGGCGCATCGGCCAGCAGCGCACGATCCTGCTCGGACTTGCTGTCCAGAATTCGCAGCGGGTTTACCTCAAGACGCACACGGCTTTCTTCAGAAAGTGCATCTGCGTGCTGACGGAAATACGCCACCAGAGCCTCACGCCACGCCTGCCGGGACGCAATATCCCCGAGCGTGTTGATTTCCAGAACAACATGTTCTGAAAGACCAAGCGCTTTCAGAATGTCGTAAGCCATTGTGATGACTTCGGCGTCTCGCAGAGGGCCTTCTGCGCCCAGCAGTTCCGCACCAATCTGATGGAACTGGCGATAACGCCCCTTCTGCGGGCGCTCATAACGGAACATCGGCCCGTGATAAAACGCCTTCTGAGGTAAAGACTGGGTCAGGCCGTTTGTCACAAGAGCACGACAGATTGAAGCTGTGTTTTCGGGACGCAGCGTGATGCTTTCGCCGCCCCGGTCCTCAAAGGTGTACATTTCCTTGGAGACGACATCGGAGGTTTCCCCGAGTGTCCGCGAGAAAACCCGCGTATCTTCGAAGATGGGGGTGCTCCACTCTTCAAAGCCATAGGTTTCCAGAACAGCTCTGGCGGTCTGCACCACATGGTGGTGACGGCGCATCGTGTCGCCAATAAGGTCGTGTGTGCCGCGAGGTGGCTGCAATCCTGACATCAGTGAGCCGCCGGGTCCAACAACTTGGCTGCTTCAGCTTCTGTCTGAGCCTTGTCTGCCTCAATAGCGGCAACTTTGGTCTCAACCAGGTCCACAATGTGCTCGATCATGTCTTCTGCCGGCATCGTGTGGTCCTGACGACCCGCCGAATAGACCATGTGACGGCCTGAGCCACCGCCGGTCACACCGATATCGGTCATTAGGGCTTCACCCGGACCATTCACAACGCATCCGATGATGGACAGCGTCAGTGGCGTCTTGATGTGCTGGAGGCGATCTTCAAGCGTCTGGACCGTCTCAACCACGTTGAAGCCCTGACGTGCACAGGACGGGCAGGAAATGATTTTCACACCACGATGACGCAGGCCAAGGGACTTCAGAATATCCCAGCCTACCAGTACTTCTTCTTCCGGTGCCGCAGACAGTGAAACGCGCATGGTGTCACCCACGCCCGCCCAAAGCAGATTGCCTAGACCGATGGAGGACTTCACCGTACCGGCACGCTTGGAGCCAGCTTCCGTAATGCCGATGTGCAGTGGGTGGTCACAGCAGTCTGCAAGCTGCTGATAGGCCGCAACTGCCATGAACACGTCAGACGCCTTCACGCTGATCTTGAACTCATGAAAATCATGGTCCTGAAGGATCTTTGCGTGCTCCAGAGCACTCTCGACCAGCGCTTCCGGGTTAGGCTCACCGTACTTTTCCAGAAGGTGCTTTTCCAGCGAGCCAGCATTCACGCCGATACGGATGGAACAGCTGTAATCCTTGGCAGCGTTCACAACTTCACGCACGCGCTCGGCACTGCCGATATTGCCTGGATTGATACGCAGGCAAGCCGCGCCGGCCTTTGCAGCTTCGATCGCGCGTTTATAGTGAAAGTGAATATCTGCAACGATCGGCACGTTCACTTCATGAACGATTTCCTTCAGAGCGGCCGTACTGGCTTCATCCGGACAGGACACACGAACGATGTCCACGCCCGCCAGTTCGGCGAGACGGATCTGGTCGATCGTCGCCTGCGCGTCAGACGTCAGGGTATTGGTCATGGTCTGCACGGAGATCGGCGCATCACCACCGACCGCAACCTTGCCGACATGAATCTGGCGCGACTTGCGACGCTCGATGTGCTGATAGGGGCGGTAGCTGCTCATGATTTACCTCTTCGTGCCCGGGATAACCGGGTCCTTTGGGTCAGGGGCGTTACCCCCCTGTTTAATGCGATGGAGACGATTGATCCAGTTGCCGGGCATTCAGATCGTCAGCAGAAACTTCTGCGGAAGGCGTAGGAGCTTTTTTAGGGTGACGAATTACAGGCTTAACAGCAGGTGCCGCAGACGAATCATCTGGTGCGGCCGCAGTCGACCCGTCAACACTTTGCTCGGAAGGCGTAGCCACCACGGCAGATGGCTGTGCCGGGAGAGCAACACCATTGCCGAATGCACCTGAGCGGATGGCATCCGCTGTAACTTCAACATTGCGGCGCACTTCGCCCTGACGACCTAGGGGCGCGCTCGTGCAGCCATCTGTCGAAAGGACAACACCACCCGCATTGCCAAAAGACATGCGGAACGGCGCTGCAGAAGCGTCACCCTGCCAGCTCTCGCCAGCTTTGAGCACGCGAGACACAAGAACATGACCGTCCTTGTCCTTCACCTGCATCCAGACAGGCGCCAACAGACGCACGACAACAGCCCCGACGGGGACAGCTGGAGCGGGAGTTTCAGCAGGAACATCTGTAGCGGGGCCAAACTGATCCGTATTGTTCGGCGCGGCCTCATCCTCTTCTGCGCTCGGCGAGGGAGACGCTGACGATGCTGCAGGCGTCGCAGACTCAGTTGATGCGATAACCGGCTGCGGTGCCGGAGCAGGAACAACTGGAGCTACGGACGCGGGAAGCGGATCATGGGGAAGAGACGGATCTGGAGTTGGCGCCCTGCCCGGCATGACAGAAGCAACCTGCGGAGACGTCGTCGCAGACGTCGCGGCACCTGGCATCAACTCCGCGACAGCAGGAATACGACGGTCTGCTGGACTCTCATGCGACGCAAAACGATACCAGCCCGCATAGGCCGCCACGACAACAACAAGTCCTGCCCCAACCAGAAGACCAATTGGCAGCCCGCGCTCACCTTCCGGCTGCGGAAAAACGAGATCCGTCTTCCGGTTGACGACGCCCCGGTATTCTCGACGGAACCGGGCTACCAGCCCATCGGCATCCAGTTGCATGGCGTGGGCATACGTCCGCAGGAAGCCGACAGCATACGCCACGCCTGGCAGAGACGAGAGATCATCAGCTTCAAGCGCAACCAGCAGACGCGACCGGATACGCAGCCACTGCGCAACGTCATCTATCTGCCATCCCAACTCTTCCCGTCGCGTACGCAGAATCGTGCCAACACTGGGTTGGTCTGAGCGAAGCGGCATCGGACGGTCGGAGGGAGGAGACATGGCTGATAAAACCTGATCAGGCAGAAGCGTGAACGCGATCTTCCCGCTTCGCAATGGCTTCAACAGCCTGCTCAACGAGTGTGGCAATGATTTCGGAAACCGGACGGACTTCCTTGACCATACCAACAGACTGGCCAGCCATGACAGACCCGTTCTCGACATCACCCTCGATTACGGCACGACGAAGCGCACCAGCCCAGAAATGCTCGATGGAGAGCTGAGCATCTTCCTTGCTGACACCACCGCTCTGGAACGTACGGATCGTCTCTGCCTGATGCTTCAGGAAGCCACGGCTTCCAGCATTGGCAAGACCACGAACCGGAATGACCGGAAACTGCTCATCAAGCTGCACGGATGTCACAGCGTCACGGGCATTGGCCCGCAGGAACGCCTTCTTGAAGTTCTCGTGCGCGATGCTCTCTTCAGACGCAGCAAAGATCGTTCCAAGCTGCGCACCGGAAGCGCCCTGCTCAAGGTAGGAGACGATGGCATCACCACGGCCCAGACCACCAGCAACAAAGACAGGAACATCCTTGATGTGCGGCAGGATTTCCTGTGCCAGAACCGTCAGGGAAACTGGTCCGACATGACCACCAGCTTCCGAACCCTCGATAATGAGAGCTTCAATACCCAGCTTCACCAGACGCTTGCCCAGTGCCAGCGCAGGCGCGAAACCGATCGCACGGGCTCCGCCATCACGAACGCGCTTGATGATCGCGCTTGTCGGCACACCACCAGCTAGAACGACGTGGGATACGTTATGTGCAAGGCAAACATCCACCAGACGCTCTAGCTCAGGATGCATGGTGATGAGGTTCACACCAAACGGGCGCTTCGTCAGAGCCTGCGTGGCAACAATTTCTTCCTCAAGACGCTCCGGCGTCATGGCACCGCAGGCAATCACACCGAAACCGCCAGCATTGGAAATGGCGGACACAAGATTGCGCTCGCTCACCCAGGACATCGCGCCGCCAAGAATGGCGACTTCGCTGCCCAGGAAGTCACATCCTGGCTTCCAGAGGCGGTTCAGGGTCTCGCGGGCGTCCGTCATTGCACTCACGTAGAGGGTTCCTCTTTCTTGTCCAGCCCGTACGCGGTGTGCAGTGCACGCATCGCAAGCTCTTTGTATTCCGAATCAATCAGGACGGAGATCTTGATTTCACTGGTGGAAATCACCTGCACGTTGATCCCACGTTCCGCCAGCGTAGCGAACATGGTCGCCGCAAGCCCGGCATTCGATCGCATACCAACACCCACGACGCTGATCTTCACCACATTGTGGGACGTCTCAAGCTCGCCATACTGGATGATGCCATGAGCACTTTCCAGAACAGCGCGGGCAGCAGCCTCATCGCTTTTACCGACCGTGAAGGTCATGTTCGTCATGCGGTCAACGCCCGTGCTCTGCACGATCATGTCCACATTGATGTTTGCTTCAGCCAGAGGTCCGAAGATGGCCGCGGCAATGCCCGGACGGTCCGGGATACGCCGGACGGAGAGCTTTGCTTCATCATGCGAGCTGGCAATGCCCGCAACCAGTTCCTTCTCCACGATCTCGTCCTCATCCACCACAATCGACCCACTGTCATCGTCCGTCTCGGAGAATGACGACAGCACACGTACACGGACCCCTTCACGCATCGCCAGCCCGACACTGCGGGTCTGAAGTACCTTGGCGCCCACGGAAGCGAGTTCAAGCATCTCTTCATAAGTGATGCGATCCAGCTTCCGCGCACGCTTCACGATACGCGGGTCCGTCGTATAAATTCCATCAACATCCGTATAGATGTCGCATTGATCCGCATGGATCGCCGCGGCAATCGCTACAGCAGATGTGTCCGATCCGCCACGCCCCAGTGTGGCAATCCGGTTATCCGGCCCCATCCCTTGGAAACCGGCAATAACTGGCACAACGCCACTATCAAGGCATTTCAGCAGTTCCGTGCCATCAACACCATCAATGGACGCTTTGCCATGCGCGTCATCCGTCACAAGCGGGATCTGCCAGCCCTGAAAAGAGCGTGCCGGAACGCCTAGTGCCTGTAGCGCGATAGCCACAAGACCACTCGTGACCTGTTCACCAGACGCGACAACGGCATCATATTCCTTCGGGTCCGCCAGCGGATCCAACTCGGCGCAGTATCCAACCATTTGATTGGTCACACCCGCCATGGCCGACACGACAACGGCTACCCGACGCCCCTGCGCATGCTCGGCCTTAACCCGCTGCGCAACGACCCGAATGCGTTCAATTGTTCCGACGGACGTACCGCCGAATTTCATGACGATCGTTTTCCGTTTCCCGCTATCCACAGACATGGAAAGAGTATCGGCACGACCGGAAACCTGGTCGTGAACGGAAGTATCGGACATGGACATCGCGGATAAGGCTCCAGTACGTGTCTGGCGTTGCGCGCTCGGGTCTGGCATCGGATACGGCACAAAACAGATTTGCCGGCCGGTCTTCTGAACAGACTCTGCCGGTCCACATACTCGTCTCGCCACGCCGCGTCCAGCCGACGGCATCATGCGGGCACACAGAAGGACAGTTCTGATGGCCTCAGAAACCGTTTCCGGAAGCACCTCACATCGCTCTTCCGTTTCCGATTCCGAAATCGCCCATTTCAGTGCGCTGGCCAAGGACTGGTGGAATCCGCGTGGTCCGATGGCCCCTTTGCATGCCATGAACCCCCTGCGGACGGACTGGGTCGCCTCCCGAACGACCTCTCTCAAGCCGTCCGAAGGAAAACGCCTTTCCCTGCTCGATATTGGCTGTGGCGCAGGCCTCGCCAGCGAAGCTTTTGCAAAGCTGGGGTTCGAGACACTCGGCCTTGATGCAAGCCCGGACGGGATCGAAGCTGCCCGCGCCCATCAGGCTACCTACCCACTACCACCGAGTGCCGCGCCTCTATCTTATCGTAATGGCAGCGCGGAAGATCTGGTCGAGGAAGGCGCAGAATTCGACGTCGTGTCAGCTCTGGAAGTCATCGAGCACGTCAACGATCCGCAGGATTTCCTGCACATGCTTGCAACCCTGACCCGCCCGGGTGGCATGGTTGCCGTCTCTACAATGAGCCGCACACCGCGTTCGTTCGCGATGGCAAAGCTGGGCGCGGAATACCTTCTGCGGATGCTACCTGTCGGAACACATGACTGGAAGAAATTCATCAAGCCGGAAGAACTGGCAGCCATGGCCCGGAACGCCGGCCTGCGCATGACCGATATTGCCGGCATGAGCTACCTGCCTCCGCGCTGGCGCACAACCCGCGACACCGGCGTGAACTACATCGCGATGTTCACGAAGGGCTAAAATAAAAAAGGCGCTCCGAAGAGCGCCTTTTCCATTGAATGTCAGACCTGCGTATTCATGAACGCAAACGTCGTCGGACTACCGACAGGCGTAAAGTTCTCAGTAAACGCAAGCTGCCCGGTGTTCTTGTCCACCTTGAAGGACGTCACCGCATCCGAACGCTGGTTGGCGCAGAACAGGAACGTCCCGGACGGATCGAACATCATGGCGCGGCCATAATCGGCATGCATCCAGACTTCATCCTGCAGGGACAGCGTTCCATCCGCAGCAATCGCGAACACAGCCAGCGAATCGCCCAGGCGGTTGGACGCGTAGACATACTTGCCACTGGCCGAAATCAGAATTTCCGCAGCCAGCGTCGAGCCACGGAAATGCGGCGTGACAGTGCTGACCGTCTGGATATTCGTGATCGCACCCGTCAGCGGATCAAAAGTGGACACAACAATCTTCGAGTTCTGCTCGCACAGATTGTACATGATGCGTCCAGAGTGATTGAACTCGAAGTGACGCGGCGCAGAGCCCGGTTCCATCTCGTAATAGGGTGTCTTTGCCGGAATTAGCTTTCCAGTCGCCAGATTCAGCATCCAGACATAGACGCGATCCAGCCCCGCATCATCCGCAATCACGAAACGCCCACTTGGATCAGAACGAATCATATGCGGATGAGAGCCGGAATGATCGGAAACTGCAAAATTTCCCTGCGGATTATCGGATGCCCGCTCTGGCTGACGCGGCCCGGTATTATGGACCACATCCGTCGCGTCACCCAAGGACCCATCGCTGCGGATAGGCAGAACCGCAACACACCCGCCAACATAATTCGCGACCAGAACATAACGGCCAGAATGATGCACACTCAGATGGGCCGGGACCGCCCCGCCAGAGCTAACGCTATTGAGCTTGCGCAGAGAGCCGGTCTTCTGATCAACGGCGAAAGCCGTGACAGATCCGTCACCATCTTTGTTGAAATCGTCGATTTCGCTCAGGGCATACAGAAAGCGATTATCTGCAGAAAGCGTAATGAAAGACGGGCTGGCAATGTCAGTGTAGGTGGTGATCGGCGTCAGAACACCTGACTCGCGGTCCATCTCGAACACCGCAATACCCTGCCCGTTTCCAGCTCCTCCTGGAGGCGCGTGTTTTGTATATCCTCCGACGAAACATATCGTCTTGGAAACAGGCTTGGGCGGTGGCGGGGGAACGGGAATAATTTTCGGTTCGTCAGCGGCATAAGACGTGCCTGCCACGCTGGCGCCAACCGCACCAGCAGCCAGCCCGAGCGCAAAATCGCGGCGGGAAAGAGGGTGGGACATAGTGGTTCCACGGTCCTTTCAGTTCGGCAGAAGCAGAGACCTGAAATTGGTCTGCATGTTTCTGGCAAACCATATCAGAGAGACATGGCCTGCCATTGTAGTTTCTCAGTGAGGCTGCGGAGACATCTTACACTGTGGCCCGAATGAGCCTCCGGTATATCGCGTCCAGGTCTCGGTCTGCCCCAGAAGCGGCATTCCCAGAACAAAGCCACGCAGCTTTAGAACATTTGGCTCGGAGAGCCAGATGTATGCCTGATAGATACGTCCGCTTCGTGGATCAAGGATGTGACCCCGCCATTTCTGATCTTCTGCTGCTACAAAATCTGTCAAAATCCAAAGATGGCACTCTGCACGGCCCCAAACGTCCTTCGGCATCTCCCCGTCATAGTCCATCCCGACGAGCTTGCCGCAAAGGGCATTTCCGCAATGCTCGATAGAGAACACACCGTCTTTACCCGCGGATAGCCAAAGGCCCAGTTCGGAAGGCTCGGAGGCTGCCTGAGAGATTACCGGTGCTGCCGCATAGCCCATGAAGGGTGTCAGGCAGAGCAGTGCGCCAGCAAGAAGCCGTCCCCAGCGCATTCAGGCACCGCCAAGCAGAGAATCAAGCCGCCCAGCCCGATCCAAAGCCACGATATCATCACATCCTCCTAGAGACTGCCCATTTACGAACACCTGAGGGACAGTCCTGCGGCCCGAGCGACTGATGGATTCTTCACGCTCTTGGGTTCCGTGCGGCGCGTTGATCTCCTTAAACGCCACGCCCTTTGATCTCAGAAGATCAACAGCATGAACACAATAAGGGCATCCCGGTTGGGTAAAGATTTCGATTTTTGACATAAGGTTCTTACTCCTCGGGATACGGAACGTCCTGTTCATCGCCTTTGCAGGTTCGCGCTGCAACAAGAATATCCACCGACAATGCCCCGGCCTTCAAAAGGGCGCCAGTGCAAACAGAAGCAGTCGCACCTGTCGTCAGCACATCGTCCACCAGAAGAACGGCCTGCCCTTCAATTCGTTTTTTCCGCCGGGCGCGCACAACAATCGTGTCAGCGATTTCCCTTTGACGCTCCTTGGCAGACAAACGCGCCAGTGGCCTGGTTGCCCGGCGCCTCTCAAGACCATCAGCAAGCACGGGAACGCCTTTTCTGCGGGATAAACCATGCGCCAGTAGAGCGGCCTGATTATATCGTCGTCGCCACAACTTGGTGCGATGCATTGGAACGGGGATCAGAAGGGTCGCTTGATCCAGCAAGACACATCCTGCGCGAGACATTTCCTGCACAAGGATATGTGCGTTCTCGGTCCGATCAGAATATTTCAGGGGAAGAATCAGCCGCTTGGACCAGTCATCATACTCAAAGGCAGCCCGTGCAGACCGCCAGACTGGAGGACGCAACTGACAGGATACACAGATATTTCGTGTACCCCCGAAGGCCTCATTAGAGAGCGAAACGCCACATTTTTCACAGCATGGAAAAATAATTCTCCGAGCTGCAGAAAAACAATCGGAACAGAAAGCACCATTCGTCATGACGTCTGCTCCACACACTCCACAAACCGGAGGAAGCAGGACGTTCAGGGCGTTGCGGCTATACTTCGCGAATAAAGAGCGGATCAAAGGCTGAGATCAGCCTTTAACCAATTTCAGCTCCACACGTGACGCATCAATCAGAATTTTACCCTCATTCTGAAAATTGACCGTAACACGCTCGCCGATTGCAGATTGCACCTGCCCCCATCCCCACTCAGGAAAATCAGGATGCTGAACAATCTGACCTGGCTCTAAAAAAGACTGAAATGGCATGGACATGACACCCTTCATGACATGAGAGGCGCATTGTTGCCCAGCATTTTCGCCAAAACCCCGCTGCGAAGATTCTGTGATAGCCGTCCGTCATGAGGGCAAAAAAAAAGAGCTTTATCGTTTAATGATAAAGCTCTTCCTTCTTAAATCAGCACTACCATCAGGCAATAATGCTGTGTCCTAAAGATCAAACGGCGTCGACATACTTTTTAAGAAACGCCTTAACCGCATCCCCAAGATCAGGACGATCAATAGAGAACGCGATCTGTGCTTCCAGGAAGCCCGCCTTGTCACCACAGTCGTAACGTGTGCCTTCGTAACGCAATCCATGGAACGGAACATGCCCAATCATCTTGGCCATGGCATCCGTAAGCTGCACTTCGTTACCGGCACCGCGCTCTAGCTTGGCAAGATGCTTCATCACATCAGCCGTCAGAACGTAGCGTCCAATGATGGACAGGTTGGAGGGGGCATCTTCAGGGTTTGGCTTTTCAACCAGCCCCTTCACCTCAACCAGTTTGCCGTCGTCGGCACCGACATCAAGAATGCCATAACGGTTCGTGTGCTCACGCGGCACTTCCGTAACAGCGACAACGTTGCCGCCGGTCTGGTTGTACGCATCCACCAGCTGAGCAACACAGCTACGGCCGCTCTTTACAATGTCATCTGGCAGCAGAATAGCGAAAGGGTCGTCCCCAATGAAAGAACGAGCACACCATATTGCGTGTCCCAGTCCCAGCGGCTCCTGCTGACGCACAGCGACGAGAGAACCCGCCTGAACGCTGCTTGGCTGAAGGGCTTCAAGCGCACTTTTCTTTCCACGCTCTCTCAGCGTCGCTTCAAGCTCGTAAGCGATATCGAAATAATCGATCAGGCTGTCTTTGCCACGCCCCGTAACAAGACAGAACTCTTCGATGCCAGCTTCACGGGCTTCGTCGATAGCGTACTGAATCAGAGGCTTGTCGACGACAGGAAGCATTTCCTTCGGCATCGCCTTAGTAGCGGGAAGGAAACGCGTTCCTAGTCCTGCAACGGGAAGGACTGCTTTTTTTAAGGGCTTGATCACGAAACCTCACACATCAGCCAAGACATCATTTGACCACTGCCTCGAAGGCAAACAGCGTTCAGATGAAAACATCGTTAGGCATAACTGTGGATGAGCAGTCTGGCAACAAAATGGCACAGACAGAAAAACATCACACTGATGCCTTAACTTTGGCATTCAGGGTGAGTTTTATTTTTTATTTTCGAGATTTTTTCCATCACTTCAGAAGAGTGATGGTGCGGCCGAGAAGACTCGAACTTCCACGGGGTTGCCCCCACAAGCACCTCAAGCTTGCGCGTCTACCATTCCGCCACGGCCGCCCCGTGACAAACCGTCTTGTGTAGTGCAAGACCGTCCGGTGAGGGGCGATATAGCTGATGCCTGAAACGAGAGCAATGACCAGAAACGATATTTGTGAAGAAATTTTGTGGAAAAAATCCGACGGGCTAACGCCGTACCCTGATGCTCTGAACTTCATGGCCACTCGCTCGCGCCAAATCCACGAGGGAACAGCCGATCCCGTCGTCTGGCTTGTAGAGCATCCCCCCGTCTTTACGGCCGGAACGTCGGCAAAGCAGCAGGATCTCTATAATCCACATCACTATCCTACTTATGAGGCAGGCCGTGGCGGTCAGTGGACGTATCATGGGCCAGGTCAGAGATTGGCTTACGTTCTCCTGAATCTCAGCCACCAAAACGGCACGATACCTCCCAAGGATCTTCGCGCTTTCGTCAAAGGACTTGAAACCTGGATCATTGAGACCCTCAAGCACCTCGGTGTAACGGCTTTTACGAGAGAAGGACGCATCGGCGTCTGGGCCTTTGATCCTCTTACAGGCGAAGAAGCCAAGATCGCTGCGCTTGGCATCCGGGTCAGCCGATGGGTCAGCTGGCACGGCGTCTCGATCAACCTTGATCCAGCCCTTGATGACTTTGACGGCATCGTTCCCTGCGGAATACGAGAATTCGGCGTCACCAGCCTCAGACGGTTCAACCCAACCCTTTCCATGGAAGACCTGGATCGGGCGCTGGCCGCTTCCTGGCCAGCGCATTTCGGTACTATCCCCCGGGCGGAGTAAAAACGGTCGGGGTCACTGTTACCCCCTCCGCTATATTCCCCAGAGACACGCTGAAATGGTTTTGCCGGGCATCCACACCCTGCAAACCAATCAGCAAGAGCTTTCCGGCGGTGTCGGAGAACTGGAGTGTCAGCAGTCCCTGTGAAGGGTTATCCGCTTCTGCGACCGAAACCTGAAGAGACCCCTGGCCGCGTCGCACATCCGTCACCTGGATCCCCTGGTCAAACCGGATTGGGTAATGAAGCAGCAGCCCCAATGGGTTCCGCTTCAGGGACAGATGGGTCACAGCCCCGCTATCCATATCATCCAGAACCAGATGACCATCCCCGGCCACAAGTTCCATTGTGTGCGGCGTCACGTAATCAAGTCGCAGATGCCCGGGCATATAAACGAATCGTCCGGCACTGACCCCATTATCAGGGCCAGTCTGATTGAAAGACGCCTGCATCCCGGTCACACCGTTCATGTAGGTTTCAATTCTATGAACGTCTGCCTGCTGGTCTGCAGGGAGATGCCCGTACCCACTCGTGGCGCAGCCAGACAGAAAAAGAAGAGCTAGAAGTGCACGCTTCATGGAGTAGCTTCTCCGTACAGAACAAGAGACAGGGCATGAAGTCCTGTTTCAAACTCCCCTGCCAGCAATCCGTTCACCAAGCGATGCCGGGCAATCCGGTTCAGTCCGTCAAACTTCGCACTGGTGATGGCGACATTGAAATGCGTTTCTCCCATACTCCCCAAAGCTTTTGCTCCTGCATGATGGGCATGCCGGGCACTGTCATCCTGAATTTCAAGGACGCTCGGCGCCAGTTCCCGCTGGAGAATTTCAGCTATTCGATCCCGTCTGGTGAGGGGCTGCGTCATGGTCAATTAAATCCGACTTGGTTTGTCCGCTTGCATCAAACGGCTCACATTGCCCATATCAGACACCATGCAGCGTAAATCTACCAGACATCGGGCTTTTGACCCCGATCCAGAGGCACCGGACCAGACCTGCGATCATCCAGGCTGTGCAGAGCCTGCCGGCTACCGTGCTCCCCGCGGGCGCGATGCCCTGCGGTCCTACTTCTGGTTCTGCCTTCAACACGTTCGCGACTATAACGCGCGATGGGACTTCTATCGCGGCATGACACCGGCCCAGATCGAAGCCCAGCTCAGAGCTGACACGTCGTGGCAGCGCCCTTCGTGGAAACTTGGGACGGGTGCGGCACAGAAAGCCGAATTCAACGAAGAAGATGTTCTGGACCCACTGGATATTCTCGGTGCCAGCCGCCGCGACCGAGCCCAGCGCGCCAAAGACAGTGCACGTCAGCGCGCCACAGCCGACGGCCCACCAGAACCGCTTCGACTGCCTCTCGCAACGTTGGACCTGACATGGCCCGTGTCGTTGGATGACGTCAAAAGCCGATATCGTGCCCTTGCCCGCCGTCACCACCCTGATGCGAATATTGGCGACAAGCAGGCTGAAGAGCGTTTCAAGGCCATCGGATCCGCGTATGCCGTGCTGAAAACGCATTTCAGTCGCGAGTCAGAGTTCGTTTCCTGATTTTCTCTCTGGAAGAATAGAGCCTAAAGGCCCATCTTTTCAGAACATTCCTGAATTCAATGAAAGTCCGCCAGTCTCATGAGTGATTTCGCGACGATCGACGCCCCGGAAACCGTCACCACCGCCGAAAGTTCTGCGGTCCCAACCAGTGTTCTTGGTGCGCCCGACCTCACGGTGTCTTCGCGTGAAGTCTTTGGCATCAAGACCGATCTTCAGATCCCAGCCTATTCCGTCCGGACAGAGCACGTCCCTGACATCGATCCATCCTACAAGTTCGATGAAGACACGACACGCGCCATTCTTGCGGGTTTTGCCTATAACCGCCGCGTGATGGTTCAGGGCTTCCATGGAACGGGAAAGTCCTCCCACATTGAGCAGATTGCTGCGCGCCTGAACTGGCCCTGCGTCCGTATCAACCTCGACAGCCACGTGTCCCGTATTGATCTCATCGGCAAGGACGCCATCGTCCTGCGCGACGGCAAGCAGGTAACGGAATTCCGTGAAGGTTTGCTGCCTTGGTGCCTGCAGCATCCCTGTGCGCTAATTTTCGATGAATATGACGCAGGCCGTCCGGACGTGATGTTCGTGATTCAGCGCGTTCTCGAAGCAGAGGGTCACCTTACCCTTCTGGACCAAAACCGCGTGATCCGTCCCAACCCGGCCTTCCGCCTCTTTGCGACCGCAAATACCGTTGGCCTTGGTGACACGACAGGCCTGTATCACGGCACGCAGCAGATCAATCAGGGTCAGATGGATCGCTGGAACATTGTCGCCACCCTCAACTATCTGCCGCTTGAACAGGAAGTCGCCATTGTCACCTCCAAGCTGAAAATCGGTACGGACGACAAGGACAAGACAAAGATGGTCGAGCGTATGGTCGCTTTGGCCAACCTGACACGCTCGGGTTTTATGGCCGGAGACATCTCCACAGTCATGTCCCCACGAACTGTCATTGCCTGGGCTGAGAACTTCAACATTTTCAACGATGTCGCTTTCGCGTTCCGCCTCACGTTCCTGAACAAGTGCGACGAAGCCGAGCGCGGTATTGTTGCGGAATACTATCAGCGTTGTTTCAACACCTCCCCGGTGGAGTAAAAAACCTTGTCCGCGCCCAAGAACTCCCCTCCTGACGAAAACCGTCAGGAAGGTTTCCGCCGCGCCACAATCGCAACCCTTCGCGCCATGGGCGGCACGCCTGAACAGAGCGTGGATTTTCAGGGTGCGGTTGTTGGCAACAGGCTGCCCGCTCCGCTGGCACCTGATGCCGTGCAACTGCCCTACCTGTCCCGCAGCATGCACGACCGCGAAATTCAGAAAATTCGCGGAGCAGCCGATGCTGCGGCGCTGAAGCTGCGCTACCACAAGAGTGGCCKGAACGCGCAGTTTCCAGAGCCGCAAGCTCAGGAGGCGTTCAACGTCCTCGAACAGGCGCGCTGTGAAGTTTATGGCTCCCGCCATATGGCTGGCGTTCGCGCCAATCTTGACCAGCGCGTCATCCAGCAGTGCGCCGAGGCGGGCTGCAACCGCATGGCGACCAAAGACGAAATGCCTGCCGCCATGGCTCTGAGCCTGCTAGCTCGGGAGGCCATGTCAGGAGAGCATACCCCTTCGCAGGCCGGCCCGGCGCTGGAAGCCTGGCGCGCATCTCTCTCTCCGTCAGCCAAAAACGCACTGGCGGAAATGGCTGTCACGCAATCTGACCAGAAAGCCTTCGCACGCGCGATCACACATCTGCTCGGTGCCTGCCAGCTCACAGAACTCCCAGAGGAAATCGAACAACAGGCCCCTTCAGACGATTTATCTGAAGACGAACAGCCTTCCGAAGATGAAGCCGCGGTTCCGCAGGAAGATCAGCAGACACCTGCAGGCGATGACCCTGATGAGGAAGATGGTTATCAGCCAGAGAGCGGTGAAAGCGGAATAACAGGCGAAACAGAGACGTCTTCTGACGCGCTTGATTCCCCTGAGACAGGTTCGGAAGAAGCTGCGGGGCCGTCTGACCAGTCAGGTGAAGGCACGGCTATCGGCGGCGGCTCAACCTATAAAGCTTACACCACAAAGTTCGATGAAGAAGTCGGAGCTGCCGAGCTCTGCGATCCCGACGAGTTGGACCGGCTACGCCAGCAGCTCGACCAGCAGCTCGTTCAACTTCAGGGCCTGATTTCCCGTCTCGCGCATCGTCTGCAACGGCGGCTCATGGCTCAGCAACAACGCCGCTGGGAGTTCGAGCAGGAGGAGGGCATCATTGATGCCGGGCGCCTATCCCGCGTCGTCACGAACCCCACCATGCCGCTCTCGTACAAGTATGAGTGCGAAATGGAGTTCCGCGACACGGTCGTCACACTCCTGATCGACAATTCAGGCTCGATGCGTGGCCGTCCAATTGGAACCGCAGCCATCTGCGGTGACATTCTGGCGCGCACGTTGGAGCGCTGCGGCGTGAAAGTTGAAGTACTAGGCTTCACGACGCGCCAATGGAAAGGTGGACAAAGCCGGGAACAGTGGGTCAAAAACGGGCGACCACCCGAGCCGGGCCGTCTGAACGACCTGCGTCACATCATCTATAAAGATGCAGACACCCCATGGCGCCGGGCCCGGAAGAACCTTGGCCTCATGCTGCGTGATGGTCTCCTCAAGGAGAACATTGACGGCGAATCGCTGCTCTGGGCCTGGAAGCGCCTGAAACGGCGTCCGGAACACCGCCATATTCTCATGGTGATTTCAGATGGTGCACCCGTGGATGACAGTACGTTCTCCGCCAATCCACATAACTATCTTGAGAACCATCTGCGTGAGGTCATCAAGCGGATCGAAAGCGATCGGAACACGGAGCTTCTGGCTATTGGTATTGGCCATGACGTCACGCGTTACTATCGACACAGCGTAACCATCAGTTCCGCCGAAGACCTCGGCGGCACTATGATGGCCCAGTTAAGTGAGTTGTTCACCCCCGCCGGTCAGCGGCGAGCGCGATAACGGCATCCAACATACGGTCGGTATCGACGGTCGTGGTGCGGTGATTAACGATCGCCGCCCTCACCGCCAACCGACCGTTGATCCGCGTTGTGGATGGGGCCGCCACACCGCTTTCATGCAAATCCTGTACCAGCTCGGAAACATCCTGATCTGATAGGCCCTCTATTCCGAAGCAGACAATATTCAGCGTTACTGGCGCGAGCAGAACGAGCCCGGGCGTAGCCTGCACGCGGCGCGCAAGATGCTCTGCAACGTCACAACATTCTTCCACCATCTGCCCCATACGCTGTGAGCCATAATGGCCCAGCGTCATCCAGACTTTGAGCGCCCGAAACCCGCGGGAAAGATCTGGCCCGAAATCACAGAACCAGGGCGCGCCACTCGCAAGCCCTCTGGCTTCACGCGTCAGATAGTCGAGCGACTGAGCAAACGCCGCCGCATGAAGTTCACGATTCCTCACCAGAACGCAGCCCGCGTCGTAGGGGACTTGTGCCCATTTATGAAAATCGAATGCCAGACTATCAGCCTTTTCAATGCCGGAAAGCTGCGCCTTGAAACGTGACGACAAACAGGCCAGCGCCCCAAAAGCTGCATCCACATGAAACCAGAGGCCGTTCTCCCGTGCGATAGCCTCGATCCCCTGAAGATCATCAATAGCGCCGCAATCCACCGTTCCGGCCGTTCCGGCTACCATGAAGGGCACCAGCCCGCTCTGGCGGTCTTCGGTGATCATCTGGCGCAGGGCCGCAAGATCCATCCTATGATCACCCGTCACCGGAACACGGCGCAAAGCCTCGCTTCCGAAACCAGCAAGATCATAGGCACGAGGCAGACACCCGTGGGCCGTTGTCGCGGCATATCCGACCATTCTGCTCTGCCCAACGCCATGCCGTCGCAATGACGGATCACGCGCCCGGCTGGCCGTAATGATGCTGATGAAGTTGGCCATGGAAGATCCGGTCACCAGACAACCGGACCCATCTTCCGGCATTCCAACCATGGAAAGAGCCCAGCGAATAACTTCACGCTCGACTTCATTTGCAGCATGGCTGCGGCCACCACAATTGGCGTTCATACCGGCCGCCAGCATTTCTGCCAGCATCCCGACGGGTGTTCCGGCGCCATGCACCCAACCCATGAAACCCGGATGAGTATTACCATTGCCATAGGGAACAACGAGCTCAGTGAAACGCTCGTGCAGCTCTTCCAGAGAGGTCCCTTCGGCAGGAAAGCCTGTTCTCAGCTCATCCCTGGCTGCCTGCGGCATAGGGCGCCAGACCGGACCTTCCCCGACATGTTCCATACGATCAAACAGAGCATCCAGCATCTGATGTCCCATGGCACGAATGCCGCTCCAGTCTTCAGGGTCCAGTCCCGCCATGAAGAGAGATCCTTTTCGCTGCCACGTTTCCCCTAGCCGCGATACAGGCCTCCTCTCAGGATGTCACGCAATCGGATCAGAGAAGTGCGGAATACAGCGATGACGAGGAACTGCTACTGCTTCCTGTAAAAAGGGACAGAATACCGTCCGATGTCCCTCCACTTCCGTAAAGTGTGAGCATACTGGCAGGCGTCGTGGATGCTTCAGGGCTGATTTGTAGAAGCGCCAGATATTGTTCAGCAAACCGCTGCACGCCTTGGGACGTGCTGAGACGTGAAAGATCCAGCTTGTTCCCCAGCAGTCGAACCTGCTGGTCGTAATCCAGTGCGCCAAACTGGGTTGTATCGAACCCACACACTTTTTCCGCCACCTTCAACAGTTTCGGATCTGCCATGATGCTGGAAAGCTTCATGTCTGACGTGACGGTTCGGGTAAAATAAAGAGCATCCCCAAGGCCCGGCGTCTCGTCCTGAACGCTGCTTTCATACCCGTTCGTCAGGTAATTCTGGGCGATTTTAGACAAAGTGTCTTCTGACGAGAGGGGAGACGTCGACCAGTCTGAAAACGCAGTCGCAAACGCTTTCCAGGACGCATTCCCGCTTCTCTGTGCCAACGACTTGGAAGACGTAGGGTCCTGCGTCATGAGCTGCTTCAGGACGGCCGTCTGATCAATATTGGAAGACATGTTATAGGCGCCAAGAACGACTTTCAGCGCCTTGTAGTTCTTCAGAAGCTGATCAGGCGTTGTGATGGAAGAGGCCTCAGCCTTGAACGTCGTCAATGCCTGCTGCGAAGATGAACTGGTCTTTTCCCATCGGTTCACGGAGGCCTGTTCGTCTTTCACGATGGACAGGTATTGCGGCACCGCTGGCATGGCGGAAATGGACGAAGACATGCACACTCACCCGCAAGGAAGGATTATGGGGAACCATTGTCTCTCCATAATCCTAAGAGAGTCTTAACAGTCTTTCTGTCTGAGAGATCAGACACCACAGCATTGAGGGCATGATGTCTTTTAAAACCCTTTTCGTAACAGCATTAGCGATGGCTCTGCCTTCCTTCGCGTCATCTGCTCTTGCAGACACGCTGCCGAACATTCCTGCATCCTGCTTCACCTATTCCCTGAACGGCCACCAGGCTGCCGCCCACGGCTTTTCAGCATCAGGCCTGCACGCCACCCTGACAGGAACCGGCATCGGCCTCGATATCGGGCCTATCACCCTGAAAGACCCCAAAGGCGCAGTCACGGAAGCCAAGCTGGAACAGTTCAATGCAACGGCCGCTTATGCAGCACTGAGTGCTTTCCGTGGCGGTATCAGCCCGGCCTGTCAGGGGCAGGATGCCACCATTACAGTCCACAACATCCATGAAGGAACGCCAGAAGCCTCATGGAGCAGCGTAAAACTGTCCCGCCCTGGTCACACAATGACCATCCAGCACGCGACGATCAACGCAGTCCAGACCAGCCCTGAGCTCCGCATCAAGGTCAATGGAACAGGCATTCACGACTCGAAACAGCCTCTTATTCCATCGTCCCTGTCCGCCGATCTGTCCGTAAGCGGCCTCTCCGGCTCCTCACAGCAGATCACGATCAACGCCCTGCATGCCATTTCCGGAAGCAGCACTATTGATGGCACAGGAACCATTCAGATCGGCTCTTCAGCCGCAACATCCACCGCAGACACCCATGTCAGCATCACCAATGTTGCACAGTTGATCGAGGCCATTCGCCAGACAGCCCCAACCAAAGTGGTCACCGCCCTTACCATTGCCCGCCTGATGGGACGCCAGAGCGGCGACACCACCACGTGGGATATTGCCCTTCAGGGCGGCGTAGCGACGGTCAACCGTATTCCGCTCCCTATCGCCGTTCCCTGAGTGCCACTGCGGAAGCTGGAAAGACGCTTAGTCGGCGTCTTCCAGTTTCCGCACGAGTTTGCACAGAACGGTCGTTACTTTCTTCGCAAAACCAATGCGGGTGGCGTTCGTCATTTCGCGAATAATGGCTAGCTTCTGATCGGGGCGGATCTTCACGCCCGAATCCTTCTTACGAGTCGCCCAATCGATCAGCCCGGCGGGGTTCTGGAACCGGTTTTTGCGGAACTGAAGCACCATACCCTTCGGCCCGGCTTCCAGACGCTCCACACCAGCCTCACGGCAAAGACGCTTGATGAGCACAACATCCAGAAGATTCCCCACCTCTGGCGGCAATGATCCGAACCGGTCCACAAGTTCAGCACGCATGGCCTCGACTTCTGCTTCTCCGGTCAGAGATGCAATACGCCGATATAGCCCCAGCCGAACCGGCAGATCAGGCACATACGTGTCTGGAATCAGTACCGGCAATCCGAGGATAATATTCGGCGTCCAGCTGTCTTCTTCCTCCGCCTTCCGACCGCGTTCGCGACGCAAATCCAGGACAGCATCTTCCAACATCTGCTGATACAGCTCGATCCCGACTTCCTTGATATGCCCGGACTGCTCATCGCCCAGCAGATTTCCAGCACCCCGAAGATCCAGATCGTGCGATGCCAATGTGAAGCCAGCACCAAGCGAGTCGAGCGTCTGCATGATTTCCAGACGTTTTTCAGAAGCGGCCGACAATGGGTTCGTCTGCGGCCAGGTCAGATAGGCATAGCCACGCTGCTTACCGCGCCCAACACGCCCGCGAAGCTGATAAAGCTGCCCCAAGCCAAACATATCTGCCCGATGAATGATGATCGTATTCACGCTGGGCATATCGAGACCACTCTCCACGATATTGGTGGAGAGCAGGATGTCATATTTGCCGTCGGCAAATTCGGTCATGACGCGTTCCAGTTCGGTCGGCGTCAAACGCCCATGCGCCTGAATGACCTTCGCATCCGGAACAATCTCGGCCAGGCGCTCTGCCATCCGGTCCAGATCAGCGAGTCGCGGCAACACACAGAACACCTGCCCACCTCGGAAACGCTCACGCTGAATCGCTTCGCGGATCATGACGCTGTCAAACGGCGTAATAAACGTGCGAACTGCCAGACGATCCGTCGGCGGCGTCGCAATCAGGCTCATTTCCCGCACACCGGACAGGGACAACTGGAGCGTACGTGGCAGCGGCGTGGCTGACAGTGTCAGGACGTGCACGTCTTCCCGCAGGGCCTTGAGCTTTTCCTTGTGAGAGACACCGAAGTGCTGCTCTTCATCAATAATCAGCAGGCCAAGACGTTCGAAAGAGACCGTCTTGGCCAGAAGGGCATGCGTCCCGATGACGATATCCAGACGACCATCCGCCATCTCTTCGCGGACTTTTGTCGCTTCCTTGGGTGTCACCATGCGTGACAGTTGTCCGATCCGAACTGGCAGACCTTCGAATCGCGCCACAAAGCCGCGGTAATGCTGACGAGCCAGAAGCGTTGTCGGAACAACAACAGCCACCTGCATTCCTGAAAGCGCGGCAACAAAAGCCGCACGCAAGGCAACTTCGGTTTTTCCAAAGCCTACATCGCCACACACCAGCCGGTCCATTGGGCGACCGGAGCTCATGTCTTCCAGAACATCAGCGATGGCACGGGACTGATCTTCCGTCTCCACGAACGGGAAACGGGCACAGAATTCATCCCAGAGTCCCTCTGCCGGCGCGAGCGTAGGAGCTTCACGCAATGCACGCGCAGCTGCCGTCCGAATCAGTTCACCCGCCATGATGCGGATGCGGGACTTCATCTTGGCCTTGCGGGCCTGCCAGGCCGTACCACCGAGCTTGTCGAGCTGGACGCTGGCCTGCTCCGAACCGAACCGGCTCAAGAGTTCGATATTTTCTACCGGCAGAAGAAGACGCTGCTCTCCATCATACAGAATGGAAAGATAGTCATGCGCAACCAGCCCTTCGCGGATGGTCTCAAGCCCGACATAGCGTCCAATCCCGTATTCCTGATGAACAACGAGGTCCCCTTCGGAAATCTCGCCCACCTGCGAAATGAACTGTTCACCACGCTTCTTGCGACGAGGCGGCCGGGAAATACGCTCTCCCAGAAGGTCCTGTTCAGACACAAAACACAGACGATCTGAAACGAACCCACGCTCTAGCCCGAGAACGAGCAGACCAACTGTCCCGCGGGACATGCCTGCTGCGGACGGCCAGTCGTCATAACTTTCAACGCCAACGCCATGTTCCTGAAGCAGATGGGCAATCCGCTCCCGCGAGCCACGGCTCCAGGCCGTGACATACGTGCGGCGCCCAGACTGCGCCCACTCTTCAACCTGCTTACCGAACGCTTCAAAAACACCCTCGCGAGACCCGTCCTTGGCCCG
Source organism: Gluconobacter sp. P5H9_a (assembly GCF_018812085.1). Classification (NCBI taxonomy): domain Bacteria; kingdom Pseudomonadati; phylum Pseudomonadota; class Alphaproteobacteria; order Acetobacterales; family Acetobacteraceae; genus Gluconobacter; species Gluconobacter sp. P5H9_a. The sequence continues at coordinate 136,310 of NZ_JACRVW010000007.1, forward strand.
GGCAAAAAGCGGTCCGGGACGGCTTCCGGCTTCTACGCCTTCTCCCAGATCCGGTTTGCCAAATGCGTTCAGCAAAACAGATGGCGCCCTGGAGAGCATGGCATTCCAGCCATGCTGGTCCAGATAGAGACGATGCGGCGGAAGTGCCCGATACGGCATCTCGCCATCACGAACAGGAACACGACGCGCCTCATAGTGGTCGGCGATCATGTCCAGACGGGCTTTCAGAATCTCCGGTGCATGGCTGTCGAAGCTGATTGCAACGTCTGGCAGATAATCCAGCAGCGTTTCCATCTGGTGGCCATCGCCATCATGGAAAAGCGGCAGATAGTGCTCCAGACCCGGATAACGCCGCCCATCAGAGACGTTTTCATAAAGCGTGTCCGATGCAGCTGATGGCCCAAACGTATCGCGCCATCCCGTGCGAAAAAGACTGATACGCTCCGGACTGAGAGAGAACTCCGAGACAGGTCGCAACTCGAAACGCGCAAGCTTTTCTGTCGAGCGCTGAGTAGCGATATCAAAGGCACGGATATTTTCGACTTCATCGCCGAAAAGGTCGAGGCGGATCGGGTCTGGTGCGCCGGCAGGGAAAAGGTCGAAAATGCCGCCCCTCGCCGCAAACTCCCCCGCTTCCATGACTGTATCAGTCCGCGTGTAGCCATTGGCGACAAGAACCTCGATCAGGAGAGACTGATCCAGCATTTCACCCGTAGCCACACTGATGGACTGGCCTTTGAAAGCCGATCGCGGTGGAACGCGCTGCAACAGACTGTGCACGGTCGTCAGAACAATCCGGCGTGCTTTCGTCGGCTCCAGCAGGCGGCACAATGTTCCAACACGCTCCGCAACCAAAGCAGCGTTGGGAGAGACACGGTCGTAAGGCAGGCAGTCCCACGCAGGCAGGCGCAGAACTTCAACTTCCGGCATCAGATAGGACAACATGTCCATCAGAGCCGCAACAGCAGCGTCGTCCCGCGCAACATGCAGCAACGGCCCTTCATGCTCTGCCAGCCGCTGGCGAAGCAGCAGCGCCACACTCCCGTCCGGGACACCCCAGACGGTCGGACCAAAGGATGGGAGGGGCATTTCACGGCTCATGGTTTCGTTTTGTTCCATCCTGCTCTTGCCCTATACCTGCCGTTCCAGACCCTGCCATACCAAGAAAAGCCCCGGGGAGCGCCCGTTGCAATGCAGTCCGAACAGCCCTCTCCAGATTTTCTTGCTCCACTCTTCGCACCACTGACGTCCCTGCCCGGAATCGGGCCAAGACATGCAAGTCTGCTGGAAAAGATCGCAGGAGGACGGCGCGTCCTGGACCTGCTGTTCACCCTTCCCGAGCGAATTGTTGACCGTCGTATTCTGCGCACAGTTGCCGCAGGACACAATCTCGCACCGGGAGAAATCCTGACAACGCGTGTCCGTGTCCTCTCAATCCGCAAGGCTGCACGCCCCGGCCAACCCTCCATCATTCGCACAGAAGACGATACAGGCAGGCTGGATCTGGTTTTTTTCCAGCAGAAAAACATGCCTGCCCCAACGGTCGAGGCAGAACTTCTTGTCTCGGGCAAGACCAGCCGGTTCCAGGGTGAGTTGACGATGCCCCAGCCGGATCATGTCACAACATGGGAAAAGCGTGACAGCTTTCCCAGACTTGAACCCGTCTGGCCCCTGACGGCGGGCCTGTTTCCATACACAGTGCGCAAAGCCATGCGCGCGGCCCTGACGCTTCTGCCCGATTTTCCCGAATGGCAGGACCACGCCCTTGTCCAAAAGCGCCGCTGGCCAGCTTTTACACAGGCGCTCCACATCCTTCAGGCCCCGGAGAGCATTCCTGCTCATGTCGAATGGGCGCCAGTGCGAGAGCGCGCACTTTCCCGTCTTGCTGCGGATGAACTTCTTGCTGACCAACTCTGCTTTGGATTGGCTCGCCTCAAAGCACGCAGCCGGATGGGCCGCAGCATGCCAGGCACGGGCGCACTCCAGGCAGAGCTAAATCGTCGCTTCGGTCACAAGCCGACGGCAGCCCAGTCCTCAGCTATTACTGAAATCCGGCAGGATATGGCCGCCACGGCCCCCATGATGCGTCTTCTGCAAGGAGATGTGGGAGCCGGCAAAACATTCGTTGCCATGAATGCCATGCTTCAAGCCGTGGAATCAGGTGCCCAGGCAGCCCTTATGGCGCCAACTGAAATTCTGGCACGCCAACACTTCGAGACAGTGTCGCGCCTTTGTCCCACGCAATGCGTTTATCTGAGCGGGACGATCAAAGGCGCAGCACGCCGCGAGACACTGGCGGCCATTGCCGATGGAACCGCGCGCATCATCGTCGGGACTCACGCCCTGTTTCAGGAAGGCGTGACGTTTGCGGACCTTGGACTGGCCGTCATTGACGAGCAGCACCGTTTTGGCGTGAAGCAACGGATGAATCTGAGCGCTAAGGGACAGGCAACAGATATTCTGGTCATGACCGCCACCCCTATTCCGCGAACGCTTCAGCTCATGGAATGGGGAGAAATGAGCGTAAGCCGCCTGGATTCCAAACCAGCAGGCAGACAACCCATTCGCACGACCCTGCATAACATGGACGCCATGCCAGACATTCTGGCGGCCATATCTCGTGCCGTCGCTGACGGGGTTCAGGTTTTCTGGGTTTGCCCCCTCATTGAAAACAGCGAAACACAATCCGCAGCGGCAGCAGAAGAACGTTGGGCCATGCTGGGAGAACGCTTCCCCAACATCGTAGGGCTGGCCCACGGCAAGCAGGACATAGCTATTCGACAGGCTGCCCTCGAAGCATTCCGACGAGGTGAAACACGCATCCTGGTTGCCACAACCGTGATTGAAGTTGGTGTGGATATCCCTAACGCCTCCGTCATGGTGATCGAACAGGCAGAACGTTTTGGTCTGGCCCAGCTCCACCAGCTCCGAGGTCGCGTAGGTCGTGGATCAAAAAAATCCTTCTGCCTGCTACTGCATGATGGACTGGCAACACCAACCGCCGTCAGGCGACTTACACTTTTACGAGACACTAACGATGGATTTATGATTGCTGACGAGGATTACCGAATCCGAGGTGGAGGCGACCTTGCCGGGGACCGTCAGTCAGGCCTTCCGGGCTTCCGACTAGCCCAAGGAGCAAGAATTTCACTCCTTTTGACTGCAATGCAGCAAGATAGTGAGCGAGAACTGATGCGTAATCCATCTTTAAAAGGTTCTCGGGGCGAAGCATTGAGAATTATGCTAACGCTCTTTGACCGCTCCGAGCCCGACCGCCTTTTGATTTCTGGTTAAAGGACCTTTAAGAAAGAATTGTTAATCTGTCTTCCGAGAAGGAACTTTATCGTTCTTTGACGGTTTTACGACTTATCCATAATCGGGTTTACAGTATGTTCTCAACTGGTGACGATCAGCACGCAGCTTCTTTCCTGAAAGGGACGTCGTCCGCCAGTTACCTGCCTCTGCTCAGACTGGCGCGCTCCTTAACCGGCGCCTCCTCAGCGGGAATAGTCGCCCTTTCAAAGCAGGCCTTACCGTTTGAAATTGCTTATGTCGGCGCTCCCCTCACCGATACGCTGGGTAATTTTCCTTTCGCTGAACTCTCTGCAACCCCCTCATCACAGACCTTCCAAGTCTCACAAGGACTAACCGTTGCAGGGATCAGTATCGGCAGCGCGCATCGCCACATGCGAACGGCAACTTCTCTTTTCCTCCTGCTTGCGGGTGAAACGGCTGAGCTTTCAGGCCAGAAGACTTTGGACGCGCTTGAGGATCTCGCAAGCCTGACACGGAATCCAATTTACAACACAGGTTCTGTCCTGCCGAACCGCATGCAAAGCATGGAATCCGTGCAGTGGTACATCGAGCAGACTGCGACCCTGACAAGGCGGGCGAAGTTCGGATTAATACGTTTCAATCTCGATCACCTGTCTTTCATTAATGAACGTTACGGCTGGGACGTTGCCGACATCATTCTCGAAGAGATCATTCGGAGAATTGAAAAGCTTCTGCCGCAAGGCGCATTCCTTGGCGGCATGGGCGGCGGCAACTTTATCGTGCTGACGCCATCTGGCTATACGCAGGTAACAACACGATCATTAATGACATCCATCCTTCGGATTTCTGAAACTCCCGTTGCTCTTGCCAATTCCTCTTTGCCATTTTCTTTATCCGTTGGATGGGGAATGTTCCCGGAAGATGGGAATACGGTTGATGATCTTCTCACGAGCGCCAAGGCTGCACTCATGGAAGCCCAACGCCTCGGCGGTGGCCATGAAAGGCGCGCAGACGAAGAAACAACGCGGATGCATATCCTGTCCTCCAGCCTGGAACAGGATCTGGCCGTTGCCGTAGAACAGAACGGCCTATTCCTGAACTGGATGCCAGTTGTTGACACAGCATCCCAGCAGATCGTCGCTCATGAAGCTCTTCTGCGGTGGACCAGACCTGGTTACGGCGAAGTCCCGCCTGCACTCTTCATTCGTTGCGCCGAAGAAGCAGGTCTTGTTGAGATGCTGGATAGCTGGAGTCTCAGAACGGCTTGCATGGCGGCGGCAAAATGGGATGTTCCTCACAGGGTCTGCGTCAATATCTCACCGGTCTGGCTGGTCAGCGAGCGCCTCTCAAAACTGGTCAAGGAAATCCTACAGGAGAGCGGCCTCGCCCCTGAACGCCTGCAGATTGAAATGTCCGAACCTCGCTTCTTCGGGCCGGAAGACATCACATTCCGTGAGTTGTCCCGTGTCCGCGCGCTCGGTGTCAGACTTGCGCTTGATGACTTTGGCTCCGGCTTTTCATCTCTGGAGCGTCTACGCTTCTATCCCTTGGATCAGATCAAACTTGATCGCAGGTTTATCAATAGCCTCGGGGAAAATAATCGCGCGAACGAAGTCATGTGCGCGATTCTCGCACTTGCACGCGCCTTGAACATCACGACGTGTGCCAAAGGTGTAGAGACTGAATCCCAGATGGCCTTTTTGGACGCTTATGGGTGCGAAGAGGTTCAAGGATATCTCCTTGGCTCCCCGGTCGGAGATCAGGCTAAACCTGCGTCGCAATCCACTTAAGAAAAAAGCCCGTCCCGCTTTCTGCGGTCGGGCTTTTTAGTGTGGGCGTTACCCTAAAGTCTGGTCTTAGAATTTGACGGAGAGCTTGAGCGACCCGTAGTTGAACAAGCCCGCTTTCTGAGACTTGAACTGAGCCGTCTGCCAGTTCTGGCTATAGGAAAGACGCATGCCATGCCACATGACGGCAACGCCGGCGTGAATTTCGCCAACATCCCAGACTTTCTCAACATGCGGCGAGTTGGGGCGCACTGTGTTGCCCTGCAACGACGCATCATACCCGACAGCCTGCCCCTCTACGCCGCCATAAAAATACCAGGCAACAGGGCGCGTTCCACGGAAAGCATCCGTACCATCCAGCCCCGGCCCGATCGTGGAGTTGCCAAAGTCACTGTCCAGCCCCTGACCGATGCGGAAAGTTGCAGCAGCGTCTGCATATGTCCGATAGTCACCTGCTGCTCCGGAAACCGCAGGCAGGACATCCATTCCGATGCCATAAACCTTGGCAACTGGCAGACGCCAAATTCGACCAGCCTGAATCTGCATGACCGGCTGATTCGCAAGCTGATGCTTCCAGCCTTTGTTCGGTGTATCGCTGATCAGGTTATGGAACCCGTTCTGCACCTGACGTCCCAGGCCTGCGGGGCCCATGACACCGAACTGGATTCCCATAACCGTACGGGACAGATCCGTATCGTTAATAAGATTGACCGTTCCGAGCATCAGGCCTGTGTAAGGGCGGTCACCCTGCGGCGGCTGCGCCATCTGGGTTTCCCGCGGCGTAAAAATCAGCTGCTGCAAACCGATACTGATGCGCTGCATCCCATTTCCCATCAGGAAATGATTCAGATTCGCAATCGGCTCCGGAAGATTGTCGGTTCCTGACGTCCAGTTAATGCGCAGGCCAGATGTATAATACTGATCTGATGTCCCCTTCAGAGTGGAGACGGCATCATTCTCGCCCTGAATCGTCCAGGTGCCGTAAGGATCCTGCAAAGGAGTTGCCATGGCGGTCGAAGATGCCAGTGCGAGTAGGGCACAGGCCCCGAAGGAAAGAGTCAGTCGGGTCTGCATGGGCACCTCTGCATCTCGCGTACGATCAGGGTAATGACGCTATTAATTTGTGTCTTTATGTCATTACTGGGCATCAAAGCAAAGCCTTCGGAGCCCCTTGGTGGACTGAGACAATCTTAAAATCCGCGCGAGTTGGGCACTTCTCGCACTTTCGTTGTGGCAGTGCGGGAAAAAACCATGCTAGTGATTCCCTCAGAGGAAGGCCTGAGGCTTTTCTCACCTTTTTGAAATACGTCATGGCAGGGGATAGAAGCCCTCCGTGGCACCCCAGTCTCGGGATTAGACCGTTGAGAAACAACAGAACCGACCGCAGCTTTAACTCACCTCGCCGCGGCGGGTKTGACGGGGACTATKCGTCCCAGCCATMMTATGG
>NZ_JACRVW010000061.1:0-612 GCF_018812085.1 Gluconobacter sp. P5H9_a
GATTAACCGCCTATCTTTCTCTTAGCCACAAAATATTTCCTTATGAAAAGATTGCTGGAAAACTTTTCATCAACCGATAAATTCTCCCAGGTATTGCGTCGCCATTTGCCGCTCACCGCCGTTTCCAGGTCGTATCAGCATGATCCGCCGTCAATCAGGTATCTGCGAATGGTTGGATCATCGGAGCCGCCCTATCCGCTCTAGTAATCCCCGTTCTGTCAACTTCTCCTAAGCAATGGCTACGCATATCACCAGCGAAATTTATGAAGGTATTGCCTTTTTGAATATCGCGAAAGATTCTTTTCACCAGACTACTATTGCCGAGAATCTAGCATATGATACTTGGCAAGCATTTCTATTTTCCCGCGACTTTACAAACGCCCTGGAGAACTTCTAATCGTGTCGGTTCTCTCTCTATTTACAGTCATTTCAACAGTTAAGCACTTTCCTGCCGCCTACTCCTCTACTCTCCCGAGCGTAATACCTGTATCCCGGGCCGGCTTCCGAACTACGGCCCGGGCGGCTCATGATGCAGCGGAACAGCGCCGTCTCGCCTCTCCAATCTCTACCGTCCTCTTCTACACACCTGACGCTGCCGACAACTAGAGAGGG
>NZ_JACRVW010000062.1:0-598 GCF_018812085.1 Gluconobacter sp. P5H9_a
GGATATCCAAAGCAGGCGCCAGCATCCACATGTCCGCTAAAGGCAGAAGTCGTCTGGCACTGCACGGCATTGCGCAAAGCATTCAATCCGGTGGGTCATTACCTATCACTGMTGCCGATCCAAAATCGCCCCTAGCATTGCAGGGCATAGCTCMCGCCGGCGCAGGAAAAGTCATCTTCGAKTTTMCGGCTTAATCCCMCCCAGACGCCCTGACGGGCGGGCTACGCCGCTCCCGCGCTGCGCTCGCTCCGGGTCTGTTCTGCTCTGTGCTATGCTCATCTGCTTGCTCAGAGGACAAGGAGTATTTTAGCCACTAAAATACTKCTGATGTTGCTCTGGAGCGGTGTAAAAGCCGCCCCATTTTCGTGACATCTAACATTACCATATTTGGTTAAGTATGTTGATAAGAGGAAATTATACAGTGCTTACTGACAAAGAAATTAACGATGCCAAAATTGGCTTCAAGTACCAACATCCATCAGACATTCTTCACGAGCATGAAGACTGTATTAGGATGGCGTATGAATGGTTAGATGCTCAGACAACAATAAAAACAAAACCAAAACACAGTAGAGCTCTAAAGCATATTATAGAAAAA
>NZ_JACRVW010000063.1:0-597 GCF_018812085.1 Gluconobacter sp. P5H9_a
CTGACCGCTCATCTGTCCCTGTCCAACCTGTCAGGCTGGCATGGACTGGAATCTTCCACACACCGCTGGACGGATGGCGATGCGACGTTGCCGCTGCAAAGCGGAAATAGCAGCAGGGAACCGGGTATTCTTTCCATTCAGGTCGTGTCCAGCGGACCCTATCTGATGGAGGATCGCTCTGCTCTGCCCGAACTCCGTCAGGTCGGATAACAGCCTCTGGGTACTGATGGGGAAGCCTCGGCTTCCCCATCAGTCCTTAAAAGAGACCATCAAGCCCTTAATGGCTCTCAAATGGTGTTCGAACGCTTCAAACGACAGGCTGATTTGTTCTTGTGTTAGAGAGTAAAGGGCACTTCGGAAAGAGACATCAATCTGTGTGAACCACTCGTGGTTGGCCAGGTTGTGTAACTTTTACGGAAGTGTTCAAGACATCCGGGGAAGATGAGCCAGATGCTTGTCTAACGTGATGGGGTAATCACGGACACGGACCCCTGTTGCATTATACACAGCATTGGCAATCGCTGCTGCCACGCCACAAAGCCCCAATTCCCCGACCCCTTTTGCTTTCATCGGAGAGGACAGGGGATCTACTTCATC
>NZ_JACRVW010000064.1:0-594 GCF_018812085.1 Gluconobacter sp. P5H9_a
TGGAGGTCATCGACCGCTGGATCGGTAATATCAACGATGAAATTTTGCACGATTACCCGCGCTGGAGGTCATCGACCGCTGGATCGGTAATATCAACGATGAAATTTTGCACGATTACCCGCGCTGTGGTGCAGGTTTTTCGTGTTCCGTACCCCAAGAGAGGAGCCAGTTACGCACCTCAGAATAGGGACGCTTGCGCCCTTCATCTGCGGCGCGGATTCCGTCTCGAACGGCGTCAGCAAAAGCTGTCGTCTCGGCGTAGTCAGGCTGGACAATCGGGTGTGCGCTCATCAGGCCGMTCCTGTCGCTCAATAAAGTGCAGACAGTGATACTACCGGAAAACGGTAGGTGGAGCCGCTAACATGGCGTTGCGTCATGAGCAGACAGAAGAATCAGAAAAAAACATTGGTGCAGACCCAGAGCGAATGCAGCGCGCTAGCGCCGCAGGCTGCTCAGGTATAAATATTACTCGGATTTAGAATCTTGAGTCTAGTGGGCGTGTAAACTTGGCGCTTAAATGAAAATTTGGCCTATACCATTGAATCTTGAGTCTAGTGGGCGTGTAAACTTGGCGCTTAAATGAAAATTTGGGTA
>NZ_JACRVW010000065.1:0-590 GCF_018812085.1 Gluconobacter sp. P5H9_a
CCCGCAGCCGCAAGCCGTGTTGCTATTCAGATAGTCGCAGCCTGTGACCGTCTCGCATATCTACCTGAACGAGGCCGACCGGGCCTTGTCCCTGGCACGCGAGAACTGGTGTCCTGCTGGCCGTATGTACTCGTCTATCGCATCGCCGATTCCACGGTCGAAATCCTGCGCATCTCGCACAGTTCTCAAGACCGCTCGACCGCTAACTCGTCTCGAGTTGTGTTTCCTTGTGCTTAGTTATGCCTCCTCAAATATGAGTCAGTTCCTCTGGGGTAGTGTGGACGCTGCCCCATTTTCGTGACCTGTCACATACCTAGCGAGGGTCCGTTGGATGATGCGCCGGACGCCTCACCCGGCCCGTCTCCTACCCCGTTCCATTCTGGCGCATAGCCACGCTCAACAGCCTCTGACCATTCGGCCTCGAACTCAGACCGGGCGGACGGGGAAATGTATTGCAGAACCCCATTAMCCATTTCCTCAAACTGCTGCGCCATGAAGCCTACCMTTTCCCCGACACTCTGAACGCAGGCTTGCAGCCGGTTCTTCCGGGCAACTGTCAGGCCCTCAGCTCACCACCCGCGCCAGTCCCC
>NZ_JACRVW010000066.1:0-585 GCF_018812085.1 Gluconobacter sp. P5H9_a
GCTAAAGGAAGAAGTAGTCTGGAACTGCAAGGAATTGCGAAAAGCATTCAAGCCGGTGGGTCATTAACTATCACTGATGCAGATACAAAATCGCCCCTAGAATTGCAGGGAATAGCTCACGCAGGCGCAGGAAAAGTCATCTTCGATTTTACGGCTTAATCCCACCCAGACGCCCTGACGGGCGGGCTACGCCGCTCCCGCGCTGCGCTCGCTCCGGGTCTGTTCTGCTCTGTGMTATGCTCATCTGCTKGCKCAGAGGAAAAGGAGTAKTGTAGCCACTAAAATAMGKCTGATGTTGCTMTGGAGCGGTGKAAAAGCCGCCCCATTTTCGTGACATCTAACATTACCATATTTGGGTAAGTATTTKGATAAGAGGAAATTATACAGTGCTTACTGACAAAGAAATTAACGATGCCAAAAGTGGCTTCAAGTACCAACATCCATCAGACATTCTTCACGAGCATGAAGACTGTATTAGGATGGCGTATGAATGGTTAGATGCTCAGACAACAATAAAAACAAAACCAAAACACAGTAGAGCTCTAAAGCATATTATAGAAAAATGGGCAGGAAGATATATATCTC
>NZ_JACRVW010000067.1:0-581 GCF_018812085.1 Gluconobacter sp. P5H9_a
CATCATCATGCCGCTCCTGTCGCTCAATCAAGTTCAGACCTTGATACTACCGGACAACGGTAGTTTTAGCCGCTACAATTTCTTTGCTTCATGAGCAGACAGAATAATCAGAAAAACACATTGGTGCAGACCCAGAGCGAATGCAGCGCGCTAGCGCCGCAGGCTGCTCAGGTATAAATATTACTCGGATTTAGAATATACCTTAGGATCAAATCGGTCTCTATAATCTTGAGTAAAAGCTTGGCCTATACCATTTAATCTTGAGTCTAGTGGGCGTGTAAACTTGGCGCTTATATTMAAATTTGAGTATTTCCCTGTTATTTTTGGATGTACATAAGCAGCTATTTCTACGTCTGATTGMGATATATATCTTCCTGCCCATTTTTCTATAATATGCTTTAGAGCTCTACTGTGTTTKGGTTTTGTTTTTATTGTTGTCGGAGCATCTAACCATTCATACGCCATCCTAATACAGTCTTCATGCTCGTGAAGAATGGCTGATGGATGKTGGTACTKGAAGCCAATTTGGGCATCGTTAATTTCTTTGTCAGTAAGCACTGTATAATTTCCTCTTATCAAAA
>NZ_JACRVW010000068.1:0-580 GCF_018812085.1 Gluconobacter sp. P5H9_a
CAGCCCCCGCGAAACGCATTTTACGGGCGCCTCCCATGCCAGGGATAACGTCGCCTGCTCGGGGGTTTTCTGCCAGCACTCGCATGAGTTCCGCCCGCTCTTCATGGCTCAACCAGGCGTCTGCCCGTTTGGTGAAGATTGGGGTTTCTATGACCGAATGCATATCTCTGTATACGGCATTGCCTTATAGATAGCAACCTTGCGTCACTTGCAAACCGAACCCTGAATAGTCGGCCGTGCACGCGCAAGCCTGCTCACCCCGTTACTCCCCATTTTTGTAAGCCAAACAGTCCACCTGGGTACAACATTCTGGGATGTCGCCCTACCGTAATGAGTAAAACAAACCGTCGGCCGCGTCAGACATTTTGGAAAAACGGCAGGGACCAATAAAGCCCCCCTCCGTCCCCATCTTCAGGCTGCTAACCGATCATAAGCCAGCCGAACAGTCTGTATTGCTCGCTGGGCCATAGCAACGGTCGGAACAGTCACGACAGACGGTGATCCATCCGCGGCTTCCATGACGAAAGCCCGCTGATCCAGCGGACAGGTTCTGACCTGGTCAATGATGGATTCCGAAATG
>NZ_JACRVW010000069.1:0-577 GCF_018812085.1 Gluconobacter sp. P5H9_a
GATATATATCTTCCTGCCCATTTTTCTATAATATGCTTTAGAGCTCTACTGTGTTTTGGTTTTGTTTTTATTGTTGTCTGAGCATCTGATATATATCTTCCTGCCCATTTTTCTATAATATGCTTTAGAGCTCTACTGTGTTTTGGTTTTGTTTTTATTGTTGTCTGAGCATCTAACCATTCATACGCCATCCTAATACAGTCTTCATGCTCGTGAAGAATGTCTGATGGATGTTGGTACTTGAAGCCAATTTTGGCATCGTTAATTTCTTTGTCAGTAAGCACTGTATCATTTCCTCTTATCAAAATACTTAACCAAATATGGTAATGTTAGATGTCACGAACATGGGGCGGCTTTTACACCGCTCCAGAGCAACATCAGAAGTATTTTCGTGGCTAAAATACTCCTTGTCCGCTGAGCAAGCAGATGAGCATAGCACAGAGCCGAACAGACCCGGAGCGAGCGCAGCGCGGGAGCGGCGTAGCCCGCCCGTCAGGGCGTCTGCATCAGTGATAGTTAAGGACCCACAGGCGTGAGTGCTGGTCGCAAGTCCAGCTATGCCCGGCAATTCTAGGGG
>NZ_JACRVW010000070.1:0-576 GCF_018812085.1 Gluconobacter sp. P5H9_a
ATCAAGTTCAGACATTGATACTACCGGAAAACGGTAGTTTTAGCCGCTAAAATTTCTTTGCTTCATGAGCAGACAGAATAATCAGAAAAAAACATTGGTGCAGACCCAGAGCGAATGCAGCGCGCTAGCGCCGCAGGCTGCTCAGGTATAAATATTACTCGGATTTAGAATATACCTTAGGATCAAATCGGTCTCTATAATCTTGAGTAAAAGCTTGGCCTATACCATTTAATCTTGAGTCTAGTGGGCGTGTAAACTTGGCGCTTAAATTAAAATTTGGGTATTTCCCTGTTATTTTTGGATGTAAATAAGCAGCTATTTCTACGTCTGATTGAGATATATATCTTCCTGCCCATTTTTCTATAATATGCTTTAGAGCTCTACTGTGTTTTGGTTTTGTTTTTATTGTTGTCTGAGCATCTAACCATTCATACGCCATCCTAATACAGTCTTCATGCTCGTGAAGAATGTCTGATGGATGTTGGTACTTGAAGCCAATTTTGGCATCGTTAATTTCTTTGTCAGTAAGCACTGTATAATTTCCTCTTATCAAAATACTTAACCAAATATGGTAAT